>NZ_JBEOYD010000005.1:0-422126 GCF_040296885.1 Streptomyces sp. NPDC001980 | reverse complement strand
TTCCCGTAATCGGGACGACACACACGAGAGCGGTGCGAGAGGAGGAATGATCCTCTCGCACACAGCGTCCTCGCTGTGTTTTCTTCAAAGGAACCACGACCATCGGAGCAATGTCCGACGGACGGGGTATCAACATATCTGGCGTTGACTTTTGGCACGCTGTTGAGTTCTCAAGGAACGGTCGCTTCCTTTGTACTCACCCTCTCGGGCTTTCCTCCGGGCTTCCCTTCGGTGTTTCCGACTCTATCAGATCCTTTCGGCGTCCGATTCCCGGTCGGCGGGATTGTCTTCAGGCTTTTCGGCTTTCGCCCGTCGGCCTTTCGACATTCACTACGTTAGCCGATTCCCGCCGGGACTCATAATCGAGTTCCGTGAGTTCGAATTCGGGCATGCAGGCACGCCAAAATCGACCCCGTCAGGGGAAGTCGTAGGTAGTGGGTGGCCGCTTCCGGCTGCTGGCGATTGCCGTACCCGGTTCAAGCGGCTCGGGCTACATTACGCACCTTCCAGGGACGCGTCAACTTGAGCGGCGCCGCGGTACATGGGCCCGATACGGGCTCACGGTGGGGTCGTTGGCGATCCAGTAGCGCCAGGGATGGACATCACCGTCGCCACCCTCGCCGGCGACTCCGGTGCGCGGACCGTTGCGTACCTGGTCGGAGGGGACGGGGGCGCCGGTCAGTATCCGCAACGGGGTCTCGCCGACGGCACACGCGTCCGTGCCGTCCAGGGCCCGGTCGACGCCCAGGGCGGTGGCCAGGCGAGCCGGCCCTTTGGCCAGTTCTCTGTCATATCGGGCCGAAAGTCGACGTTTACGGGCGAGCTCGGCGCCCTCGATGATCTCGCCGGCGCGGAGCAGGACCGCGCACGCGGTGCCCTCGGGACCGCAGACGAGGTTCATGCAGAACCACATGCCGTAGGTGAAGTAGACGTACACGTGTCCGGGCGGACCGAACATCACGTCGTTGCGGGGGGTGCGGCCGCGATAGGCGTGCGAGCCCGGGTCGTTCGGGCCGTCGTACGCCTCCACCTCTGTGAGGCGCACCGCGATCGGACCGTCCGGGGTGGTGCGGACGAGGGTGCGGCCGAGGAGGTCGGGGGCGACCTCCAGTACAGGGCGGTCGAAGAAGCTCCTGGGGAGTGGCGTACGGTCCGGGGGCGCGATCATGGCGTCCGAGCCTAGTCCAGGCCGGGGACGCCAAGGACTGGTCAAGGATTCGTCTGCTTGCCAGGGTGTGGGCCGGAACCGGTGGTGACCGGATCGCGTTTGTAGGGATCAAGGGTCCGTACGTAGTAGAGGGAGAGTCATGGGGTTCAAGAAGCTGCTCGCGAGCCTGGGGGCCGGCGGGGCGTCCGTCGAGACGGTGCTCACCGAGGTGAACGTCGTACCGGGCGGTGTCGTCCAGGGCGAGGTGCGGATCCAGGGCGGCTCGGTGAACCAGGAGATCCAGGGACTGTCCGTGGGGCTCCAGGCGCGGGTCGAGGTGGAGCGCGGCGACGAGGAGTACAAGCAGAACATCGGCTTCGGCAAGACGCGGCTCGGCGGTGCCTTCGAGCTGCAGGCCGGAGCCGTGCACGCGGTGCCGTTCGGGCTGGAGATTCCGTGGGAGACGCCCGTCACGATGATCGACGGGCAGGCGCTGCGCGGGATGCACATCGGGGTGACCACCGAGCTGGAGATCGCGCGTGCCGTCGACTCCGGGGACCTGGACCCGGTCAACGTGCATCCGCTGCCGGCGCAGAAGGCGATCCTGGACGCCTTCATCCAGCTGGGCTTCCGGTTCAGGAACGCGGACCTGGAGAAGGGGCACATCCGGGGGACGCGGCAGACGCTGCCGTTCTACCAGGAGGTCGAGTTCCACCCGCCGTCCCAGTACCGGGGGCTGAACCAGGTCGAGCTGAGCTTCGTGGCGGACGCGCACGCCATGGACGTCATCCTCGAAATGGACAAGAAGCCGGGGCTGTTCAGCGAGGGCAGTGACACCTTCCGGTCGTTCCAGGTGGGGCTGCACGACTTCCACGGGACCGACTGGGCGGCTTATCTCAACCAGTGGCTGTCCGAGGTCGGCAGCAAGCGCAACTGGTTCTAGGCTCGGGAACTGCGGATTCCGTAACGGGTTCCGTAATCGATCAGTATCGATCAGGAGGTACCGAGGTGACCGAGCTCAAGCGGCGGCCGCTCCCCCATGACTTCCATCCGCCCGTCCCGTCGTTCACGGTGACGAGCGAGGACATCGAGGAAGGGGCGACGCTCAAGGACGCTCAGGTCTACGCCAAGGGCAACACCTCGCCGCAGCTGCGGTGGGAGGGCTTCCCGGCCGGGACCAAGAGCTTCGCCGTGACCTGCTACGACCCGGACGCCCCGACGGGCAGCGGGTTCTGGCACTGGTCCGTGTTCGACATCCCGGTCTCGGTGACCGAGCTGCCGGCGGGCGCGGGCAGCGGCAAGTTCGAGGGGCTGCCCGAGGGTGCGGTGCAGGTGCGCAACGACTACGGGTCGAGGGACTTCGGCGGTGCCGCGCCGCCGCCCGGGGACGGGCCGCACCGGTACGTCTTCACGGTGTACGCGGTGGACCAGGAGAAGCTCGGTCCGGACGCCGATGTGTCGCCGGCCGTCGTCGGGTTCAACCTGCGGTTCCACGCGAGCGCGCGGGCGCAGCTCATCGGGGAGTACGAGAACCCCGAACAGGGCTGACACAGCCCGCGAAATCAGCTGAGCGTTCATTGAACGTTTGCCCGCCTCTGGTCATGGAAGTGATCAGGGGCGGGCAGTTTTTATTGCGTTGTCCATCTCGGCGCGCCCGTCCAGAGTTGATCCAAGCCCGCCGGGGGTGGGCAGGTGCACATGGGAGGTGGGCTGGATGCGTGACACGCTGGTGCTGAACGCGAGCTTCGAGCCGCTGTCTACGGTGACGTTGAACCGCGCCGTTGTTCTGGTGCTCCAGGACAAGGCCGTCGTCGAGCAGGCCCACCCCGAGCTGCGCATGCGCGGTGCCGAGGTGGATATACCTGCGCCTCGGGTCATACGGCTGTGCAGGTATGTACGGGTGCCCTTTCGGAGACAGGCGCCGTGGTCGCGGCGGGGGGTACTGGTCAGGGACCGGCACCGGTGCGCGTACTGCGGGAAGCGGGCGACGACCGTGGACCATGTGGTGCCGCGGGCTCAGGGCGGTGCCGACTCCTGGCTGAACACGGTGGCGTCCTGCGCGGAGGACAATCACCGGAAGGCGGACCGGACACCGGAGCAGGCGGAGATGCCGTTGCTCCGGAAGCCGTTCGAGCCTTCGCCGCAGGATGCGATGCTTCTGGCTATGGGGGCCGAGGATTTGGCGGCGCTTCCCGAGTGGCTGGCGGGAGATGTGGCCGCCTAGTCATGTGCCTGGCTGACGTGGTCGGGCGAGTGCCGGTCGTACGTGGCTTGTCGCGCCCACGCGGCGGAGCCGCAAATCAAACAGAGCCCCGCGCCCCCAAAAAACCGGTGGGCGCGGGGAACCTTTGTTTTCCAGGACCGTCAGTCGATGTTCGGCTTCTCGCGGCGTTCCTGAGCCGGGACGCTGCCGCTGCCGCCCGAACCGCCGCCCAGGTTACCGAAGTTGCCCATCGCGCCGGAGAGGCCCTTGAGGGCGTCGCCGATTTCGCTGGGGACGATCCAGAGCTTGTTGGCGTCGCCCTCGGCGATCTTCGGGAGCATCTGGAGGTACTGGTAGGAGAGGAGCTTCTGGTCCGGGTCGCCGGCGTGGATGGCCTCGAAGACCGTGCGGACCGCCTGCGCCTCGCCCTCCGCGCGGAGTGCCGCCGCCTTGGCCTCACCCTCGGCGCGCAGGATCTGGGACTGCTTCTCGCCCTCGGCGGTGAGGATCGCCGCCTGGCGGGTGCCTTCCGCGGTGAGGATCGCGGCGCGCTTGTCACGGTCGGCGCGCATCTGCTTCTCCATCGAGTCCTGGATGGAGGTCGGCGGCTCGATCGCCTTCAGTTCGACGCGGTTGACGCGGATGCCCCACTTGCCGGTCGCCTCGTCGAGGACGCCGCGCAGGGCCGCGTTGATCTCCTCGCGGGAGGTCAGGGTGCGCTCCAGGTCCATGCCGCCGATGATGTTGCGGAGCGTGGTGACCGTGAGCTGCTCGATGGCCTGGATGTAGCTGGCGACCTCGTAGGTGGCCGCGCGGGCGTCCGTGACCTGGTAGTAGATGACGGTGTCGATGTTCACGACCAGGTTGTCCTGGGTGATCACCGGCTGGGGCGGGAACGGTACGACCTGTTCACGCAGGTCGATGCGGTTGCGGATGGTGTCGATGAACGGGACCACGATGTTCAGGCCCGCGTTCAGGGTCCGCGTGTAGCGGCCGAAGCGCTCGACGATGGCGGCGCTCGCCTGTGGGATGACTTGGATCGTCTTGATCAGGGCGATGAAGACCAACACCACCAGAATGACCAGGACGATGATGACCGGTTCCATCGTCGCTCCCCGTACCCTTCTCCGCCTCGGCGCTTCGGCAGATCTTATGGTTGTTGAAGATCTTGCTGGATGAGTCTGACAGACGCACGCGCAACTCGGGGACTCTTCTGTTCAGTTGAGTCTTACGAGGTCAGATGACGATCGCCGTGGCCCCCTCGATCTCCACGACGTCGACTTCCTGCCCCACTTCGTAGGCACGGTCCGGGTCGAGGGCGCGCGCCGACCAGATCTCGCCGGCGAGCTTGATCCGGCCGTCCGCGCCGCCGTCGACGCGTTCGAGTACGACGGCCTGTTTGCCCTTCAACGCGTCGACGCCGGTGGCGAGTTGCGGGCGCTGTGCGGCGTGCCGGTTCGCGATGGGCCGGACGACGGCGATCAGCGCGACCGAGACGACGACGAAGACGAGCACCTGGATCACGGTGCCCGCGCCGAGGCCGGCGGTGCCGGCGGCGGCCACGGCGCCGATCGCGAACATGCCGAACTCCGGCATCGCGGTCACCACGAGCGGAATTCCGAGCGCCGCCGCGACGACCAGCCACCACACCCATGCGTCGATGCTGTTCACATAGTCATGGTAGGGCCGGGGTGCCTACCCCGACAGAGTGCTTTGCCGGGTCAGGGCCCGTCAGGAACGGTCAGGACAGGGGCAGTCCGTGGGCGGTCCAGCGGTCGCCGAGCTGCTCGACGACGAGCGGGAGGCCGAAGCAGAGGGAGAGGTTGCGGGAGGAGAGTTCGAGTTCCAGGGGGCCGGCGGTGAGGACCTTGCCCTGGCGGATCATCAGGACGTGGGTGAAGCCGGGGGCGATCTCCTCGACATGGTGGGTGACCATGATCATGGAGGGGGCGATCGGGTCGCGGGCGAGCCGGCCGAGGCGGCGGACCAGGTCCTCGCGGCCGCCGAGGTCGAGTCCTGCGGCGGGTTCGTCGAGGAGGAGCAGCTCGGGGTCGGTCATCAGGGCGCGGGCGATCAGGGTGCGCTTGCGCTCGCCCTCGGAGAGGGTGCCGAACTTCCGGTCCACGTAGTCGGTCATGCCGAGGCGGTCCAGGAAGGCGCGGGCGCGCTGCTCGTCGACCTCGTCGTACTCCTCCTGCCAGTGGGCGGTCATGCCGTAGGCGGCGGTGAGTACGGTCTCCAGGACGGTCTGGCGCTTGGGGAGCTTTTCGGCCATGGCGACGCCGGCCATGCCGATGCGCGGGCGCAGGTCGAAGACGTCGACCTTGCCGAGGGTGTCGCCGAGGATGGTGGCGGTGCCCTTGCTGGGGAAGAGGTAGCTGGACGCGACGTTGAGGAGGGTGGTCTTGCCGGCGCCGTTGGGGCCGAGGATGACCCAGCGCTCGCCCTCCTTCACCGACCAGGAGACCTGGTCCACCAGAGCCCGGCCCTCCCGGACCACGGATACGTCCTGAAGCTCCAGAACATCGCTCATGAGCGCGTTGTCTCCCCTTGCAGTGTCGCCGTTCTCGGCTGTCGCGTACGCCTGTGGCCCGGGTGGCGGCGCCGGTGGGCGCAGCCCTCATGAAATCTACGCCACGAGTGCGCCGCTCCATTCCATCGGTCCTGTCCTTAGGGTGGGGGCATGCTCTCGGAACCGCGTTCAGGACGCCTCGCCGCTTGGGGAAATGCCCTTTTGGCCGGACTTGTCTCTCCGGATGACGCCGTGCTCGCCATCGTCGGCGAGGACGCGGTGCAGCGGGTGGAGGGGCTGCCCGGTGAGTCGGCTCCGGTCGGGCTCACGCTGGCGCTGGGGCGGCTGCGGACGCTGGGGGCGACCGGGCTGCGGGTCGCGCTGCCGGCGTCGGGGCATCCGCTGGGGCTGAGCGGGCCGCCGGAGTTCAACGCGCGGGCGCTGGAGGCCGAGGAGGCGGTGATCTGTCACGGCGCCGCGTTCGGGCTGGTGCCGGAGGTGTACGAGGCCGGGCCGGCCGGCGATGTACATGTCGAGGTGGTCTGGCACGTGCTGCCGGTGCGGGAGGCGCCGCCGGCCGACGTGCCGTCGCTCGGTGAGGCGGAGCGGGAGCTGGCCGAGGCGCTGCGGGACGCGACGGAGGTGCTGTCGAAGCTGGACGTCGCCGGGTCGGGGCCGGTGGCGGAGGCGGCGATCGACGCGTACCGGGCGCGGGCCGAGCGGGGCCGGGAGGTACTGGCTCCGGGGTATCCGCCGCGGGCGGTACGGGTGCTGGAGCTGGCGCAGCGGGTGGGGCTGCTGATCTCGCTGGCCTACGACAACGGGCACGGCGGGGCGGTGAGCGCGTCGGAGATGGCGGCGCGGTCGCTGGCACTGCGGCCGGTGGAGCGGACGGCCCGGCGTGCGCAGGTCGCGGCGTACAACTCGGTGGTGGAGGAGCGCGAGCGGGGGCGTTAGGGCGTACGAGAGACGCCCGACCATGACCGCCCGTTCCGGTCGTCGGGGCGCGGAGCCGCCGGGCGGAAAAGCCGACCGGCCTCCCGGGAGCGCCCGGAAGGCCGGAAGTCGATGCCGCCGTGCGGCGCGGTCTCAGTGGTTGAGGCCGAGGTTGCCGAAGGCGGGGTTCAGCACGCCGACGACGTTGATGCTGTTGCCGACCACGTTGACCGGAACGTCCACCGGGGCCTGGATGACGTTGCCCGAGACGACGCCCGGAGAACCGTGGGCCGCGCCGACCGCACCGGCACCGCCGGTGTGGGCGGAGGCCATTCCCGCACCGGCGGCCATGATCCCGCCGGCCACCATCGTCACGGCCGCTGCCTTCTTCAGGTTCTTCACTTCTTGAGCCCTCCTTGGCGTTCGCCACGGCGGTCGCCGCAGCACGCACTGAAGAACGGCGGCGGCCTCAAGAGGATGCGCCGTCCGGGTGACATTCCCACGACGGTATGAATCTCAGCCCGGAGGGCGACCCTCCATGTTGCCGTCGGTGAAGCGTTGCGGAGGGCGTTTCAGCCGGTCACGCCGTGGCGAACGGCCCACAGGGCGGCCTGGGTGCGATCGGCAAGGTCGAGTTTCATCAGGATGTTCGAGACGTGCGTCTTGACGGTCTTCTCGGACAGCACCAGGGCCCGTGCTATCTCGCGGTTGGACCGGCCGTCGGCGATCAGCCCCAGCACCTCCCGCTCCCGCTCGGTGAGCGAACCGCCCCTGCCCTGGCCGGAGTTGGCCTCCTCCTGAGAGAGCAGGGCGCCGGCCACCTCGGGCTGGAGCAGGACGTGCCCGGCGTGCACCGAGCGGATGGCGGTGGCGAGCGCGTCGGGATCGACGTCCTTGTAGACGTATCCGGCGGCGCCCGCGCGCAGGGCGGGGACCACCGTGCGCTGTTCGGTGAAGCTGGTGACGATCAGCACGCGCGCGGGGTTGTCGAGTTCGCGGAGCCTGCGCAGCGCCGCCACGCCGTCCAGGCCGGGCATCTTGACGTCCATGAGGACGACGTCGGGGGTCAACTCCTGGGCGCGCTCGACCCCTTCGGCGCCGTCGGCGGCCTCGCCGACGACCTCGATGTCGTCCTGGACCTCCAGGAAGGTGCGCAGGCCGCGGCGGACGACCTGGTGGTCGTCGACCAGCAGCACCCGGATTGCGTCAGCCACCGGGAACCTCCATCTCGATCGTGGTGCCCTTGCCGGGCGCCGATTCCACGGTCAGCGTGCCGCCGACGCCGCTCGTCCGGTCCCGCATGGAGACCAGGCCGAGGTGGCGTCCGGCGCGCCGGGTGAGGTGCGGGTCGAAGCCGCTGCCGTCGTCCGTGACCCGCAGGACGGCGCCGCCGCCGCGCCGGTTCACGGTCACGTCGACGTGCTCGGCCCCGGAGTGTCTGAGCGCGTTGTGCAGGGCTTCCTGGGCCACCCGGAGCAGTGCCTCCTCCTGGGCGGCGGGCAGGGCCCGGAAGCCACTGGCGGCGAAGGTCACGCGCGCGGTGTGGGCACGGTCGAGAACCTGGACCTGGGTGCGCAGGGTGGCGAGCAGGCCGTCCTCGTCGAGGGCGGCGGGACGCAACTCCACGACGGCGGCGCGCAGTTCGTCGATGGCCTCGGCGGCGAGCACGGCGACCTGCTGCAACTCGCCCTTGGCGCGGGAGGGATCGCGGTCGACCAGGGCGGCGGCGGCCTGGGCGGTCAGGCGGAGCGAGAAGAGCTTCTGGCTCACCGCGTCGTGCAGTTCGTGAGCGAGCCGGGAGCGTTCCTCGGCGATGGTCAGCTCGCGGCTGCGCTCGTAGAGGCGGGCGTTGGTGAGGGCGATGGCCGCGTGCTGGGCGAGGATGGAGAGGAGTTCCTCGTCCTCGGCGGTGAAGCCGCAGCCGCCCTCCGGCTTCTCACAGTTCTTGTTGGCCAGGAAAAGTGCGCCGATGACCTCGTCCTCGTCCCGGATCGGCAGGCCCAGGAAGTCGGACATGTCGGGGTGGGCGGAGGGCCAGCCCTCGAAGCGGGGGTCCGTGCGGACGTCGGCCAGCCGCTCGACCTTCGCCTCGCGCAGCATCGCCGCGAGGATGCCGTGCTGGCGCGGGAGCGGGCCGATGGCCTTCCACTGGGCGTCGGTGACGCCGTCGACGACGAACTGGGCGAAGCCGCCGTGGTCGTCCGGGACACCGAGCGCGGCGTACTGGGCGTCGAGCAGCTCACGGGCGGAGGCGACGATCGTCTTGAGGACGTCGCGCACCTCCAGGTGTCTGCTCATGGCCAGCAGCGCGGAGCTCACCGCCGCCAGACCGGACCGGGGACCTTGACTCATGTCCTCACGGTACCGGCGGGGTCCGACAGCGCGGATCGGGCCGACGGCGGCAGGGCCTGGGCCGGTGGCCGTAGACCCGGGGACCTAGGGCTCGGGTCCCGTACCGGCGGCTTAGTCCGAAGGACCCCGCCCGGTTGCGGCCCGCGTCCGAGGCGCCCGGGGCGGTCCGGTTCCTACGTTGGGATCACCGCCGACGCGGGCGGACGGAGCCGAGGGGACGGTTGTCATGCCGGTAGCGATCATCACGGGGGCCTCGAAGGGGCTGGGGCGGGCGCTGGCCGAGGCGCTGGCCGCGCGCGGCTGGGATCTGGTGCTGGACGCCAGGGGGGCCGGTGCGCTGAAGGAGACGGCGGAGGCCGTCGCGGAGCACGGGACGCGGGTGGCGGCGCTGCCCGGCGATGTCACGGACGCCGGGCACCGGGCCGACCTGGTGGCCGCCGCGCGGGAGCTGGGCGGGGTGGATCTGCTGGTGAGCAACGCCAGCGCGCTGGGCGCCGAGCCGCTGGTGCGCCTGGGCGAGCTGCCCCTGGCGGGGCTGCGCCGGGCGCTGGAGGTGAACGTGGTGGCCGCGCTGGGCCTGGTCCAGGAGGCGCTGCCGGTGCTGCGGGAGTCGGCAGCGGGCGCGGTGGTCACGGTCAGCTCGGACGCGGGCGCCGAGGCGTACGAGACCTGGGGCGGCTACGGCGCCTCGAAGGCGGCCCTGGACCAGCTGGCGGCGGTGCTCGGTGTGGAGGAGCCGGGGCTGCGGGTGTGGGCGGTGGATCCCGGGGACATGGCGACCGACCTGTACGCGGCGGCCGTACCGGACGACGACGATCCGCGGCCGGCACCGGTGAGTGTCGTACCGGCCTTCCTGCGGCTCCTGGACGAGCGGCCGGCGAGCGGGCGGTACGGGGCGCCTGCCCTGGTGGAGGGGCGATGACGACGGTGGTGCGGGTGCCCGAGGAGCTGTCCGCGCGGGTGCCGGCCGAGCAGCGCGGGCCGGGTCTGGAGCGGGACGCCGTACGGCTGCTGGTGTCGCGCGGGACGGCGGTGTCGCACCACGCCTTCGCCGAGCTGCCGTGCCTGCTGCGGGCCGGGGACCTGCTGGTGGTGAACACCTCGCCGACGCTGGCGGCCGCCGTGGACGGGCGGGTCGGGGACGCGCGCGTGGTGGTGCACTTCTCCACGCGCGGGGACGACGGGCGGTGGGCGGTCGAGCTGCGGGAGCCGGACGGGAGGGGGACCACGCGCGCGCGTGCGGGTACGCGTGCGGGGAATGAGGTGCGGCTGCCCGGGGGCGGGCGGCTGGTCCTGGAGGAGCCGCTGAGCGAGCGGGGCGAGCGGCTGTGGTGGGCGCGGGCCGCCGCGGACGTGCGCGGGGTGCTGCGGGAGCACGGGCGGCCCATCCGTTACTCCTATACGGAGCGGGACCAGCCGTTGTCCGTGTATCAGACGGTGTTCGCGCTGCCGTCGGCGGACGGGGCGGGGAGCGCGGAGATGCCGAGTGCGGCCCGGCCCTTCACGGCGCGGCTGGTGGCGGAGCTGGTGAGCCGTGGGGTGCAGTTCGCGCCGATCACGCTGCATACCGGGGTGTCGTCGGGGGAGGCGCACGAGCCGCCGTACGCGGAACGTTTCGCCGTGCCGGAGGCGTCGGCGCGGCTGATCAACAGCGTGAAGGCCGGAGGGGGCAGGGTGATCGCCGTGGGGACGACCGCCGTGCGGGCCGTGGAGTCGGTCGCCGGGGCCGACGGGGTGGTGCGGGCGGCCGCGGGGTGGACGGAGCTCGTCGTGACGCCGGAGCGCGGGGTGCGGGCGGTGGACGGGCTGCTGACCGGGCTGCACGAGCCGGAGGCTTCGCATCTGCTGATGCTGGAGGCGGTCGCCGGGCGGCTCGCGGTCGACCGCAGCTACGAGGAGGCGCTGCGCGGCCTCTACCTGTGGCACGAGTTCGGCGACGTGCACCTCATCCTCCCGGAGGAGGGGCCTCACACAGAGCGTTGCGTCAGCAACTCTTGGTGAGATTCATGTGCGGTCGATGTGAGGCCGCACATAGGGCGCACATCACGTACGAACGGACATAGGAGATAAACACTCCCGGCGCGAACGGGGCAGACGTTCTAGTCTGTCCCGATTTGCCCATCTGGGCTCCACTATCGGGGATCGTACGTCACACCTTTGCCACGGCATTTTGCGGCCGCTAAGAATGGCTGTCGTCGCTCAGCACCGCGGGTTCCCCTCGCGGTGTTCGTGCAGGAGGAGCCGGTCTCCCCCGCGGACAACGAGCGACCTCCGCGCTATTCGAAGAGGTCCACTGCCATGCCCAAGCACTCCCACAGTCCCACGCTGACCAAGCACCACAAGATCGCGCTCGCCGGTGTCGCCACGCTCGGCGCCGCCGCCCTCGCCTTCTCCGCCGTGCCCAGCAGCGCCGAGACGATCGCGTCCGGTACCCCCCAGACCGCCGCCCAGGTGGCCAACGGCACCGCGCAGATCAAGGACGTCACGGGCAAGGTCACCGACCAGCTGGCCCTGCAGAACGTCAAGGTCGAGGCCATCGCCGCCAAGAAGAAGCCGGCCTCCGCCCACCAGCTGCACGTGGCGCACGTGAAGAAGGTCCACGCGGCCCACGTCGCCCACGTGAAGCAGGCCCACACGGCCCACGTGAAGAAGCTGCACGCGGCTCACGCCAAGCACGTCCACGCGGTCCACACGAAGCACGTCGCCGCTGTCAAGAAGGCCGCCGCCAAGCGCGCCGCCCAGCAGGCCGCCAGCCGGTCCGCGCAGCGCCCGCAGATCCAGCAGGTCGCCGCGAAGACCTACGCCAACAACCTCGACGGCTGGATCAGCCAGGCCCTCGACATCATGAACGCCAAGGGCATCCCGGGCTCCTACAACGGCCTGCACCGCAACATCATGCGGGAGTCCTCCGGCAACCCGAACGCCATCAACAACTGGGACATCAACGCCATC
The DNA here is from genome assembly GCF_040296885.1 of Streptomyces sp. NPDC001980. Classification (NCBI taxonomy): domain Bacteria; kingdom Bacillati; phylum Actinomycetota; class Actinomycetes; order Kitasatosporales; family Streptomycetaceae; genus Streptomyces; species Streptomyces sp. NPDC001980. Next base: position 410,024 of record NZ_JBEOYD010000005.1, on the reverse strand, counting down.
AACGGCATCCCGTCCAAGGGCCTGCTGCAGGTGATCCCGCCCACCTTCGCGACGTACCACGTCAACGGCACGTCCTGGAACATCTACGACCCGGTCGCCAACATCACCGCCGCCGCCAACTACGCGGCGCACCGGTACGGCTCGATCGACAACGTCAACAGCGCGTACTGAGGCCGGCGCGGACCTCTGCACGCACACGCCGAAGGGCGGCACCCGCAGTGCGGGTGCCGCCCTTCGGCGTCGTACGGCGTCGCGGGGACCGCGCGCGCTACTTGCGCATGACCTCGGGCTCGTGGCGGCGCAGGAAGCGGGCCACCAGGAAGCCGCAGATCACGCCGAGGACGATCAGCACCGCCATGTCCATGGTCCAGGCGCCGGCCGTGTGGTCCCACAGCGGATCCGTCTTGGTCGGGTCGTCGACGTTGGGCGCGATGTTGTTGAAGTCCAGCGTGGCGCCGGCCGCGCCCACCGCCCATCGGGAGGGCATCAGGAACGAGACCTGGTTCACGCCGACCGCGCCGTTCAGGTTGAACAGGCAGCCGGTGAACACGACCTGGATGATCGCGAACATCACCAGCAGCGGCATGGTCTTCTCGGACGTCTTCACCAGCGAGGAGATGACCAGGCCGAACATCATCGAGGTGAAGCCGAGCCCCATGATCGGAATGCACAGCTCGAAGAGGGTGGAGTGGCCGAGGACCACGCCCTGGTCGGGGATCTCGCGGCTGGAGAAGCCGATCAGGCCGACCATCAGGCCCTGCAGCACGGTGATCACGCCGAGCACGACCACCTTGGACATCAGGTACGCCGACCGGGACAGGCCGACCGCACGCTCCCGCTCGTAGATGACCCGTTCCTTGATCAGCTCACGCACGGAGTTCGCGGCGCCCGCGAAACAGGCGCCGACGGCGAGGATCAGCAGGACCGTGGTCGCCGTGCCGTTCGGGACCGGCACGCCGGTCTTCGAGCTCACCGGGTTCACCAGCAGGCCCTTGTCGCTGTCGATCAGCAGGCTCACCGCGCCGAGCACCGCCGGCAGGATCACCGTCAGCGCCAGGAAGCCCTTGTCCGACGCGATGACCGACACGTACCGCCGGACCAGGGTCAGCAGCTGCGACCCCCAGCTCTGCGGCTTCTTCGGCTTCATCACCTGCATCGGCGGCATCTGTACGGACTGCGGCGCAATCGCGTCGATGTCCGCGGCGTACATCTGGTAGTGCTGCGAGCCCTTCCAGCGGCCCGCCCAGTCGTAGTCGCGGTAGTTCTCGAAGGCGGAGAAGACGTCGGCCCAGGTGTCGTAGCCGAAGAAGTTCAGCGCCTCCTCCGGCGGGCCGAAGTAGGCGACCGAGCCGCCCGGCGCCATCACCAGGAGCTTGTCGCACAGCGCCAGCTCGGCCACCGAGTGGGTGACGACGAGGACCGTGCGGCCGTCGTCGGCGAGGCCGCGCAGCAGCTGCATGACATCGCGGTCCATGCCCGGGTCGAGGCCCGAGGTGGGCTCGTCGAGGAAGATCAGCGACGGCTTGGTGAGCAGCTCCAGGGCCACCGACACGCGCTTGCGCTGGCCGCCGGAGAGGGAGGTGACCTTCTTCTCCTTGTGGACGTCGAGCTTCAGCTCACGCAGCACCTCGTCGATGCGGGCCTCGCGCTCCTCGGCCGTGGTGTCGGCGGGGAAGCGCAGTTTGGCCGCGTACTTGAGGGCCTTCTTGACGGTCAGCTCCTTGTGCAGGATGTCGTCCTGCGGGACCAGACCGATGCGCTGGCGCAGCTCGGCGAACTGCTTGTACAGGTTGCGGTTGTCGTACAGCACCTCGCCCTCGTTGGCGGGGCGGTAGCCGGTGAGCGCCTTGAGCAGGGTCGACTTGCCGGATCCCGACGGGCCGATGACCGCGATCACGGACTTCTCCGGGACGCCGAAGGAGACGTCCTTGAGGATCTGCTTGCCGCCGTCGACCGTGACGGTCAGGTGGCGTGCGGAGAAGGAGACCTCACCGGTGTCGACGAACTCCTCGAGCCGGTCGCCGACGATCCGGAAGGTGGAGTGGCCGACGCCCACGATGTCGTCCGCGTCGAGCAGCGCGCTGCCGCCCTTGGCGATCGGCATGCCGTTGACGTACGTGCCGTTGTGCGAGCCGAGGTCGCGGATCTCCATGCGGCCGTCGGGCGTGGAGTGGAACTCGGCGTGGTGGCGCGAGACCTGCAGGTCGGAGACGACCAGCTCGTTGTCCAGAGCACGGCCGATGCGCATCACGCGGCCGATGGAGAACTGGTGGAAGGTGGTCGGGCTGCGGTCGCCGTAGACCGGCGGCGCCCCCGCGCCACCACCGGAGGCCATGGCCGGGGCGCCCTGCTGCTGCGGGATCGCCGACGGGGCCTGCTGCCAGCCCTGTTGCGGAGCCGGCTGCTGCGCGGCCGACGGCTGCGGAGCCGGCGGCTGGGACCAGCCCGCACCGCCCGCGCCCTGCGCCGCGAACGGCTGCTGCTGGGGCTGCGGTTGGGCGACGGCGGCCGCGGCGCCGGAGAGGTTCAGGCGCGGTCCGTCGTTCGCGTTCCCGAGATGGACGGCCGAGCCCGGGCCGATCTCCGACCGCTGGACCCGGCTGCTCTGCACGAAGGTGCCGTTGGTACTGCCGTGGTCCTCGATGACCCAACTGCGGCCGTCGAAGCTGATCGTGGCGTGCCGCCAGGAGACCCTGGCGTCGTCGAACACGATGTCCCCCTGCGGATCGCGTCCGAGGGTGTATGACCTGGACGGATCGAGCGTCCAGGTGCGTCCGTTTGATTCCAGTACGAGTTCCGGCACTCCAAGCCCCATGAGTAGTCCCCCGAGTTACCCCCATCACAGGGAGTCTAGGGATGTCGAACATCGTCGGGAACTATTTCAGGCTCGGCCCTCTGACCGAAAGCCGGGCCTTGTGGCGGCCTCGTACGAGCGCTTCAACTCTTTCCGTTGACGGGGTTGAAACCGGGCCGGAGAGTGGTAATCCACGCGAGGGGGACAAGCGCGACGGAGTGGTCCGGGGCGCCTGCGGATCGGGGGGTCTGCCATGAGTGCTGATGCGTCTGGTACGGGAGTCGAGCACGCGAGGCACGGCGGGCGGCTGCCGTGGGCCGACATCCTGCTGTCCTCGATAGCCGCCGTGAGCTGGGCGTTGATCGGCATGGCGGGTACGGCGGCGCTGGGCCTGCATCTCCTGCGGGCCGACGCGGCGGGCTCGCTGGGCCCGATGACCGCGGCCGTTGTGGCGCTCGGGGCGGGTGGTTCGGTCACCCCGGACGGAGATCTGTCCGCTTTCGGTCTGAAGGGGGCCGAGGCCACGACGGCCATCGAGATCACGCCACTGGGGGTGAGTCTGGTCGGTGCGCTCCTTTTGTCGTGGTTCTTCTTACGGTCCCTGCGCACGGCCGGAGTTGTGATCGCACCGGCCGAACTGCTGGCCCGCGCGGGCTCGGTGGTGGTGCTGTTCGTGGCGATGCTGGGCGGACTGGCGTGGGCGGGTCACTCCGTCGTGACGATCGACGGCGGTGCGCTCGGCCTGGACAAGCTGCCGGGCGGAGGGAGCGGCGGCGGCGGAAGCGGCGGCGGGCTGAAGATCCCCGGCATCGGTGACATCGGCGGGCTGCTGCCGGACCGCCTCGGCGACCTCGTGCACGCGAATGCCGCGGTCGGCTTCAGCGTGGACACGGCGGCGACCCTGCTCGGCGGTCTCGGCTGGTCGGTGGGCATCCTGCTGATCGCCCTGCTGGCCTCGCGCCGGACCCCGCTGCCACGCGGCTGGGCTGCGGTGCACCGGGTGGTACGGCCGGCGGCCTCTGCGCTGGTGACGGTGGCGCTGGTGGCGGTGGCGGCCGGCTGGGCGGCAGCGGCCTTCGCGGCGATCGGCGACCCGCATCCGGCCCGGATCATGGGCGCGGCCCTGCTCGGCGCCCCGAACGGCGTCTGGCTCGGCATCCCGATCGGGCTCTTCGTCCCCTTCGACGGCCGGGCCACGGGCGTCCTGACCATGTTCCTGCCGCACCCCCTGGACGAGCTCCTGAACTCGAAGTCCGACCAGTCGGTGACGCTCGGCCACCTGGCCGGCCTGGACGGACGGGTGTGGCTGCTGGGGGTCGCGGCAGCCCTGTTCATGCTGCTGGCCGGGGTGTTCACGGCGGTCCGGACGCCGGTGGGATGGACTCCGGCGGGGCGGACTCCGGCAGGGCGGACTCCGGTGGAGCGGGGGATCGGCTCGGCCGGGGCTGGAGGCCCCGGTGGTGGGCCGGGCTCGCGTTCCGGTGCGCTCGGGTTCGCCGGGCGGTGTGCCGTTCGCCTGGGGATCGCCACCGCGCTCGCGCTGCCGCTGCTGGCCTGGCTGGCGGACGTGTCGGTGGACGCCTCGCTGTCGGTGCTGGGCTTCGACGCGTTCGGGGCGGGGATCCAGCTGCACGGGCAGCTGGGCATGGCGTTGCTGCTCGGCGGGGTCTGGGGTGCGGCGGCGGGGGCCGCGGGGGCGCTGCTGGCGTGGGTGACCGGGGCCGCGGGGTCACGGGCGGCTCCGCTGGCACTGGGTGACGGCGAGGCGGGCGGCGGGCCTGCCCGTCAGGGGGCCGACCGGGCTCCGGGGCGGGTCGGGAGCGAGTCGACGGGGCCTTACGCGCCGGGTACGCCGTACCGACCGCCCAATCCGAACACGAACCCCTACCTCCGGGTGCCGGAGGAACTGCGGGAGACCGGGGGCGGCCGAGGGGCTCGGTCCGGTGGAGTGCGGGGGGCGGGGACGGCACCGCCTAGCGGTCCCGCCGTCCCGGGCCGTCGTGCGCCGGGCGCACCGCCCCCGGCGGACGACGGCCGCCGCGCGCCGGAGGAGAGCCGGTCGGGCGGCGGCCCCTCCGACGTACCGCCGTCCGGGTCGGGCGATGTGTACGGCGCTCCCACCATGGCGCGCCCCCTCGATCCGCCGCCTCGCTCCTCGGGGCCCCGGCCGGGCGCGCGGCGACCCGACGGATCCCAGGGCGGTCCGAACGCCGGGCCCCCGCCACCGCCTCCTCCCCCACCCCCTCCGCCGCCCAGGCGGCCCCGTGGGTGAGGCCGGGCGCCGGGCGGGGCAGCGGCCGACCGCACGGATCGCGTCATCCGTGGGGATCGGGGTGTCCGTCCGGATCACGTCGTCCGCGGGCATCGGGGTGTCCGTCCGGAACGCGTCATCCGCGGGCATCGGGGGGTCCGTCCGGAACGCGTCATCCGTGCGGATCACGGCGTCCGCCGCCTGCGTGTCCCGGCGCTGAACCGTGCGTGAAGACGCGGCGGGACACACCCCGGCCCCGGCCGTGGACATCGCACGCACGTTCGCCGGTAGGGCGGAGGCAAGGCGTCCGACACCGGCCCGACACCTATTGTTCCGTGTCCGTCAGGCGGACCACCTGCGCCGCAGGCACTGGGTGCCGGTTACGGTGGTTACACCATGAGCGATCCGCAGACCTCCGAGGTCCCCACTCTCCTCGTCAAGATTTTCGGCAAGGACAGGCCGGGCATCACGGCCGGCCTCTTCGACACTCTTGCCGCCTACATGGTCGACGTGGTCGACATCGAGCAGGTCGTCACGCGAGGCCGCCTGGTGCTGTGCGCGCTCGTGACCCAGCCCCCGGCGGGTCTTGAGGGCGACCTCAGGGCGACCGTGCACAGCTGGGCCGAGTCGATGAAGATGCAGGCGGAGATCATCTCCGGCCACGGCGACAACCGCCCGCGTGGCCTCGGCCGTTCCCTGGTCACCGTCCTCGGCCACCCGCTGACCGCCGAGTCGACGGCCGCCATCGCCGCCCGGATCGCCAAGACCGGCGGCAACATCGACCGTATCTTCCGGCTCGCCAAGTACCCGGTGACAGCGGTCGAGTTCGCGGTGTCCGGCGTGGCGACCGAACCGCTGCGCACCGCCCTGGCCTCCGACGCGGCCGAGCTCGGCGTGGACATCGCGGTGGTCTCGGCGGGCCTGCACCGGCGGGCCCAGCGGCTGGTCGTCATGGACGTGGACTCGACGCTCATCCAGGACGAGGTGATCGAGCTCTTCGCGGCGCACGCCGGCTGCGAGGAGCAGGTCGCCGAGGTGACGGCGGCCGCGATGCGCGGCGAGCTGGACTTCGAGCAGTCGCTGCACGCGCGCGTGGCGCTGCTGAAGGGGCTGGACGAGTCGGTCGTGCAGAAGGTGCGCGCCGAGGTACGGCTGACGCCGGGCGCGCGGACCCTGATCCGTACGCTGAAGCGGCTCGGCTACCAAGTCGGCGTCGTCTCGGGCGGTTTCACCCAGGTCACCGACGATCTGAAGGAGCGGCTGGGGCTGGACTTCGCCCAGGCCAACACGCTCGAGATCGTCGACGGGAAGCTGACCGGCCGGGTGACCGGCGAGATCGTGGACCGGGCGGGCAAGGCACGGCTGCTGCGCCGGTTCGCCGCCGAGGCGGGCGTGCCGCTGGTGCAGACGGTGGCCGTCGGCGACGGGGCCAACGACCTCGACATGCTGAACGCGGCCGGCCTCGGGGTCGCCTTCAACGCCAAGCCGGTGGTCCGCGAGGCCGCGCACACGGCGGTGAACTTCCCGTTCCTGGACACGGTCCTGTACCTGCTGGGTGTCACCCGCGAAGAGGTCGAGGCGGCGGACACCCACGACGAGAGCTGAGCCGTCCGGCCGATCCGGACACGAGGGCCCGGCACCGATTTCCACGGTGCCGGGCCCTCGTCGTGTCACGTCTGTGGTGGTGCGGTGGTCTCACGTCTCACTCGGAGGGTGCCCAGTAGTCCGCGAGCGTGGCCACGCCGGGCTCCAGAGCCTTCCAGGAGCCCTCGTGCGTCAGGACGGCGAAGGCGGCGGTGGGAAAGCCGCGGCGGTTCATCCACTCGCGGGCGTCGTCCTCGGCGGCGCCGGCGAGGATCTCGGTCAGGCCGTGCACGCCGGGGTTGTGGCCGATGAGGATCACGGTCTGTACGTCGTCGGGCACCTCGTTGAGCACGGCGATCAGCTCGCCCGGCGAGGCCTCGTACACCCGCTCCTCATAGACGGTTTTCGGCCGGTGCGCGAGCTCGTGGACGGCGAGCTTCCAGGTCTCCCGGGTGCGCACGGAGGTGGAGCACAGTGCCAGGTCGAAGGTGATGCCGCTGTCCGCGAGCTTGCGTCCGGCGACGGCGGCGTCCATTCGGCCCCGCTCAGCGAGCGGTCGCTCGTGATCGGTCACCTGTGGCCAGTCGGCTTTCGCATGGCGGAAGAGGACAATCCTGCGGGGTTCTGCGACGCTCATGGCACCCAGCTTCGCATGAAACAGGCCATCGGGCGCAGGGAGTTGACATGCGGCTTCGCCCGGTCCGCGGGTGCCGAGCCCCTGGCTGCGCTAGCGGGTGACGATCTGCTGGACGCGCTCGAAGAGGTGGGTGACGGCGGGGTCTCCGGTGGCCGCGTGGGCGTCCGCCGGGTTCAGTATCAGGATCAGCAGGGCGACGAAGGCAAGCGCGGGAAGGGCGAGCGCCCACCAGGGGAGCCGGATGTCGACGCTGCCCGGGGTCGCCGGGTGGGACCGGGTGTGCGCTGGGGCCGGCATGATCGCCTCCGTTGGTCTCCGGGGTCTGTCGGCCGCCCTCGCGGCCACACCTCGAAACTACGGAATCCGCGGCCGCCGCCCCATCCGGTGATCCACCCACTTGACCCTGACCCTCACCCCCTAGGGGATGGTGGGGCTAGCCCCACCACCGGCCGCGGGGGCGGTGGCCGGCTGTGGTCAGGGGGACGCGAGGGTCGCGATGACGGCGATGACGATGAAGATGGCGAAGAACGAGCCGAAGACGATCAGCATCTTCTTCTGACCGTTCTGGGGGTTCGGGTCGAGCACTGGCATGGGGTCAGTCTGGCACCCCGGGGAGCGGACAGCCCGCGCGGGGTGGCCGCGACACGGGCCGAAACAGGCCGACAAAGGCAGACAGGGGCCGACGGCGGTCGGTGCGGGGGGCTGACCGGGGGCGGCGCCGCGGCCGAAGGGGGCCGGTGCGAGGTCAGCCGGTCGCGGCCGCCTCGTCCTCCACGACGCGGTCCCGGCCGGCCAGGACGCCGACGGCCATCTGCGGGATCATCAGGCCGACCATCAGGGCGATCGGCAGGCCCCAGCCGCCGCTGTGCTGGTAGAGCACGCCCACCAGCAGCGGGCCCGGGACGGAGATCAGGTATCCGGTGCTCTGGGCGAAGGCGGAGAGCTGGGCGACGCCCGCGCCGGTCCTGGCCCGCATCCCGACCATGGTGAGGGCCAGCGGGAAGGCGCAGTTCGAGATGCCGAGCAGCACGGCCCAGGCCCAGGCGCCGCCGGCGGGCGCGAGGTACAGGCCGGCGTACCCGGCGAGGCCGCAGACGCCGAGCGCGATCACGATCGGGCCCTGGTGCGGCAGCCGGGTGGCCACGCGCGGGATGACGAAGGCCAGCGGTACGCCCATCGCCATGGTGACGGCCAGCAGGAGTCCGGCCGTGCTCGCGGAGACGCCCGCGTCCCGGAAGATCTGGGCCATCCAGCCCATCGTGATGTAGGCGGCGGTGGCCTGGAGCCCGAAGAACACGGCGAGCGCCCAGGCGGTACGGCTGCGGGTGATCCGCAGGGCGGGCGGCTGCCGCTCCGCACGCGCGCGTGCCTCGGCCTCGGGGGCCGGCGCCGTTCCGCGGTCCCGTGCCAGCGGGACCCAGGGCAGTACCGCGACCGCCGCGAGCCCGGCCCAGACCGTCAGCCCGGTCCGCCAGCTGCCGCCGAGGGCGTCGGTCAGGGGCACGGTCACCGCGGCGGCCACCGAGGTGCCGGCGGCGAGGGCCATCGAGTACAGGCCGGTCATGGCGCCGACCCGGTCGGGGAACCAGCGCTTGACGATGACCGGCATCAGCACGTTGCTGACCGCGATGCCCATGAGCGCGAGCGCGCTGCCGGCCAGGAACCCGGCGGTGCTCCCGACGTACGGCCGTATCAGCAGGCCGGCCGTGACGGCCGCCATGCCCGCGCAGACCACGGCCGCCGGGCCGAAGCGGCGGGCGAGTCGGGGGGCCATGACGCCGAAGACGGCGAAGCAGAGCGGGGGCACCGAGGTGAGCAGTCCGGCCACGCTGCCGCTCATGCCGAGGCCGTCGCGGACCTCCTCCAGGAGCGCGCCGAGGCTGGTGATGGCGGGCCGGAGGTTGACGGCGGACAGCACGATGCCGACGACGACCAGCCGTGTCGTCCACGCGCGCGTGGCGGTCGCGGGGCCGCCGCCGGCTGCCGTCGCACGTGTCGGCTCAGTCGGCTCAGCCGGCTCGGTTGTCTCAGAGGTCGTGGTGCCGGTTTCCTTGCCTGCCATGAGGCCCATCATAGAATCATGGGATGAATGGTTGTCCATCCCCTGGCAGGCCCGGCCGCCCCCGCCGGGCCCTCGCGTGCGAAGGTGTGTCATGCCTCTGAGCCATCCGCGCCGCTCGGCGCTGTCCGAGCAGGTCATCGCCGCGTTGCGGAACCAGATCACCTCGGGCGAGTGGCCGGTCGGGGCTCGCATCCCCACCGAGCCGGAGCTGGTCGAGCAGCTCGGGGTGGCCCGCAACACCGTCCGGGAGGCCGTCCGGGCGCTGGCCCACAACGGCCTGCTGGACATCCGCCAGGGCTCGGGGACGTACGTCGCGGCCACCAGTGAGCTGGCCGGCGTGATGCACCGCCGGTTCGCCGAGGCCGACCCCCGGCACATCGCCGAGCTGCGTTCCACCCTGGAGTCGTCGGCCGCCCGGCTGGCCGCGGTGCGCCGTACCGAGAAGGACCTCGGGCAGCTCGACACCCTCCTGGCGCGCCGCGAGCAGGCCTGGCGGTCGGGCGACGCGGAGGCCTTCGTGGCGGCGGACGCGACCCTGCACCTGGCCGTGGTGGCCGCCTCGCACAACGACGTGCTGACGGCGATGTACGCCGACCTGGGCGAGGTGCTGCGGGAGTGGCTGCGCGCGGACGTCGGCGCCGAGCTGACGCCGCAGTCGTACATGGACCACACCCGGCTGGTCGAGGCGATCCGCGCGGGCGACGCGGACGCGGCAGCGAAGGAGGCGGCGAGCTATCCGTTCCTGTGCTGTCCGGACCGGTTCAGCTCACCTTCTGGTGGCTGATCCACACCGCGCGGACCTCCTTCCAGCAGCGGCCGGAGAGCCGTACGGTCATCGCCGGGCCGGTGTCGACCGGGGAGCCGTCGGTGTCGATGTCCCACCACTGGGCGCACTCGATGTGCAGCCGCACCCGGTCCGTGTCGACGTAGGGGTTGTGGCAGTAGGCCACCACGTGGGAGCCGCGGACGGTGGTCCGGCAGGACGCGCCGAACAGCTGCGGGGCCGGCCCGTGTCCGCTCGGCACGCGCGCGTGGGACTCCGCGGTGCAGGGCAGCGACACCACGAGGGCGAGGGCCAGGGTCACCGGGGCCAGGCTGCGGGAAAGGCGCACAAGGGGACCTCCTCGGCCGGGCTGGGGAGGGACATCGCGCGGTGAACGCGCAACCAGGGTGCGCCGCCGCGTCTCCAGGGTGCGCCGCCCGGCGGGTGATCACCCGGCCGGTGGGCCGAACGGGTGAGGCCCGCACCCCTCGCGGGATGCGGGCCTCGACGAGTCCGTGCGGGTCAGGCGCCGATGGCGTGCAGACCGCCGTCCACGTGGACGATCTCGCCGGTGGTCTTCGGGAACCAGTCGCTCAGCAGGGCGACGATGCCCTTGCCGGCCGGCTCCGGGTCCTTCAGGTCCCACTCCAGCGGGGAGCGGTGGTCCCAGACCGCGGCCAGCTCGCTGAAGCCCGGGATGGACTTGGCGGCCATGGAGCCGATGGGGCCGGCGGCGATGAGGTTGCAGCGGATGTTCTGCTTGCCCAGGTCGCGCGCAAGGTAGCGGCTGGTGGCCTCCAGGGCGGCCTTGGCCGGGCCCATCCAGTCGTACTGCGGCCAGGCGTACTGGGCGTCGAAGGTGAGGCCGACGACCGAGCCGCCGTTCTGCATCAGCGGCAGGCAGGCCATGGTCAGCGACTTCAGGGAGTACGCCGAGACGTGCATGGCGGTGGCGACGGACTCGAACGGCGTGTTGAGGAAGTTGCCACCGAGGGCGTCCTGGGGGGCGAAGCCGATGGAGTGGACGACGCCGTCGAGGCCGCCGAGCTCCTCGCCGACGAGGTCGGCAAGGCGGCCGAGGTGCTCATCGTTCGTCACGTCGAGCTCGATGACCTTGGTGGGCTTCGGCAGCTTCTTGGCGATGCGCTCGGTCAGGGTGGGCCGCGGGAACGCGGTGAGGATGATCTCGGCACCCTGCTCCTGGGCCAGCTTGGCCGCGTGGAAGGCGATGGAGGACTCCATCAGCACACCCGTGATCAGGATGCGCTTGCCCTCGAGGATTCCACTCATGGTGATCAGTGACCCATTCCCAGTCCGCCGTCAACGGGGATGACGGCTCCAGTGATGTACGAGGCGTCGTCCGAGGCGAGGAACCGCACCGTCGCGGCGACCTCCTCGGGCTCCGCGTACCGGCCGAGCGGCACCTGCGACACGATGGTGGCGCGCTGCTCGTCGGTGAGCACCTTGGTCATGTCGGTGTCGACGAAGCCGGGCGCGACGACGTTGAAGGTGATGTTGCGCGAGCCCAGCTCACGGGCGAGGGAGCGCGCGAAGCCGACCAGGGCGGCCTTGGAGGCGGCGTAGTTGGCCTGGCCGGGGCCGCCGTAGAGGCCGACGACCGACGAGATGAGGACGACGCGGCCCTTCTTGGCGCGCAGCATGCCGCGGTTGGCGCGCTTGACGACCCGGAAGGTGCCGGTGAGGTTGGTGTCGACGACCGAGGTGAAGTCCTCCTCGGACATCCGCATCAGGAGCGTGTCCTTGGTGATGCCGGCGTTGGCGATCAGGACCTCGACCGGGCCGTGCGCGTCCTCGATCTCCTTGTAGGCCTGCTCCACCTGCTCGGAGTCGGTGATGTCGCACTTGACGGCCAGGACGCCCAGTTCCTTGAGCAGGGCCGGCGGCTCACCGGAGCGGTACGTGACGGCAACCTTGTCGCCGTTGTCGGCGAAAGCGCGGGCGATGGCGAGGCCGATGCCCCGGTTGCCTCCAGTGACGAGAACCGAGCGGCTCAACGGATCACCTTTCGATCGGTCTGACAACCCGCCCGAACAGCTGACACGACAGGCGGCTTCATCGAAAACCTATCGGTCCGGCCATCGCCGCGGGCAAGCGGGCACCGACAGTGGCTCGGGAGTGTCACTGTCGGGTCCCTACAGAAAGCCGCGACGCCGGGCCGAAACCTGTGGTCCGTGCGCCCGCGGGCGCGACATGATCGGACGGACAGGCCACGACAGCAGGGAGACCTCCGTGCCTCATTCCATCGACGAAGCCTTCACAGCGCTTCCGCTACGGGCCCTGGCCGACGCCGCGCTGGCACGCGCGCGTGCGCTGGGGGCCGAGCACGCGGACTTCCGGTTCGAGCGGGTGCGCAGCGCGTCCTGGCGGCTGCGGGACGCCAAGCCCGCCGGATCCTCGGACACCACCGACCTGGGGTACGCGGTCCGGGTCGTGCACGGCGGCACGTGGGGCTTCGCGTCGGGGGTGGACCTGACCCTCGACGCGGCCGCCAAGGTCGCCTCGCAGGCGGTGGCCATGGCGAAACTCTCGGCGCAGGTCATCAAGGCCGCCGGGTCGGACGAGCGGGTGGAACTGGCCGGCGAGCCGGTGCACGCGGAGAAGACGTGGGTCTCGGCGTACGAGATCGATCCGTTCACCGTGCCGGACGAGGAGAAGTCGGCGCTGCTCGCGGAGTGGAGCGCGCGGCTGCTGGCGGCGAACGGCGTCAACCACGTCGACGCCTCGCTGCTCACCGTGCACGAGAACAAGTTCTACGCGGACACGGCCGGGACCGTGACGACCCAGCAGCGGGTGCGGCTGCATCCGCAGCTGACGGCCGTGTCGGTCGACGAGTCCAGTGGCGAGTTCGACTCGATGCGGACCATCGCGCCGCCGGTCGGCCGTGGCTGGGAGTACCTCACCGGCACCGGCTGGGACTGGGACGCCGAGCTGGAGCAGATCCCGGAGCTGCTGGCCGAGAAGATGCGGGCGCCGAGCGTCGAGGCGGGCCTGTACGACCTGGTGGTCGATCCCTCCAACCTGTGGCTGACCATCCACGAGTCCATCGGCCACGCCACCGAACTGGACCGCGCGCTCGGCTACGAGGCCGCCTACGCCGGCACCTCCTTCGCCACCTTCGACCAGCTCGGCAAGCTGAAGTACGGCTCCGACCTGATGAACGTCACCGGCGACCGCACCGCCGAGCACGGCCTGGCGACCGTCGGGTACGACGACGAGGGCGTCGCGGCCCAGTCCTGGGACCTGGTCAGGGACGGCACGCTCGTCGGCTACCAGCTGGACCGCAGGATCGCCCGGCTGACCGGCTTCGACCGCTCCAACGGATGCGCGTACGCCGACTCCCCCGGACACGTCCCCGTGCAGCGCATGGCCAACGTGTCCCTGCAGCCGGACCCGGCCGGGCTGGCGACGGAGGACCTGATCGGCGGGGTCGACCGCGGAATCTACGTGGTCGGCGACCGCTCCTGGTCGATCGACATGCAAAGGTACAATTTTCAATTTACCGGACAACGGTTCTTCAGGATCGAGAACGGCCGGATCACCGGGCAGCTGCGCGATGTCGCCTACCAGGCGACGACCACCGACTTCTGGGGCTCCATGGCGGCCGTCGGCGGCCCCCAGACGTACGTCCTCGGCGGCGCCTTCAACTGCGGCAAGGCACAGCCGGGACAGGTCGCCGCGGTGTCGCACGGCTGCCCCTCGGCCCTCTTCAAGGGCGTCAACATCCTCAACACCACGCAGGAGGCCGGTCGATGAGCGCCCGTAGCAACAAGCCGCACGAGATCGTCGAGCGCGCTCTGGAACTGTCCCGGGCGGACGGCTGCGTGGTCATCGCCGACGAGCACTCCACCGCCAACCTGCGCTGGGCCGGCAACGCGCTCACCACCAACGGCGTCACGCGCGGCCGTTCGCTCACCGTCGTCGCCACCGTGGACGGCAAGGAGGGCACCGCCTCGGGTGTCGTGTCCCGGTCGGCCGTGACCGCCGACGACCTGGAGCCGCTGGTGCGGGCCGCCGAGGCCGCCGCGCGCGGCGCCGGGGCCGCCGAGGACGCCCAGCCGCTGGTCACCGGCGTACCGGAGGCCCCGGACTTCACCGACGCGCCCGCCGAGACCTCCTCCGCCGTGTTCGCCGACTTCGCCCCGGCACTCGGCGAGGCCTTCGCACGCGCGCGTGCCGGTGGCCGCGAGCTGTACGGCTTCGCCAACCACGAGCTGGTGTCGACGTACGTGGGCACCTCGACCGGGCTGCGCCTCAGGCACGACCAGCCCACCGGGACGCTGGAGCTGAACGCCAAGTCGCCGGACCGTACGCGCTCGGCCTGGGCCGGACGCTCCACGCGGGACTTCAAGGACGTCGACCCCGGCGCGCTCGACGCCGAGCTCGCGGTACGGCTCGGCTGGGCCGAGCGGCGCGTGGACCTGCCGGCCGGCCGGTACGAGACGCTGCTGCCGCCGACCGCCGTCGCCGACCTGCTGATCTACCAGCTGTGGTCGGCGTCCGGGCGGGACGCGGCCGAGGGCCGGACCGTGTTCTCCAAGCCGGGCGGCGGCACCCGCGTCGGCGAGAAGCTGACCGACCTGCCGCTGACCCTGCGCAGCGACCCGAACGAGCCGGGCCTGGAATCGGCGCCCTTCGTCGTCGCGCACTCCTCCGGCGGCGACCAGTCGGTCTTCGACAACGGGCTGCCCGTCGGCACCACCGAGTGGGTCGCGGGCGGCACGCTGAAGCACCTGACCACCACCCGGCACACCGCGGGCCTCACCGGGCTGCCGGTCGCCCCGGCGGGCGGCAACCTGATCCTCGACGGCGGCCAGGACCGCTCCCTGGACGACATGGTCGCGTCGACCGAGCGCGGGCTGCTGCTGACCTGCCTCTGGTACATCCGCGAGGTCGACCCGGCGACGCTGCTGCTCACGGGCCTGACCCGGGACGGCGTCTACCTGGTGGAGAACGGCCAGGTCACCGGGCAGGTGAACAACTTCAGGTTCAACGAGTCGCCGGTGGACCTGCTGGGGCGGGCGACCGAGGCCGGGCGCACGGAAAAGACGCTGCCGAGGGAGTGGAGCGACTGGTTCACTAGGGCTGCGATGCCCGCGCTGCGGGTGCCCGACTTCAATATGAGCTCTGTCAGCCAGGGCGTATAACCTCGTACCTGCTGACGAGACCACCCAAGGAGATACGAGAACCGTGACGGACATCGTCGACGAGCTGAAGTGGCGGGGGCTCATCGCCCTCTCCACGGACGAGGACGCATTGCGCAAGGCGTTCGCGGACGGTCCCGTCACGTTCTATTGCGGTTTCGACCCGACCGCGCCCAGCCTGCACCTCGGCAACCTCGTGCAGATCCTGACGATGCGCCGGATCCAGCAGGCGGGGAACCGCCCGCTGGGCCTGGTCGGGGGTGCCACCGGCCTGATCGGTGACCCGAAGCCGAACTCCGAGCGCACGCTCAACGCCCCCGAGGTCGTCGCCCAGTGGGTCGAGCGGCTGCGCGCCCAGATCGCTCCGCTGCTGGACTTCGAGGGTCCGAACGCGGCGGTCATGGTCAACAACCTGGACTGGACGCAGGGCCTGTCGGCCATCGAGTTCCTGCGTGACATCGGCAAGCACTTCCGCGTGAACAAGATGATCGCGAAGGAAGCCGTGGCCCGGCGCCTGGAGTCCCAGGAGGGCATCAGCTACACGGAGTTCAGTTACCAGATCCTCCAGGGCATGGACTTCCTCCAGCTGTACCGGCGGTACGGCTGCACGCTGCAGACCGGTGGCAGCGACCAGTGGGGCAACCTCACCTCGGGCACCGACCTGATCCACAAGGTCGAGCCCGACGCCGTGGTGCACGCACTGGGCACACCGCTGATCACCAAGGCCGACGGCACCAAGTTCGGCAAGACGGAGTCCGGCACGGTCTGGCTCGACCCGGAGATGACCACGCCGTACGCCTTCTACCAGTTCTGGCTGAACGCTGACGACCGGGACGTCTCCAAGTTCCTGCGGATCTTCAGCTTCAGGTCTCATGAGGAGATCGAGGAGCTGGAGAAGCAGACCGAGGAGCGTCCGCAGGCGCGGGCCGCGCAGCGGGCGCTGGCCGAGGAGCTGACGACGCTCGTCCATGGGGCCGACCAGACCGCCGCGGTGATCGCGGCGTCCAGGGCGCTGTTCGGGCAGGGCGAGCTGGCGGAGCTGGACGACCGGACGCTGGCCGCGGCGCTGTCCGAGGTGCCGCATGTCAAGGTCGCCGAGCTGGGTCCGGTGGTCGACCTGTTCGCCGAGGTCGGGCTGGTGGCCTCCAAGTCCGCCGCGCGGCGGACCGTGAAGGAGGGCGGGGCCTACGTGAACAACGTGAAGGTGACCGCCGAGGACGCGGTGCCGGTTCCTGCGGAACTGCTGCACGGGCGGTGGCTGGTGCTGCGGCGGGGGAAGAAGAACCTGGCGGCCGTGGAGGTCGTCGGTTCCTGAGCGCCGTTGGGGTGCGGGGTGCGTTGTCGGCCGCGGGTTCGTCGTGGCTGGTCGCGCAGTTCCCCGCGCCCCTTTCGGGGCGCTTCGGCTCGGGGGCGTCGTGAAGTACGGGACCTTCAGATGCGCTGTTTCCGCTTCCCCAGCGTCGCCGTGTACGCCATGTCGCCCAGGAAGACGATGATGATCGCCGCCACCAGCTGGAACAGGTGACGGGTCCAGTCGATGCCCCTCGTCTCCGCCACGCCCGCCGCGCGGGCGATCGCGTTGCCGGCGATGGCACCCAGGATGCCGAAGATGGTCGTCAGCCACAGGGGGCTGTGCTGCTTGCCCGGGATGACCGCCTTCGCGATCAGGCCCAGCACGAAACCCACGATGATCGCCCACAACCAGCCCATGACTGCCTCCTCGTACGGCTCGACGTGAGCATTACGCCAAGTCTCGGCCCGTACGCCGTACGGCGCATGTCGGTACGCCCGTACGCGCTACGGCGCAGGGCGTTCACGCAGGCGGGAGGGCGACCCGGTCTCGAAGGCAGCGCAGGCGCGGCGTACCGTGGGAAGGGTCCTGGACCGGTTCCCCGAGGGGGTGCGGACCGGGTACGGGGCGGGGAGAGTCCGATGCGGGCGGATGGTGGAATGTGATGCGGAAGCAGCGCGGCGACGGCAACGTCCAGGTGTTCCGGATCACCGGAGCCCGTACCGGCCTGGCGGAGGACGTACGCGGCCGGCAGCGACGGTACGTCATCTCGATGGGCATCCGGACCATGTCGGTGATCCTCGCGGTGACGTTGTGGAACGTCGAACGGTACGTCGCCGTCGTGGCCTTGGTGCTCGGGGCGCTGCTCCCCTATGTCGCCGTCGTCATCGCCAACGCCGGACGGGAGCGGCCGCCGTCGCTTCCGTCGACCTTCGGGGTCGCGCCCACCCGGCTGATGATCGCGCCGCCGCGGGCGGAGGAGACGCAGGCGGAATCCGTCCCGGAGGACGTGGTGGCGGATCCGGCGGCAGGGGCCGTGAGCGGCGAGCGGCCGGAGTCGGTCTGAGCATCATGGACGCCGCGCGGACGGGTGGCGGTTCCGCCCGAAGCTCAAGAAATGCTCAGATCTATCGTGCAGTTCCAGTGCCGGGCCAAGGGTGACCCGTGACATACTGCGTACGCGCTCCGCATCCCCCGTCGGAGCGACGGACCGACGCCGGGCAGCTCCCCCCGTGGCTGCTCGGCGTCGCCTTGTTTACGGGGCTTTTTTTGCGAGACGAAGCAGTGCGAGACGAAGTCGTGAGTGACGTTATTTGTTCGGCGAAGGGCTGTCGCGCCGCCGCGGTGTGGGTGCTGGCGTGGAACAACCCGAAGATCCACACACCGGAGCGGCGCAAGACCTGGCTCGCGTGTGAGGAGCACCGGGAGCACCTCTCGCAGTTCCTGGGGGTGCGGGGGTTCCTGAAGGACGTCGTGCTGTTGCGGGAGTGGGAATCGCCCGAATCACCTGAGCAGGACGGATAGAAAGGCCGGGCAGGCCGGGTGGACCCGGCTAGCCGCCGATCGCGGACATCGGCCGGTCCGGCTGCACGAACTGCGGATCGTCCAGTCCCGCCCCCGCCTTCTTCCCCCACATCGCCAGCCGCCACCTGCGGGCGATCTCCTCGTCCGGCGCGCCCGAGCGGAGCGCGCCGCGCAGGTCCGTCTCCTCCCGCGCGAACAGGCAGGTCCGTATCTGGCCGTCGGCCGTGAGGCGGGTGCGGTCGCAGGCCGCGCAGAACGGGCGGGTGACCGAGGCGATGACGCCGACGCGGTGCGGGCCGCCGTCGACCAGCCAGCGCTCCGCGGGGGCCGAGCCGCGGTCGTCCGCGCCCTCGGGGGTGAGGTCGAAGCGGGTGCGGAGGGAGGCGAGGATGTCCCCGGCCGTCACCATGCTGTCGCGCTTCCAGCCGTGCTGGGCGTCCAGGGGCATCTGCTCGATGAAGCGCAGCTCGTAGCCGTGGGCCACCGCCCAGGCGAGGAGGTCGGGGGCCTCGTCCTCGTTCAGGCCGGGCATCAGGACCGTGTTGACCTTGACCGGGGTGAGACCGGCGTCGCGGGCGGCCTGAAGGCCGTCGAGGACGTCCTGGTGGCGGTCGCGGCGGGTCAGGGTCTTGAAGACGTCCGGGCGGAGGGTGTCCAGGGAGACGTTGACCCGGTCCAGGCCGACCGCCTTGAGGGCCGTCGCGGTACGGCGCAGGCCGATGCCGTTGGTCGTCAGGGACATCCGGGGGCGGGGGGCCAGGGCCGCCACCCGCTCGACGATGCCGACCAGGCCGGGGCGCAGCAACGGCTCGCCGCCGGTGAAGCGGACCTCCTCGACGCCCAGCAGGCGGACGGCGATGTCGATCAGCCGGACGATCTCGTCGTCCGTGAGCAGGTCGGGCTTGGCCAGCCACTGCAGGCCCTCCTCGGGCATGCAGTACGTACAGCGCAGGTTGCACCGGTCGGTCAGCGAGACTCTCAGGTCGGTTGCCACTCGGCCATAGGTGTCGATGAGCACGCGGGCCCCCTCCCTCGTTCCGGATCAGATCCTTGCTGTCACTTGTGAGCCTACGTGACAGCACTGACATCGGGAGAGGCCTGATACCACGAGGTACGACGCGGCCGCGTCGTAGGATCCTATGATCCTGTCGACGCGGCCAGTCGTACGAAGCTCAGTGCGCTCCGGTGCCGGTCAAGGACCGCACTTCGAGTTCCGCGTACTTGGCGGCGTCCGGGGCCTCCTTGGACAGCAGAGTGCCCACGACGCCGAGGAGGAATCCGACCGGGATCGAGATGATGCCCGGGTTCTCCAGCGGGAACCAGTGGAAGTCGACGCCCGGGAACATCGACGTCTCCTTGCCGGACACCACCGGCGAGAACAGCACCAGGCCGACCGCGGTGACCAGGCCGCCGTAGATCGACCAGAGGGCTCCGGCGGTGGTGAACCGCTTCCAGAAGAGGCTGTAGAGGATGGTCGGCAGGTTGGCGGAGGCGGCGACCGCGAAGGCCAGGGCGACCAGGCCGGCGACGTTCAGGTCGCGGGCGAGGGCGCCGAGGAGGATGGAGACGGCGCCGATGCCGACGGTGGCGTACCGGGCCGCGTTGATCTCCTGCTTCTCGGTGGCCTGGCCCTTCTTGATGACGTTGGCGTAGATGTCGTGCGCGAAGGACGACGAGGACGCCAGGGTGAGGCCCGCCACCACCGCGAGGATCGTCGCGAAGGCCACCGCCGAGATCGTGGCCAGCAGGATCGCGCCCCAGTTGGAGTCGACGCCGCCCAGGTGGAGGGCGAGGAGGGGGGCCGCGGTGTTGCCGGACTTGTTGGACGCGATGATCTCGTCGGGCTTGATCAGCGCGGCCGCGCCGAAGCCGAGGGCGAGGGTCATCAGGTAGAAGGCGCCGATCAGGCCGATCGCCCAGAACACCGACTTCCGGGCCGCCTTGGCGGTGGGCACGGTGTAGAAGCGGATCAGGATGTGCGGCAGTCCGGCGGTGCCGAGGACCAGGGCGATGCCGAGGGAGAGGAAGTCCAGCTTGCTGGTGCCGGTGGCGCCGTACTTCAGGCCGGGCTCCAGGAAGGCGGCGCCCTTGCCGCTGTTGTCGGCGGCCTTGCCGAGCAGGTCGGAGACGTTGAAGTGGAACTTGGCCAGGACCATGAAGGTCAGCAGCAGGGCGCCCGCGATGAGCAGCACGGCCTTGACCATCTGGACCCAGGTGGTGCCCTTCATGCCGCCGATGGTGACGTAGACGATCATCAGGACGCCGACCAGGGCGACGATGGCGATCTTGCCGCCGTCGCTGGTGATGCCGAGGAGGAGGGAGACGAGGACGCCCGCTCCCGCCATCTGGGCCAGCAGGTAGAAGATCGAGACGACGATCGTCGAGGTGCCGGCGGCGGTGCGGACCGGGCGCTGGCGCATGCGGTAGGCCAGCACGTCGCCCATGGTGTAGCGGCCGGAGTTGCGCAGCGGCTCGGCGACCAGGAGCAGGGCGACGAGCCAGGCGACCAGGAAGCCGATGGAGTACAGGAAGCCGTCGTAGCCGAACAGGGCGATGGCGCCGGCGATGCCGAGGAAGGACGCGGCGGACATGTAGTCGCCGGAGACCGCGAGGCCGTTCTGGAAGCCGGTGAACTGGCGGCCGCCCGCGTAGAAGTCGGCGGCGTCCTTGGTCTGGCGGCCCGCCCAGACGGTGATGACGAGGGTCGCGGCGACGAACACCGCGAACAGGGTGATGATCAGCGTCCGGTGCTCACTGGCCTCACCGGCCGCCAGCGTGATCGCGGGGCTCATGCGCCGCCCTCCATCCGGGACTTGATGGCCTCGGCCTTGGGGTCGAGCTTGGCGGCGGCGTGCCGGGCGTACCACCAGGCGATGAGGAACGTGGTGAGGAACTGGGCGAGGCCGAGGACCAGGGCCACGTTGATGTTGCCGACGACCTTGGTGCCCATGAAGTCGTCCGCGTAGCTGGAGAGCAGGACGTACAGCAGGTACCAGGCGATGAAGGCGAAGGTCAGCGGGAAGGCGAAGGAGCGGTAGGAGTGCCGCAGTTCGGCGAACTCCGGACTCTGCTGCACCTCGGCGAACTCCTCGCCGGAGGGGTGCCGGGTCTGCGTTTTCGAGGGCGGTGGTGTCTCGGTAGCCACGGAGTCTCCTCGCGATACGGACATGCGGATTCTGACCTCACAGACATGTGGACCACACACGCGGAGTCGTGATGTGACTCCGGTGCGTGATTCCGACAGGGGGCCTCGATCCTGCTGTGGCTCCCTCCTCAAGGTCACGGCGCCACGCGTGGGCAGGTTCAACTCGCCCGAGTTCTTTCGGAAGTCGTCGGCGCAAGTCACCTCCGGTCATTGCTGGCCGGTGAGTGCGGGAGATAGCTTCGGCCCTGCACCACCCGTCATGTACCTGCCCAAGCGCCACTCGCGTCCTGGGCGGGCCCGTTTCGGTTGATGTCTTTCGGCTGATGTTCCGGATGATGTGGAGACCCCATGGCTCATCTGCGTTCCAGACCCGGGCTGGCGCTCGCCGTCCCGGTCGTCCTGTCGCTGACCGCCTCGCTCGGCCTGGTGCCGGCGGTGGCTTCCGCGGCCCCGCTGGCCACGCGGGCCGCACAGTCGGCGGACGGGCCGAACCTGGCCTACGTCGTCAACACCAGGACGGACCATCGCACCATCGAGTCGGTGCAGCGGGCGGTCACCCGCAACGGCGGCACGATCATCGCGACGTACGACAAGATCGGCGTGATCGTCGTGCACTCGGCGAACCCGGAGTTCGGCACGGCTTTGCGCGCGGTGCGCGGGGTGCAGTCGGCCGGCGCCACCCGGACGGCCGCGCTGAGCGCGGCGGGGACCACGGACGAGGGTGCCGTACAGGTCCTGTCGAAGGCGGCGGCCGCGAAGGCCGAGCAGCGGGCGACCGCGGGCCAGGAGCCCCTTGAGGCCGACCAGTGGGACCTGCGGACGATCGGTGCCGACAAGGCCGCCGCGATCAACCCGGGGAGCCGCTCGGTGACGGTCGGCATCATCGACACCGGCGTCGACGACACCCACCCGGACATCGCCCCGAACTTCTCCGCCGCGCAGTCCGCCAACTGCGTGAGCGGCAAGGCGGACACGACGTACGGCGCCTGGCGGCCGGCGGACGCCGCCCACTACCACGGCACCCATGTCGCCGGTGAGATAGCCGCCGCCCGCAACGGGATCGGCGTGGCCGGCGTGGCACCCGGCGTGAAGGTCGCGAGCATCACCGTGGCTCAGCCCGACTCGACGCAACTGTTCTACCCGGAGAGCGTCGTCTGCGCCTTCGTCTTCGCCGCCGACCACGGCATCGAGATCACCAACAACAGCTACTACGTCGATCCATGGCTGTACAACTGCATGGACGACCCCGATCAACGTGCCATCGTTGACGCGGTCAACAAGGCGCAGCTGTACGCCCAACGCAAGGGCACTCTCAATGTGGCCTCGGCGGGGAACTCCAACGACGACCTCGACTCGCACGCCCTCACGGACGACTCCAGCCCGGACGACTCGACGGCCACCGCCCGGACGGTCGACCCGCACGAGTGCTTCGACGTCCCGACCCAGCTGCCCGGTGTGGTCACCGTGAGCGCGGTAGGCGTCGACAACACGAAGTCGTACTACTCCAGCTACGGCCAGGGCGTCATCGACGTGGCGGGCCCGGGCGGCGACAAGTACCAGATCCCGGACACGCCGTCGAAGAACGGCCGCGTCCTGTCCACCCTGCCGAACGACCAGTACGGCTTCCTCCAGGGCACCTCGATGGCGTCCCCGCACGTGGCCGCCGTGGCCGCGCTGCTGAAGTCGACGCACCCGCACGCCACTCCGGCCCAGCTGCTGGCCCTCTTGAAGGCCGAGGCGGACAACCCGGGCTGCCCGGCCGGCCCGTACGACGGGGACGGCGACGGCGTCGTCGACGCCACCTGTGTGGGCGGCAAGCACGTCAACGGCTTCTACGGCTCCGGTGTCGTCGACGCGCTCCGCGCGGTCAAGTAGTCACCGCAGAGCAGGACCTCCCGCACGGCATGCCCGTTCCGCGAACGAACTGGAGACCTCAGATGACCGCGCCCCAGCAGCGCTACCGTCGCGTCCTCGCCCTCCCGCTCGGCATGGCCATGGCCACGGCCCTCGCCTTCCTGCCCAACGTCTCGGCGTCCGCAGCCGACACCGGCACGTCCGCGGCCGCCTCCGCGGCCGCTGCCAGTGACCCGACGTCCCTCAGCTACGTCGTCAACGTCCGTCCCGGACACCGCACTTCCGAACGCGTCCAGAAGGCGATCGAGCAGGCCGGCGGTTCGGTGGTGATCGCGTACGACGAGATCGGTGTGATCGTCGTCCATTCGTCGAACGCCGACTTCGCCAAGATCATCCGCAAGGTGCCCGGCGTCGACTCGGCCGGGAACACCCGCAACGCGCCGCTGCCCGCCCAGTCGACCACCGACGTCGGCACACCCGAGGTGCTGACCTCCGAGCAGGTCTCGGCGGCGGACGCACAGGCGACCGACGGGCAGGACCCGCTGGAGCCGCTGCAGTGGGACCTGCCGGCCATCAAGGCGGACAAGGCGCACGAGAAGACCCTGGGCAGTTCGAAGGTCACCGTCGCCGTCATCGACACGGGCGTCGACGACACCCACCCGGACATCGCTCCCAACTTCTCCGCCGCGCAGTCCACCAACTGCGTCACGGGCAAGCCGGACACGACCTACGGCGCCTGGCGGCCCACCGCCGCCGAGAGCCCGCACGGCACGCACGTGGCGGGCGAGATCGCCGGGGCCAAGAACGGGATCGGCATCACCGGCGTGGCGCCGGGCGTCAAGGTGGCCGGCATCAAGGTCGCCACCACTGCCGGGTACTTCTACACCGAGGCCGTGGTCTGCGGCTTCGTCTGGGCGGCCGAGCACCACATCGACGTCACCAACAACAGCTATTACACCGACCCCTGGTACTTCAACTGCACCGACGACCCGGACCAGAAGGCGCTCGTCGACGCCATCACCCGGGCCTCGCAGTTCGCGGAGCGGAAGGGCACGGTCAACGTCGCGGCGGCCGGCAACGAGAGCTACGACCTGGCCTCCCACTCGATCACCGACCCGGTCTCGCCGAACGACGGCACGCCCGTCGACCGGGTGATCGACCCGCACAAGTGCTTCGACATACCGACCCAGCTGCCGGGCGTCGTCACGGTCGCGGCCACCGGCGCGAAGGGCCTCAAGTCGTCGTTCTCCAACTACGGCCTCGGGGTCATCGACATCGCCGCGCCCGGCGGCGACTCCACGGCCTACCAGGCGCCGGAACCCCCAGCGACCAGCGGCCTGATCCTGGGCCCACTGCCGGGCGGCAAGTGGGGCTACATGGCCGGCACGTCGATGGCGACCCCGCACGTCGTCGGCGTCGCCGCATTGATCAAGTCAACCCATCCGCACGCCTCCGCCGCCCTGGTGAAGGCCCTGTTGTACGCCGAGGCGACCGCCACGCCGTGCACCGACCCGTACGACATCAACGGAGACGGCAAGATCGACGCGGTGTGCGAGGGCTCCAAGAACCACAACGGCTTCTACGGCTGGGGCACGGCCGACGCACTGGCGGCGGTGACCAGGTAGCTCTGGAGTACATATATTGATCCAGTCAATAATGCATAGTACAGTCATGACTGGAATCAAGTACGCGTGGTCCGCGCTGGGCGGTGATCCGTCGCTGCCCGCGCGGGTCACGACCGTGACGCGCACGGGCACGCTCCCGGCGCACCTTCCGGTGCGGCAGCTCGCCCGCGCCTGCGTCGGCGTGTGCGCGCTGGCCGCCGCCGAGCTGGGGGCACGGCGGACCGGGGCCGCGGAGGTGCCCCGGGTCCGGGTGGACGACGGGGCCGTGGCGACGGCGTTCACCAGCGAGCGGCACCTGCTGGTCGACGGGCGGGCGCCGGTGCAGTTCGCCCCGCTGTCCCGGTTCTGGCGTGCGGCGGGCGGGTGGGTGCGTACGCACGCCAACTACCCCCACCACGGAGCTCGGTTGCTGAGCGCGCTCGGCCTGCCGGAGAACGCCTCTCCGGAGGAGGTCGCGGCCAGGATCGCCGCGCGGCCCGCGCTGGAGGTGGAGGACGCGGTCTACGCCGTCGGCGGACTCGCTGTGGCGCTGCGCTCGCCCGGGGAGTGGGCCGGGCACGAGCAGGCGGTCGCGGTGGCCGCGCGCCCCCTCGTCGAGCGGGGCCGCCTGGACACGGCGCACGCGCGCGTGCTCCCGCCGCTCGACGCCGACGCCACTCCCCTGCTGCCCGCCGCCGGGCTGCGCGTCCTGGACCTGACCCGGGTCCTCGCCGGCCCGGTCGCCACCCGCACCCTCGGGCTGCTGGGCGCGGACGTGCTGCGCCTGGACGCGCCGTGGCTGCCCGAACTCCCCGACCAACACGCCGACACGGGCTTCGGGAAGCGCTCGGCGACGCTCGACCTGACGACGGACCGGGCGGGCTTCGAGGAGCTGCTGGCCTCGGCGGACGTCGTGGTCACCGGCTACCGGCCGGGCGCCCTGGACCGGTTCGGGCTCTCCCCCGAGGCACTGGCCGAGCGGCGGCCGGGGCTGGTCGTGGCCCAGGTGTCGGCGTGGGGCGCGTACGGGCCGTGGGGCGGGCGGCGCGGCTTCGACAGCCTGGTGCAGGTCGCCACCGGCATCGCGGAGATCGAGGGTGAGCCGGACCGGCCGGGCGCGCTGCCCGCGCAGGCGTTGGACCACGGCACCGGCTATCTGCTGGCGGCCGGTGTGTTGCGGGCGCTGACCGAGCAGTCACGCGACGGCGGCAGCAGGTTCGTACGGCTGGCCCTCGCGCGGACCGCACGGTGGCTCATGGCGGAGATCGAGGAGGAGAAGGCCGGGATGGAGTCCGGACCGGAGGGCGGCGAGCCGTACGAGGGGCCGGACGCCTGGCTCGCCGAGACGGACAGCGCGCTGGGGCGGTTGCGGTACGCGCGTCCGCCGTTGTCCTTCGCCGGCGGCCCGGCCGACTGGGCGCGGCCGCCGGTGCCGTGGGGGGCGGATACGGCCCGTTGGGCACAGCCGCCCGGGCCTGAGGTGCGGCCGGACCCGGCTCGCCGGGCGTGAGCGCGCGCCCCAGGGTGGCCGGAAACGTACGAATGGGTGGTATGCCGTTCCGTCAGCTGTTTTCCTGTACTTGCCCGCTTCTGTCATGGCCGGTGGAGATCAGGGGGGCCGTTGACACGATCGACCGCCGAGGTGGCCGCGAGCGGCCCCGCGAGACGCCCGGGGACCTGGCGGGCCGTCGCCGTCCTGGTGCTGGCGGCGGTGGCCGCGCTGGTACCGCTGCTCGGGCCGTCCGTCGCGCTGCGGGGCACCGGGGAGGCCGCGGCGCCCGGGGTGGGCGGTATCGCCCTGCTGCGCGGCGTGCTGTTCGCCGCCCTGTGCGTGCCCGCGGGTGAGCTGTTCGTGGACCGGCTGGCCCGTCGGCTGCCGGACGCGCCGCCCGAACGGCCGTCCGGCTGGGCGGTGTTCGCGGCCGGCGCCGGTTTCGTCGCCGCGCTGGGGCTCGCGTCGGTCGTGTCGACGGGCAACCTGGTGCCGCGCTCGCTCGCCGACATCGACGTGGGCGGCCTGTACCAGTCGCGCGACGGCAAGCTGGCGCTGATCGAGGTCAACGCCTTTCTGCTGGCCGGCCTGTGCGCCCGCTCGCGCCGCCCGGCGGCCCAGGTGTGGCCGCTGGCGGCGGTGGCCGTCGCCGAGGCGCTGCGCGCCCATCCCGCGCCCGAGCCCAACCCGCTGCTCGGCTCCGCGCTGACCCTGGTGCATCTGACGTGCGCGACGCTCTGGGTGGGCGGTCTGCTGCACGCGCTGCGCATGCTGCGCCGGTGGCACGGCCGGGAGGCCGGGGCTGCGCTGCTCGGCCTCTACGCGCGCGTGGCGGCCGTACTGCTCGCGGCCATCACCGCGACGGGCGTGTGGAGTTCGCTGCGGCGGATGCCCCTGGACACGGTCCTGGACCAACTGACGACGACGGCGTACGGGCGCACCCTGCTGGCCAAGGTGATCCTCGTCGCCGCCGTCGCCGTGCTCGCGCTGTGGGCCCGGTTCCGGCTGCGCCGGGCGGCCGATCCGCTGACCGCTTACGTACCCGCGCGGGCCGAGGTGGCCGTGCTGGGGGTGGTGGTCGCGGTGTCGGGGGTACTGACGGCGCTGCCGCTGCCGATCAGGTGGACTTGATCAACACGGCCCTCCGATCAACATGGTCAACGACACCCGTCGTTCATGGATTCAGCCGTTCGTGACGAGCACCTTCAGCGCGGTGCGCTCGTCCATCGCCTTGTAGCCGCCGGGCACGCCCTCGATGCCGACGGTGAGGTCGAAGACCGGCGACGGGTCGATCGTGCCGTCGAGGACGTCGGGCAGCAGGTCGGGGATGTAGGCGCGGACCGGGGCGACACCGCCGCGCAGGGCGATGTTCCGGTCGAACATGACGCCGAGGTCCAGGCCAGTGCCGCTGCCGTGCGGGACGCCGACGAAGCCGATCGCGCCGCCGTCACGGGTGATCTCGACGGCCGTCCGCATGGACTGCTCGGTGCCCACGGCCTCGACGACGGCGTGCGCGCCCTGACCCCGGGTGAGTGCGCGTACGGCGTCCACGGCCGCGTCCCCGCGTTCGGCGACGACGTCGGTGGCGCCGAAGCGGCGCGCGATGTCGGTGCGCACCTCGTGCCGGCCCAGCGCGATGATCCGCTCGGCGCCCAGCCGCTTGGCGGCCAGCACGGCGCACAGGCCGACCGCGCCGTCCCCGACGACGGCGACCGTGGCGCCGGGCCGGGCGCCCGCGCCGAGGGCCGCGTGGTGGCCGGTGCCGAGCACGTCGGAGAGGGTCAGCAGGGCGGAGAGCAGGTGGTCGTCGGAGGCGGCGTCCTTGGGCAGCTGGACCAGGGTGCCGTCGGCGAACGGGACCCGCACGGCCTCGCCCTGGCCGCCGTCGTACCCGACGGCGCCCCAGAAGCCGCCGTGCTCGCAGGACGTGGTCAGGCCCTCGCGGCAGTAGTCGCAGACGCCGTCGGACCACATGAAGGGGGCGACCACGAGGTCGCCGCGCCGCACGGTGCCCACCTCGGAGCCGGTCTCCTCGACCACGCCGAGGAACTCGTGCCCGATGCGCTGCCCCGGCTGCCGGGCCGCCTCGCCGCGGTACGCCCACAGGTCGCTGCCGCAGATGCAGGCGCGCAGCACCCGTACGACGGCGTCGGTGGGCAGCTGCACCACGGGCTCGGGCACGTCCTCCACGCGCATGTCGAACGGGGCGTGGATGGTGGTGGCGCGCATGGCGAGGGTCCCTCTCGTGCAGTGGCGTGGGTGCGCTCAGGGGGTGGTCGAGCGCACTTCACGGTACGCCGTGGCCGGTGCGGGGCGCGCGTCGAGGGTGCCGCGGACCAGCAGGAACTGTGCCGCCGCGTAGGTGAGCATGATCCAGAGGTCGGGTCGTGGCAGCTGCGGCCAGTCGGCGACGCCGGTCGCGATCAGCGTGTCGGAGAGCATGAAGAGCGCGCCGCCGATCCCGGCGAGAGGGCCGAGCCGGGTGGCGGCGGTGTACGCCATGGCGGTGAGCAGGGTGCTGTAGCCGGCCACGGGGACGCGCAGGCCGGTGGGCAGGTCGGGCCAGAGCAGGGCGACCAGGGTGACGAGGGCGGCGGCGTAGGCGAGGGCGAGCAGACGCGCACGCGCGTGTGGCGGGCCCTGGCGGCGGAAGAGGACGAGATAGCAGACGTGTCCGGCGGCGAAGGAGGCCATGCCCGCCATGAAGGCGGGGTCGGCGTCGGAGAGGAGCAGGACGTCGCCGCCCCAGCCGCACAGCAGGGCGGCGACCAGGAGCCGCGGGGCGCCCGCGCGGGCGGCGGACGCCGCGAGCAGGGGCATCAGGAGCACCTTGGCGACGACATGCCCGGTGCGGAAGCCGACGGCCAGGCAGGCGAGGTCGAGGACGACGGCGAGGGCGAAGGCGGCGAGCAGCTCCCGGGACGCTCTCACGCGGCCACGGACTCCTCGGCCTGCTCCACGGCGGGCGCCGGCGCCCAGCCGGGTCCCCGGAACACCCGCCCGGCCCGCTCCCGCCAACTGCGCGCGGCCCTGATGTCCTTGGCGATGGCGACGTACTCGTGGGTGGCCACCTTGACGGGGTTGAACGTGTTGATGTTCTTGGTCAACCCGTACACGGGCCGTTCGACCTCCGGCACCCAGGACCCGAACAGCCGGTCCCAGACGATCAGGATCCCGCCGAAGTTGCGGTCCAGGTAGCCGCCCTGGGAGGCGTGGTGCACGCGGTGATGGGACGGCGTGTTGAACACGAACTCGAACCAGCGGGGCATCTTGTCGATGCGTTCGGTGTGGATCCAGAACTGGTAGACGAGGTTGGCGGAGGAGCAGAAGGCGAGCGCGGCCGGGTGCACCCCCACGGCCACCAGCGGGACGTAGAACGGCCAGACGGTCAGCGAGGTCCAGGGCTGGCGCAGCGCGGTGGAGAGGTTGAACTTCTTGCTGGAGTGGTGGACGACGTGGCAGGCCCACAGGATGCGGATGACGTGGTGGCCGCGGTGGGACCAGTAGTAGAAGAAGTCCTGCGCGAGCAGCATCAGCGGGACCGTCCACCACAGGACGGGGACACGCAGTGGGGTCAGTTCGTATATCGCCATGTAGATCATGACGATCGGGATCTTCCACACGAAGTCGAAGACGAGCGACCCCAGCCCCATGCCGATGCTCGTGGCCGCGTCCTTGGCCTGGTACCCGGCGGCATCGTCGTCGGGATGGATGCGGTAGCTGATCACCTCGATCACGGTGAGCAGCACGAAGGCGGGTATCGACCACAGCACGACATCGGGCAGGTTCGGCATGTGGGCACCGTAGAACCGCCGGCCGGCCGCGGCTAGACGTTGTTACCCACAAGTATGACCGGTGGTATGCGCTTGCTTGTTGGCGATCTCCGCCAACGGGCTAGACCCCGATCGCTCCCAGCAGCCTCCCCGCCGCATAGGTGACCCCCATGGCCAGCGCCCCGCCCAGGACGTTCCGGAGCACCGCCGGGCCCACCGCGGCCGCTCCCAGGCGTGCGCTGGCCCAGCCGGTCAGGACCAGCGCCGCCAGTACCGAGCACACCGTCACCGGGAGCCGCCAGTCGGAGGGCGGCAGGACGATCGCGAGCAGCGGGAGCAGCGCCCCCACCGTGAACGCCAGGAAACTGGCGAGGGCCGCGTTCCAGGGGTTGGTCAGCTGGTCGGGGTCGATGCCCAGTTCCACGCTCGCGTGGGCCTTCAGGGCGTCGCGTTCCGTCAGCTGGACCGCCGCCTCGCCGGCCACCTCCCGGGACAGGCCGCGGCGCTCCAGCAGTTCGGTCAGTTCCTCCAGTTCCGCCTCGGGCTGCTCCTTCAGCTCACGCTTCTCCTGCGCCAGTGCGGCGAGTTCGGAGTCGCGCTGGGTGGACACCGAGACGTACTCCCCCGCCGCCATCGACATGGATCCGGCGAGCAGGCCGGCCAGGCCCGCCGTCAGCAGGGCGCCCCGGTCGGCGGTGGCGCCCGCGACGCCGACGACGATGCCCGCCGTCGACACGATGCCGTCGTTCGCGCCCAGTACGGCCGCCCGCAGCCAGTTCAGCCGGGAGCCGAGCGCTCCCCCGTGGGCCTCGTTGTCGTGCGTAGGTTCGGTCACAGCAGGGAGGATCGCACCCCGGGGGCCACGGGCGCCGTACCGACGTCACCAGACCCGTACCGAGGCGCCCCGCGCGAACACCGGGCTCGTCGCGTCCGCCGGCGGGTCCGGCAGCGGCTCGGCGATCTCCGCCACCGTCGGTCCCACCTTCGCCGCGATCGGGTCCAGGAGGTCCAGGTCGAAGCCGTACACGCGGGCCGCGTTGCCGCCGAGCATCGCCGCGAGCTCGTCGCGCGGGACGCCGGCGAAGGCGAAGCGCAGGCCCTCCCTGGTGTACGGGTACGTCCCCTCGTCGTGCGGGTAGTCGCTGCCCCACATGATCTTGTCCAGGCCGATGCGGTCGCGCAGCGGCACCTCGTGCGGGCGCATGAAGCTGGCGCCGACGAAGCAGTTCTCGTGCCACACCTCGGAGGGCGGCCTGCCCATCGCCGCCGCGAGGCCCACCCCGAACTTCGCCTCCGCGGTCGTCGCCTGCGCCGCCGCCAGCAGGCGGCCGTGGTAGTAGTCCAGCATGGCCAGGACCCCGGGGATCCAGCCGGAACCCTGTTCGGTCAGGACCAGTTTCAGGTCCGGGTGGCGGCGGAAGGCGCCGCCGAAGACCAGGTGCCAGAGCGCGCGGTGCGAGAACCAGGTCGTCTCGACCATGAAGACCGCGCGGGCGGCCGGTTCGTCGCCGAGCGGCGGGGAGGCGGAACCCGCGTGGTGGTTGACGGGGACGCCGAGTTCCGCGCAGACGGCCCAGATCGGGTCGTACACGCGCGCGTGCAGTTCGGGAAGGCCCGAGCCGGGCGGGGTGCCCGGGAGCATCAGACCGCCTTTCAGGCCTGCCCCGGCCGCCCGGCGGATCTCCTTCACGGCCTCCTCGACGTCGTTGAGGAGGATCTGGAAGACGCCCGCCCGGCGCCCCGGTGCGGCGGCGCAGAAGTCGGCCAGCCAGCGGTTGTGGGCGCGCAGGCCGGCCCAGCGCCGCTCGAACTCCGCCGCGGTCGGCGCGGGGGCCATGAGCGAGCCGGACGGGAAGAACGGCGGGATGGTGTTCGGGAAGATCACCTCCGCGACGATCCCGTCCTCCTCCAGCTCCGCGAGCCGCCGCGCGGAGTTCCAGTTCCGGTCCGCCGAGTCGGCGAGCAGGTCCTCGTACGGGTTGACGTAGGTCGCTGCCCACCCGTCGAAGTCGTCGTGGTGGCGCTTCTCCAGGTAGGGGCGGTAGTCGAGGAGGTCGGCCCCCGCATGGCAGTCGGCCGAGATCACCGTGTAGCGGTCGTCGCTCACGACGTCACCCCCAGAACTGGGAAGTCGTTGTCGGTCAGCCAGTGGCGGCCCACCTCGCGCGAGCGGGCCCAGGACGCCTGCACCGCCGCCTGGTCGGCCGGCTGGCCGAGGTCGGACGGGGTGGGGCCGATACGTCGGGCGAGCGGCGTCAGGCGGTCCACGTCGAAGCCGAAGGCCTCGGCCGCCGCGAGGCCGAGCATCCGGCGGGTCTCGGTCACCGGGATGTCGTGGAAGGTGCGGCGCAGCCACGCGCGCGTGTCGGGCCAGGTGCCCTCGGGGTGCGGGAAGTCGCTGCCCCAGAGGATGTTGTCGACGCCGATCTCGTAGCGCTGGGCGAGTTCCCGGCGCTTGGTGTTGGTGGCGCAGACGAAGACCTGCCGGTCCAGGTACTCGTGCGGCGGGCGGGTCAGCTCCTCGAAGGGGGAGAGTTTCTTGCCGCCGTGCGCGCCGAGGTAGAGGCGGTCCATGAACCACAGCAGGTTCGGCAGCCACCAGCAGCCCGACTCGGCGACGCCGAACCGCAGTCCGGGATGGCGTTCGAAGACGCCGGACCAGAGCAGGAACCACAGCGGGCGGGCCGGCCACCACGTGACCTCGCTGACGTAGATGCCGAGATGGTCGCCGTACTCGTGGCGCGGGGCCGCACCGGAGTGGGTGAGGACCGGCATCCCGCACTCGGCCGCCGCGGCCCAGACCGGGTCGTAACGGCGGTCGTGGTACGGCTCCTTGTCGACCCACATGGCGGGGATCATCAGGGCGCCGAGGCCGGACTCCTTCGCCCGGTACACCTCGGCGACCACCCGGTCCGTCGGGGCCGTGACCGGCAAGAGGGCCACCCCGCAGTGCCGTTCGGGGTGCTCGGACACGAAGTCGGCCAGCCAGCGGTTGTGGGCCTGGGCGCCCGCCATGCCCAGCTCCGGGTCGTGGTCCCCGGACAGGCCGAGGCCGACCCCGAAGGGCGCGGCGGTCCGGCTGTCGACCGCGTCGGCGTCCGGGAAGACCACCTCGGCGGCCACCCCGTCGCCGTCCAGCTCCTTCACGCGCTGGGCGGCGTCCCAGCCCCCGCGCAGCCCCTCCTCGTTGTCCTGGAACCACTTGGCCGCGAACGCCTCGTTGCGGATGCCGAGCCGGGTCATCTCCTCCCGGCGGCGCTCCCGCCCGGCGAGGAACTCGTCGAAGTCCCGGTGGAACCGGGCGTCCAGATAGGGCCGGTACTCCTCGGTGGGCAGCCCGGCGTGGCAGTCGGAGGAGATGATCAGGTATGGGTCGTCGTACGCGGTCACCACTGCCCCCTGTTCAGTCCAGGATGAAGCTTTCGAGGTACGAGGGGTTCGTCCGGTCCAGCATCGAGCGCGCCCGCGCCCGGATCTGGGCGTCGCTGTGCCCGCTCTCCGGGAGCAGCCAGAAGCGGTCCGCGCGGATGCCCGCCACGACGAAGTCGGCGACCTCCTCGACGGGCGTGAAGGCGACCTCCTTGCCCGCCGCGCGCATCGCCGTCTCCCACTGGTCGAGGCTGCGGTACGGCGTCCGGCGCGGCCGTTCCTTGGCATAGCGGTCCGGGCGGTTGCGGTGCGACTCCCACAGGCCCGTGCGCAGCATGTGCGGCCCCGGGAAGAGCACCGAGGCGCCCACGCGCGCGTGCTCCGCCCTGAGATGGGCGTACAGGGACTCGGTCATCGTGACGACGGCCGCCTTCGTGACCGCGTACACGGAGGCCGTGGGCAGCGGGGCGATACCGCCGTCACCGGAGGATGTATTGACCACATGACCGGGTTGACCCGACTTGATCATCCTGGGCAGGAAAGCCTGTACACCGTTGAAAACACCCCACACATTGACCTCGAACGCCCACTTCCAGTCGTTCGGTTCGTGCTCCCACATGCGGCCCTCGGCGCCCGAGCCGACCCCGGCGTTGTTGCACAGGACGTGCACCGCGCCGTAGGTGTCGTAGGCCGACTCGGCCAGCTCCAGGACCTGTTCGCGGACGCCGACGTCGACCACGCACGCGTGGGCGTCGGCGCCCTCCGCGCGCAGACCGTCGGCGGCCTTCTCCAGGGCGGCCGGCTCCACGTCGGCGAGGACCACCTTCAGCCCCTCGGCGGCGAACCTCCTGGCCATCGCGAGCCCGATCCCGCTCGCCGCGCCGGTGACGACGGCGACCTGTCCGGCACGGAGTTCCATCAGGCCTCGCTCCCTTCGCGCTCCTCCGGCGGCGCGTCGTGGATCTGGCGCGGGTCGTCGTAGCGCTGGTGGACGTACGGCAACAGGGCCTGCGCGTCAACCCGTTCGGCGACCCGGCCGCGCTGGCCGCTGGTCTTCTCGCCGAGGGTGAGGTCCAGCAGGCGCAGCACCGGCAGGTCGGCGACCGGGTCGTACGCCGACTCACGGAGGATCACCTCCCCGGTGACGCGCTCCAGGCGGCGGACCTTCTCCTCGCGTACGCAGTGCACCAGCAGCGGGTCGCCGTCGAAGCCCGAACCGTCCACCGCCGGGAGGAACTTGAAGTAGAAGTCGGTCTTCGGGGCGGGCTCGGGCAGCGGCAGCGGGCCGTCGGCCGTGCCGCGCACCTCGACGAAGGCGACGCCGTGCCGGGCAAGGGCCGCGCGGACCTGCGAGCCGTCCCGCTCGACGGTCACCTCGCCGAGCTTCTTGGGCTCGCCGAAGACCTCGCGGCCGCCGGTGAGAGCACGCTCGTGGGTCATCGGCATGACCAGCGGGTACCAGCCCTCGACCGTGCCGTGCGCGGCGGCGACCGCGAACGAGCCCGCGCCGAGCGGGTATCCGGGCAGTTCGACCTTGCTGATGCTGACGCGGGCCAGCGGCCGGCCGGTGGGCTTGAGCGGTGGCGGCAGGACGGCCGCGACCGCGTCCGGGTCGGTCTCCCAGACGGCCACCACCCCGGTGGACCAGACGTCCGGGAGCTTCGTGGTGCGCGCGGCCGCGATCTCCGCATCGGTCCGAGCGCCGTACCGTACGCGTGCCATCCGCCGTACCGCCCTTCCGTCGGCCGTCCGTGCTCCGGGCGGGGTGCACGCTTGCACCGGGCGGCGAAAAGGTCCATAGCCACGCGAAGGGCAATCAGGACAAAGTCCACGGCCGTGCGACGGGCCGAGCCGTCGGGACGGGCGAGGCATCAGGAGGACGAAGCGTCAGCAGGACGAGGCGTCAGGGCGGAGGCATCAGGACATTCGAACGGGCGGCTGCGGCGGGCGACCTGACGGACCGGGCTGTCGGTGCGGGCCCGTATCCTCAATGACCATGCTCGAAGACCCTACGACCGCAGTGTCCCCCGGCACCCCGTGGCCGGCCGCGTATCCCAGGGGATACGCCGTCGTCGACGTGGAGACCACCGGACTGGCCCGGGACGACCGGATAATCAGCGCGGCCGTCTACCGGCTGGACGAGCGCGGCGAGGTCGAGGACCACTGGTACACGCTGGTCAACCCCGAGCGCGATCCGGGTCCCGTGTGGATCCACGGCCTGACGAGCGAGGTGCTCGCCGGCGCGCCGCTCTTCACCGACATCGCCGAGGAGTTCTCGGCCCGGCTGGACGGCCGGGTGCTGGTCGCGCACAACGCGGTCTTCGACTGGCAGATGATCGCGCGGGAGTACGCGCGCGCGAAGGCCGAGGCCCCGGTGCGGCAGCGGCTGTGCACGATCGCGCTCGCCAAGGAGCTGGACCTGCCGCTGCCCAACCACAAACTGGAGACCCTGGCGGCGCACTTCGGTGTCGTGCAGCGGCGGGCGCACCACGCGCTGGACGACGCGCGCGTGCTCGCGGAGGCGTTCCGGCCCAGCCTGCGGGCCGCGGCGGCGGGCAACGTACGGCTGCCGCTCCTCGAGTGCCGCCCCCTGACGGAGTGGTCGGACACGCCCCGGATCGGGCCCCAGGCGAGCGGCGGATTCGGCGGCTACCGGCCGAACAGCTGGCGGCCGTCCCGCAGGCGGCCGGCGTGCCCCCACCCGAACCCCGGACGGTACGAGGACGGCAGACCGCTGCAGCAGGGCATGCGGGTGGCGTTCTCCGGGGACACCTCGGTCGAGCGGGAGCTGCTGGAGGACCGGGCCGTCGAGGCCGGTCTGCACGTCTCGACGAGCATCTCGCGGCTCACCAGTCTGCTCGTCACCAACGACCCCGACTCGGGCACGTCGAAGGTCCTCAAGGCCCGCCAGTTCGGGACACCGGTGGTCGACGAGGCGGCCTTCGGGCAGCTGCTGCGGGACGTGGCGCCGGCCACGGAGAAATGACCGCGCGCGGGCCGTACACCCGTCCGCACGGGCCGTACGGACGGGTGATTGCCGTACGACTCGCCCGGCGCCCGCTCGCCCGCGCGCGGCCGACCGCTCACCCTGTGGCGCATGGCGAAATGTGAAGTTTGCGGCAATGACTACGGAATGACCTTCGAGGTGCACGCGCAGGGCGCGGTCCATGTCTTCGACTGCTTCTCCTGTGCGATCCACCGCATGGCCCCGCTCTGCGAGCACTGCAAGGTCTCGATCATCGGCCAGGGCGTCGAGGCGGACAACCAGTGGTTCTGCGGCGGCCACTGCGCCCGCGAGGCCGGGAAGGCGGGCATCGTCGACCGCGTCTGACCCGGTACCCGCCCGAACGCGCCCCACGACCGAGTTGTACGGTCGTGGGGTGTACCGCTTCCTGTTGACTCGGCAGTGGGTGATCCTCACCCTCATCTCGCTGCTTCTGATCCCGACGATGATCCGGCTGGGGTTCTGGCAGAAGCACCGGTACGAGGAACGCAGCGCCCGCAACCAGCTGGTCGCCGACGCCCTCGGTGCCAAGCCGGTGCCGGTCGAGCAGGTGACCGAGCCGGGGCACGCCGTGACGCGCAAGGAGCGGTACCACACCGTCACCGCGACCGGCACCTTCGACACCGCCGACGAGGTCGTCGTCCGCCGCCGTACCAACTCCGACGACGAGGTCGGCTATCACGTTCTCACCCCCTTCGTCCTGACCGACGGCAAGGTGCTGCTGGTCAACCGGGGCTGGATCCCGTCGGACGGCCCGAGCCAGACCGCCTTCCCCAAGATCCCGGCGCCGCCGGCCGGCAAGGTCACCGTCCAGGGCCGGCTGATGCCCGACGAGACCACCGCGGCGAGCGGCATCAAGGACCTCAAGGGCCTGCCCGCCCGGCAGATCATGCTGATCAACAGCGAGGAGCAGGCCCGCCGGCTCGGCAAGCAGGTGCTCGGCGGCTACATCCAGCAGACGGCGCCCGAGCCCAAGGGCGACACCCCGGAGCAGATCTCCGACCCGGGCAAGGAAGACGCCCCGCTGAACTACGCGTACATGATCCAGTGGTGGCTGTTCGCCGCGGGCGTCCCCTACGGCTTCTTCGTGCTGGCCCGCCGTGAGGCACGCACGCGTGCGGAGGCGGCGGAGAAGGAGACGGCCGCGGAAGCGGAACCGGCCGCCGTCTGAGACCGCCGGGCCGGCCGGTCACGCGGACGGCCTGTCACTCCCCCGGCCCACCCCCTGGTTGGCCCTCCGGCCGGCAGGGAAACCGGCTCCCGTGGACCGACGCATCGAGGACTACGCGCTCATCGGCGACGAGCAGACCGCGGCCCTGGTCGGCCGGGACGGCTCCATCGACTGGCTGTGCCTGCCCCGCTTCGACTCGGCGGCCTGTTTCGCCAGGCTCCTGGGCGACGAGGACCACGGCCACTGGCGGATCGCCCCCGACGGCGCCACGACGTGCACCCGGCGCGGCTACCGGCCCGACACCCTGGTCCTGGACACCGAGTGGGAGACCGCCGAGGGCACGGTCCGCGTCACCGATCTGATGCCCCAGCGCGACCGCGCGCCGGACGTCGTACGCATCGTCGAGGGTGTCAGCGGCCGCGTCACCGTGCGCAGCACGCTCCGGCTCCGCTTCGACTACGGCTCCGTCATCCCGTGGATGCGCCGCTCCGGCGGCCACCGGGTCGCGGTCGCCGGTCCTGACGCGGTGTGGCTGCGCAGCGAACCGTCCGTACGGACCTGGGGCGAGGACTTCGGCACGCACTCGGAGTTCACCGTCGCGGAGGGCGAGCGGGTCGCGTTCGTGCTCACCTGGCACCCTTCGCACCAGCCGCGGCCGCCGCTCGTGGACCCGTACGAGGCGCTGCGGTCCAGCGTGACCGACTGGCGGCGCTGGACCGCCCGCTGCACCTACGACGGCCCGCACCGGGACACGGTCGTGCGCTCCCTGATCACCCTCAAGGCGCTCAGCTACGCGCCGACCGGCGGCATCGTCGCCGCGGCCACCAGCTCGCTGCCCGAGGAGCTGGGCGGGGTGCGCAACTGGGACTACCGGTTCTGCTGGCTGCGCGACTCCACCCTCACCCTCGGCGCCCTGCTCGCCGCCGGCTACCACAAGGAGGCCGAGCGCTGGCGCGACTGGCTGGTGCGCGCGGTCGCCGGCGACCCGGCGGACCTGCAGATCATGTACGGCCTCGCGGGCGAGCGCCGGCTGCCCGAGTTCGAACTGGACTGGCTGCCCGGCTTCGCCGACTCCAGGCCGGTACGCGTCGGCAACAGCGCCGTCGACCAGCTCCAGCTGGACGTGTACGGCGAGGTGATGGACTCGCTGTCGCTGGCGCGCACCGCCGGTCTGCCCACCAAGCCGCACATGTGGGCCATCCAGTGCGCGCTGATGAAGTTCCTGGAGAAGGCCTGGCGGCAGCCGGACGAGGGCCTGTGGGAGGTGCGCGGCGGCCGCCGCCACTTCGTGCACTCCAAGGTGCTGGTGTGGGTGGCCGCGGACCGGGCTGTACAGACCCTGGAGGACCACGCGGAGCTCAAGGGCGAGCTGCTGCGATGGCGCGCGTTGCGCGACGAGGTGCACCGGGAGGTGTGCGAGAAGGGGTACGACCCGAAGCGCAACACCTTCACGCAGTACTACGGCTCGCGCGAACTCGACGCCTCCCTGCTGCTGATCCCGCGCGTCGGCTTCCTGCCGCCGGACGACCCCCGGGTGGTCGGCACGGTGGACGCGATCCGCGACGACCTGGGCCAGAGCGGGTTCCTGCGCCGCTACGACACCGACGCGATCGGCGTCGACGGGATGCCGGGCGGCGAGGGCGCCTTCCTGGCCTGCTCGTTCTGGCTCGCCGACGCGCTGCACATGACGGGCCGCACCGACGAGGCGAAGGAACTGTTCGAACGGCTGGTGGGCCTCGTCAACGACGTGGGACTGCTGTCCGAGGAGTACGACCCGGAGACCGGGCGCCAGCTGGGCAACTTCCCGCAGGCGTTCAGTCACATCGGCCTGGTGAACACCGCCCTCACGCTCTTCGGCGGCGAGCAGGCAGGATAAGGACCATGGATCTTGGACTGAAGGACCGGGTGTACGTCGTCACCGGAGCGACCCGCGGGCTGGGCCACGCGGCCGCGCGTGAGCTGGCCGCGGACGGGGCGAAGGTCGTGGTGACCGGGCGGGACGAGAAGCGGGCCGCCGACGTGGCGGCCGAACTGGGGCCGAACGCCGTGGGCGTGGCCGTCGACAACGCGGACCCGGCGGCGCCGGAGCGGCTGATCGCGACCGCGCGTGAACGTTTCGGAGGGTTCGACGGGATCCTCGTGAGCGTGGGCGGGCCCGCGGCCGGGTTCGTCGCCGACAACACGGACGAGCAGTGGCAGAGCGCCTTCGAGTCGGTGTTCCTGGGAGCCGTACGGCTCGCCCGCGCGGCCGCGGCCGAGTTGGGGGACGGCGGGGTCATCGGGTTCGTGCTGTCCGCGTCGGTGTACGAGCCGATTCCCGGGCTGACGATCTCCAACGGGCTGCGGCCGGGGCTGGCCGGGTTCGCCAAGTCGCTGGCCGACGAACTCGGGCCGCGCGGGATCCGGGTGGTGGGGTTGCTGCCGTCCCGGATCGACACGGACCGGGTGCGGGAGCTGGACACGATGTCCGCCGACCCGGAGGCGACGCGGGCCGAGCACGAGTCCCGGATTCCGTTGCGGCGGTACGGGGCGCCGGAGGAGTTCGGGCGGGTGGCGGCGTTCCTGATGTCTCCGGCGGCTTCTTATCTGACGGGGATCATGGTGCCGGTGGACGGGGGGATGAGGCACGGGTTCTGACGGTCGTGTTACGGGTGCGGGTGCGTGGGGGCCTGTCGCGCCCACGCGGCGGCAGCCGCACATCGATACAGCCCCGCGCCCCTAAAGGGGCGCCTCCGTGGAAGGCGTTTTCAAGTGACCCTCTCCGCACGGTGTTTGACTGACGTCAGTCGGACCTCCGCGGGGAGCCTCTGCAGCGCCGCCGAGTTCCGGGCGTGCGTCAGTGCCTGGTTCGTCAGGTCCGTCAGAGCCTCCTCCGGGGCCACGTCCGGCTCCAGCTGAAGCCACACCCGTACCTGCGGTGCCGTACGCGTGCCCCTCAGGACCGCCTGGGCGTGGGACACGCCCTCCTGGTGGGCCGCGTCCGTGGCCAGGACCGTCTCCAGGGCCCTGCCGCGCAGCAGCGCGCTCTCGCCGTCTCCGGTGTCCACCAGGACCTCGGTCAGGCGGCGTCGGCGCAGTTGGGCGGTCAGCCACCAGAGGGAGAGCAGGAACAGCACGGCCAGTGCGGCCAGGACCGTCGGCCACCACCAGCCCGCGGCGCGCCAGTGGGTGCGCTCGGCCGGGGTGAGCAGGACGTCGTGGCGGCCGTTGTGGATCCACCAGGACGGGGGCGGGGCGCCGAGGCCGACGGCCAGGACCGAGCCGCCGAGAGCGAGGAGCAGGAGGCCCGCGAGGCCGATCAGGATCCGGTTGACGGTGCCGAGCACGGCGTCACCCCTTCCGGCCGGGGCGGATCACATGCAGGGTCAGGGCGGGTGGGTGGGCCAGCCCCATGGCACGGATCGCGTCGGTCAGGGCCGCCTCCAGGTCGCCGCGCACCTCGTCGAGTTCGCGGAAGTGGGAGACGGCGAGGACGTGGGCGCGGGACCGGTGCAGCCGTACCCGCACCCGGCGCACGCCGGAGATCTCCATGGCCCGGTCGCGCAGCAACAGGGCGGCCGCGTCGCGGCGCAGTCCGGCGCGGACGTCGGGGTGGGTGCGCCGCATGGGCAGCAGGTCCCGCAGGCCGGGTGTGACGGCCAGGACCAGCAGCCACAGGCCGAGGGCGGCGGCGATGCCCGCGCCCACCAGGACCCAGGTGTCGTCGAGGGGCTGCAGAGCGAGTTGGCGGGCCAGCTCGCGGCGCCAGTGCATGGCGGGGTGATGGGCTCGTACGGCGGCGATGTCGTACAGGAAGGCGCCCGTGGTCACCAGGACGAGCACGGCGACCAGGGTCGCGGGGGCGCGGCGCGGCGACCAGAAGCGGGGCTCGTGGCCGGCCGGGGGCGCGGCGGCCGGTGGCAGTGGCTTCTCGATGACCGGTGTCTGCTCCGTGCTCATCACGCCCTCCCCTGGGTCTGGGCCGGGTGCAGCCGTTCGACGTGGACGGCGACCTCCCGGACGTCCATGTCCACCAACGCGCCTACCCGCTCGACCACATGTCGACGCACCGCCGCGCACCGGGCGCCGATGTCGGACGGGTAGTCCAGTTCGAGGTGGACCCGGACGCGGGCCGTGTCATGGTGCGTGACCACGGTCGCGTGCGGGGGTACGACGTCCCTGGGGAGGGGGCCGAGCGCCTCGCGGGCCGCCTGTGCGGCGATCTTCGCCACCACCCGGTCGGCGACCCGGATGGCACCGCGCTCGCCGGGCGCCACGGCCGTCGGGGCGCCGCGCGTCTCACCGCTCGCGGAGGTCATCGCCGGCGGTCGCGCCGGTCGTCACGGGCGCGGAAGAAGTCACCGAGTTCGAGGTCCCCCTCCGCGAACCGTCCGACGACGAACCCGATGGCTCCGAGCGCCGCCACCAGCAGAAAGGCGCCGAACCCGCCGAAGTACCCGGCGAAGCCCAGCGCCATGCCGGCGATCATGCCGACCACGGCCATGCTCATGGTGCGCTCCCCTCAGTGGTCCCGGTCAGCGGTCACTGGAGCCGGGACTCCGGCTCTTCTTCCTCTTCCTCCGGAAGCTTCACATCACTCACCGCGATGTTGACCTCGACCACTTCGAGACCGGTCATGCGCTCCACCGCGGCGATCACGTTCTCCCGGACCGCGTGGGCCACGTCGGCGATCGACACGCCGTAGTCCACGACGATCTCCAGGTCCAGCGCGGTCTGCACCTCGCCGACCTCGGCCTTCACGCCCCGGCTCACGGACTTGGAGCCACCGGGCACCCGGTCGCGCACGACGCCGAAGGTGCGGGCGAGGCCGCTGCCCATCGCGTGCACGCCGACCACGTCCCGGGCCGCCAGCCCGGCGATCTTCTCCACGACTCCGTCGGCGATCGTCGTCCGTCCGCGGGTCGCCGGGTCTCCGCCGCCGCGTTTGACGGTCTTCCGGGTCTGTACCGTCGGGTCCTTCTCGGGCTCCGCCGCCATCTCGGTCATCGCCGTGCGTCCCTTCCCGTCGTCGTCCTGCGACCACGGTACGTGCGGATGTCCTGTCGTGCCCCGGAGATGCGGCAGGCTGGAGCAATGACGGCGGACCGACGGACAGACACGGTGAGGCACCTTCTGAGCTTCGGCAGGCTGCTTCCGCTGGGCGGGCCGCAGGACGGGGCGTGGCTCGCGGAGTTGGCGGCGGACGCGGTCCTGCGGCGGGCGGCGGCCGGGGTGGCGGGGGTGCGGCTGGGTACGGTGCGGATCGCCCTGGCGGATCCGGCGGACGTGGCGAAGGCCGTCGTACCGGCACCGCCCGGGGCGGTACCGCCGGGGCCGCTGCGGCTGTCGGCGGACTTCGCGGCGACGGCCGCCGAGCCCCTGCCCACGACGGCGTCCCGGCTGCGCCGGGCACTGGCGGCGGCCACGGAACGGCTCGGGCTGACGGTGATCGAGACGGACCTGCGGGTGACCGACCTACTGGAGGAGGAGACGGCGGAGCCGGAGGCCGTACGTGCGCCTCGGCCGCCGTCGGTCCGGGAGGGGACGGATCCCGACGGGGCCCGGGTGACGGCGGCGGCGCTGGCGGTGCCGGGGGTGGCCCGGGTGACGGGGGCGCTGAGCCGGGAGGTCCACTTCGACGCCGCGCTGCCGCGCCGGCACGTGCGGGTGGAGGTCGCGCTGGCCGACGGCCCGCGGGCCGTGGAGGTGGCCCGGCGGGTCCGTACGGCGGTCGGCGAGGCGCTGGAGGACCGGCCCACCGTGGCTGTACTGGTGACGGACGTCAGCTGAAGCGCCCCGTCAGGGGCGCGGGGCTGTATCGATATGCGGCTACCGCCGCGTGGGCGCGACCAGCCCCCACCGGCCCGCGGTGAACTACTCGCCTGCCCCCGCAAGGTCCCGCAGCCGCCGAGCCTGAGCCTGCCGCTCCGCAGCCCGCTGCTCGTCGTAGGTACGGCCGGCGGCTCCCCGCAGCAACGCCTTGGTCTCCACGACCGCATCCCGCGGCGCAGCCAGCAGCGCACCGGCCAGGTCCCGTACCGCCGCGTCGAGTTCGCCCACCGGCACGGCAACGCTCGCCAGCCCGGAGGCCACCGCCTCCTCGGCCTGGACGTAGCGTCCGGTCGCGCAGATCTCCAGCGCGCGGGCGTAGCCGACCAGGGAGACGAGCGGGTGCGTGCCGGTCAGGTCGGGCACCAGCCCGAGACTCGTCTCGCGCATGGCGAACTGCACGTCGTCCGCGACGACGCGCAGGTCACAGGCGAGGGCCAGCTGGAAGCCGGCCCCGATGGCGTGCCCCTGCACGGCGGCGATCGACACGATGTCGCTCTGCCGCCACCAGGTGAACGCCTCCTGGAATTCGGCGATGGACGCGTCGAGTTCGGCGTCGTCGCGGCGCGCGAGCTCGATGAAGGTCGGCTCGCCCGGGATCCCCTCCGGCGTGAACATCTGCCGGTCGAGGCCCGCGGAGAAGGACTGCCCCTCACCGCGCAGCACGACGACCCGGACCGACCCCGGCAGCGACCGCCCGGCCTCGGCCAACGCCCGCCACAGTGCGGGGCTCTGGGCGTTGCGCTTGGCCGGATTGGTCAGCGTCACCGTGGCGAGCGCGTCGTCGACGGTGAGCCGTAC
This sequence comes from Streptomyces sp. NPDC001980, assembly GCF_040296885.1. Lineage (NCBI taxonomy): Bacteria > Bacillati > Actinomycetota > Actinomycetes > Kitasatosporales > Streptomycetaceae > Streptomyces > Streptomyces sp. NPDC001980. Next base: position 365,935 of record NZ_JBEOYD010000005.1, on the reverse strand, counting down.
GCCGTCCTTGTCGAGAACAGGAGCGAACTCCTGGTCGGGCGAAGCCATGGGGCGCCTCCGATGTGTGCGGTCATCACGCATTGCCGTACGGCATGCTAAGTGACTGCACAGTAACCACCCGGCCGATCAGGTAACCGACCGGGTGGCCACCATCGAAGCCGATGGGCCGCCCGGGGTCAGGACGCGGCTTTCTTGCCCCGCGTCGCCCCGCCACGCCCACGCAGCGTGACACCCGACTCGCTGAGCATCCGGTGGACGAAGCCATACGAGCGGCCGGTTTCCTCGGCCAGTGCCCGAATGCTCGCACCGGAGTCGTACTTTTTCTTCAGGTCTGCCGCGAGCTTGTCGCGCGCGGCGCCGGTCACCCGGCTGCCCTTCTTCAGAGTCTCGGCCACCCGTGCCTCCTCATGGGAAGTGCGCTCTGGTCCCCTCATGATCACCCCTCCGGGGCGTGATGGCCACCCATTCGGCAAGGTCCGTGAGACATCGTTGTGACGACAGGAGCGCATCCCCACATACGGAATCTGTGATTCCGTCGCGGGTTGTCCATGAGGCCGAACGGGTTCTTCTGTGAAGTGCCAGGTCAGGCACGCAGAACGGCCGATCCCTTGTCGACAAAGGGATCGGCCGCGAAATCGATGTAGGACACACCTCGATACGAGGAGATCTCACACAGATGATGGATCACCGATAGGCCGAATGATCCATAGCCAGTGGATCAGGCATTCGATCAAACGAGGGCGACGCGATCGGATCTTCGGATCTCGTCGGATCTCGTCGGACCTCAGGCGAGGGCGACCAGGTCGGCGTAGTCGGCGCCCCACAGGTCCTCGACACCGTCGGGCAGCAGGATGATCCGCTCGGGCTGGAGCGCCTCCACGGCGCCCTCGTCGTGGGTGACGAGGACGACCGCGCCCTTGTAGGTGCGCAGGGCGCCGAGGATCTCCTCGCGGCTGGCGGGGTCGAGGTTGTTGGTCGGCTCGTCCAGGAGCAGGACGTTCGCGGAGGAGACGACCAGGGTGGCGAGGGCGAGACGGGTCTTCTCGCCGCCGGAGAGGACACCGGCCGGCTTGTCGACGTCGTCGCCGGAGAACAGGAACGAGCCGAGCGTCTTGCGGACCTCGACGAGGTCCAGGTCGGGGGCCGCCGAGCGCATGTTCTCCAGAACCGTGCGCTCCGGGTCCAGGGTCTCGTGCTCCTGGGCGTAGTAGCCGAGCTTGAGACCGTGCCCCTCGATGACCTCGCCGGTGTCGGGCTGCTCGACGCCGCCGAGCAGCCGCAGCAGGGTGGTCTTGCCGGCGCCGTTGAGACCCAGGATGACGACCCGGGAACCCTTGTCGATGGCCAGGTCGACGTCGGTGAAGATCTCCAGCGAGCCGTACGACTTCGACAGGCCCTCTGCGGTCAGCGGGGTCTTGCCGCAGGGCGAGGGTTCCGGGAAGCGCAGCTTGGCGACCTTGTCGGAGACGCGGACGGCGTCCAGGCCGGACAGCAGCTTGTCGGCGCGGCGGGCCATGTTCTGCGCGGCGACCGTCTTGGTGGCCTTGGCGCGCATCTTGTCGGCCTGCGAGTGCAGTGCGGCGGCCTTCTTCTCGGCGTTGGCACGCTCCCGCTTGCGGCGCTTCTCGTCGGCCTCGCGCTGCTGCTGGTAGAGCTTCCAGCCCATGTTGTAGACGTCGATCTGGGAGCGGTTCGCGTCCAGGTAGAAGACCTTGTTGACGACCGTCTCGACCAGGTCGACGTCGTGGGAGATCACGATGAAGCCGCCGCGGTAGGTCTTCAGGTAGTCGCGCAGCCAGACGATCGAGTCCGCGTCGAGGTGGTTGGTCGGCTCGTCGAGCAGCAGGGTGTCGGCGTCCGAGAACAGGATGCGGGCCAGCTCGATACGGCGGCGCTGACCGCCGGAGAGCGTGTGCAGGGGCTGGCCGAGCACCCGGTCGGGCAGGTTGAGCGCGGCGGCGATGGTGGCGGCCTCCGCCTCGGCGGCGTAACCGCCCTTGGTGAGGAACTCGGTCTCCTGGCGCTCGTACTGCCTGAGCGCCTTCTCGCGGGTGGCGCCCTGGCCGTTGGCGATGCGCTGTTCGTTCTCGCGCATCTTGCGGATCAGTACGTCCAGGCCGCGCGCGGACAGGACGCGGTCGCGGGCGAGGACGTCGAGGTCGCCGGTGCGGGGGTCCTGCGGGAGGTAGCCGACCTCGCCGGAGCGGGTGACGGTGCCCGCGGCGGGGATGCCGTCACCGGCCAGCACCTTGGTGAGGGTGGTCTTGCCGGCGCCGTTGCGGCCGACCAGGCCGATGCGGTCACCCTTGGCGACCCGAAATGTGGCGTTCTCGATGAGGACGCGCGCACCGGCGCGCAGCTCGATACCGGAGGCGGAGATCACGGACAGACTCCAGAGCGTACGGATAGTGACGGGTGGGCGGCTGAGGACGTTCCCGCCGTCTAATGCGCGAGGAGAATGGCCATGGGCCAAGTCTAACGGGGCCGCGCAAGCGCTTTTTCGGTGCGCGGGTGTTCGGGACGGCCGGCGCCGGGCCGTTCGTTGCCCAGCGGGGTGCGGTGCGGGGCGATTCCGCCCAGGTCGTCCACGGCGACGAGCTGCGCGGTCCAGGCGCCGTCCGCGCAGGGCTGGGCGACGAGCAGGGCATGGCCGTGACGTACGGCACGTTCGGGGCGGAAGGCGCAGCCCGCGCGGGCGGGCAGCACCCAGCGCAGGTCACCGTCGGCGGTGCGGTACGCGGCGATGCGGGACGGGGTGACGACGGCGAGGATGCCGCGGCCCAGGGGGCGCAGGACGCCGGCGCCGCCCCGGGCGCGCAGCCAGTCGGTCGCCGCGGGCAGGGCGCGGTGCCAGCGCACGGAGCGGCCGTCGGTGTCGGTGACGAGCCCGTCGTCCCAGACGGTGATCGCCTGCCCGCGCGTGGGCAGCACGCTGAGCGGGCGCCGGCCCACGCGCGCGTACCGCCAGCGCAGGGTCTGCCCGTCGTACGCCTCGACGACGCCGCCACGCGCGCGTGCGGTGTGCGCGGGCGGGCCGGAGGTGAGGTGGTCGCCGTAGGGGGCGGGGCGGATCTGGTGGGCGACGGCGAGGAGCCCGGCCGCGAGGAGGAGGGCGAGGGCGAGGAGGCGGTTGAGGGATCTGCGGGCGGGGGGTGTTCCCGGGAGGGCACGCGGAGGCTGGTGCGGGAGGGCGGCCGGAGACTGCTGCTCCCGGCGGGCCGTCGCGGACTGCTCCGGGAGCGGCTCGGCGTCGGGTGGCTCGGTTCCCCCGTGGTGCAGAACGGCCACCCCTTCCCTTCCCCCCTTCGGCGCCCGGCCGGGCGCCCCTGTGCCATGAGTCAGGCGCAGAGCGTAGCCACGCCTGCGACGGGCGGGCGGGCGTGACGCGGGGGCGGGACGGGACGTCGCCCGTTCGGGCGTCGGTCCGGTCATCGGCGCGAAGTGGCGGCGCGGATGCCGCAAGGTGGTGGGGGGACGGTGCGAGCAGAAGGCGGTGCGCCATGCAGTTCGACGACGACGCGAACCTGGACACCTCCGAGGTGCAGGACGTCCGGGGCAGCCGGATCCCGGGCGGGAGGAAGACCGTCGGCGGCGGCCTCGTCGGCCTGGTCGCGCTGCTTCTCGCCCTGTTCCTCGGTGTCGGCCCGGACCAGCTGGGACTCTCCTCGGGAGACAGCTCGCCCGCGCCCACCTCCTCGTCGCTGGCGCAGGTCCAGCAGAGCTGCCGTACCGGAAAGGACGCGAACACCAAGGAGGACTGCCGGATCGTGGCGGTGGTCAACAGCGTGCAGGACTACTGGACGCAGGAGTTCCGGCGCCGCCACGGCACCTACACGGCCGCCCCCACGGTCTTCTTCGGCGGACGGGTCGGCACCGCCTGCGGGACGGCGACCTCGGCGGTGGGGCCGTTCTACTGCCCCGGCGACCGGAAGGTCTATCTGGACCTCGGCTTCTTCGACGACCTGCGGTCCAAGTTCGGCGCGAGCGGCGGGCCGTTCGCCCAGGCGTACGTCGTGGCGCACGAGTACGGGCACCATGTGCAGGACCTGATGGGCACGTTGAGCAGGTCGCAGTCCAACATGACCGGCGTGAACAGCAATTCGGTGCGGGTGGAGCTGCAGGCCGACTGCTACGCCGGGGTGTGGGCGCACCACGCCACGACCACGAAGGACGAGTCGACCGGCCGCCCGCTGGTCACCAGCCTGACGGCCGCGGACATCCAGGACGGACTGGACGCGGCGGCGGCCGTGGGCGACGACCGGATCCAGGAGCGGTTCCAGGGGCGGGTGACGCCCGAGACGTGGACGCACGGGTCGGCCGAGCAGCGCCGGCAGTGGTTCTACCAGGGCTACCGAACCGGCGACATGGCGCGCTGCAACACCTTCCGATGACCCGCTGACCTGCAACGACGGTACGGGCCGGGGGCGTTGTCAGTGCCGGGTGCAAGACTGGGGACCAGGCCGGAACGACGGCTTTCGGGGGACCGACGCACGAGGGAGTGATCGGGATGGCAGGCACGAGTGGCGGGCGGCCGAGCATCTATCCGTCGCTGCTGTACACGGACGCGAAGGCGGCGATCAAGCAGCTGACCGAGGCCTTCGGCTTCACCGAACTGTCGGTGTACGAGGGCGAGGACGGCATGGTGCTCCACGCCGAGCTGGTGCAGGGCAACGGCGCGGTCATGCTGGGCTCCAGGGGCCGCGGCGGCCGGTTCGACGCGGCGATGGAGGGCGGCGGCCCGACCGGGGTGTACATCGTCGTGGACGACGTCGACGCACACCACCAGCGCGCCGTCGACCACGGCGCCGAGATCCTGATGCCCCCGACCGACCAGGACTACGGTTCGCGGGACTACATGGCCCGGGACGTCGAGGGCAACATCTGGAGCTTCGGCACGTACGCCCCGGAGATAGCCGTCTGACCCGCGTGGTCCGCCTGGTCCGTGCCGGCCGCTAGCCGCCGGTGTGCACCTGGAAGGCGGCCCGGCGGACGGCCTTGGCCAGCGCCGGGTCGGGGTGGGCGGCGGCCAGCGCGACCAGGACCTGCACGGTGCGCGGGTGACCGACGGCGCGCACCTCGTCGAGCAGCGCGGGGACGGTGGGCTGCAGCGCCGACTCCAGGTGGCGGACGAGCAGCGGGGCCTCGCCGTGGTCGGCGACCGCGGCGGCCGTGTCCACCCAGAGCCAGGTGGCCTCTTCCCGGGTGAGCACCTCGTGGGCGTCCTCGGGGTCGACCCCGTCGTGCTCGGCCAGCCACAGCAGGGCGTACGGCCGCAGGGTCGGCTCGTCGACGACCGCGCGGACGTCCGGTTCGGCGGGGGCGCCGACGACGCGCAGCGCCTCGAAGGCGAGGCCGCGCAGCAGGGCGTCCTCGCCGCGGGCGGCGTCGACGAGTTCGGTGACGGCGCCGCCGACGGGGCGGGCGGCGAGCCAGGCGCGGTACTCGGCGCGGGCCGCGTTGGGGCGCAGCTGGGCGCAGCCGCGCAGCATCTCCTCGGCGGCGACCTCGATGTTGCCGGCGGGGCTCTGCGCGGCGACGCAGATCTGCTCCAGCTTGACCCAGACCGCCCAGCTGCCCAGCGGGGTGAGGGTGGCCTGGCCGTCGCCGCAGGTCAGCGCGCCGACGGAGGCCAGAGCGTGCAGGGACCAGTCGAGGAGGGGGGCGAGCTCGGCCTCGTCGGCGGGGGCCGGGTCCTCGGCCGGGGCGTGGTCCGCCGGGTCGGCGTCGGCGGAGCGCACGGCGGCGAGGGGCCTGGCGGTCCCGGTGCCGTTCTCCGTGTCGTAGGGGACCTCGCAGCGCTCGGTGCGTAGTTCGGTGACCCGCTGTCCCAGCAGGTCCAGGAGCTGCTCGACCGGGACGGGACCGGCGGACAGCTGGAGGAAGGAGAGCACCTGGGGCATGGCCGAGACGACCTCGGCGACGGCGGCGGGCTCGAACTCGGCGGGCTCCGGGTGGGCCAGCGACCAGGCGTCGAAGAGAGCGACCCAGCCGCGCAGCACGGCGCTGTCGTCACGGTCCCAGGCGCGCAGGCGCCAGCCGGGGCGCGCGCTGCCGCCGTGTACCTCGACCAGACCGGCGAGGCGGGCGGTGTCCCAGTCGGCGCGCACCTGAGCGGCGGTCAGACCCAGGTCGTCGGACGCGCGTTCGGCGGACGCGTCGGAGAGGGTGGCCATGCCGTCGGCGGTCGCGCCGTCGCTGCCGGGCCCGAGAGCGGTGTCCGCCCAGTGGGCGACGCGGGCCGCGCCGGCCAGGCCGGAGCGAGCCATTCTGGCCAGCTCGGCGGGGGCCGGGGTGCCCTCGGGCGGGCGGGGTGCGGGGCGGCGCGCGGGCCGCTGGTTCATCGCTCGGGGGGCGGCGGCCAGGGGTCGCGTTCGGACGAGTCGAAGCCTTGAGTCGCGCGGGATACGGGACGTCACGGGTGCAGTCTTCCGGTTGACGGTCCGAAAACCCAAACGGAATGTCACGGCGGGCGACGGGGCTGGCCAACGCACGGGGTGCAAGGGGAGGCGAGGAGACATGTTCAGGCCAGTGGTACGGCGTTAAACGGAACCTCCGGAACCGACTGGAACCGGGGTTTCCGGTCCGGGACGGAGGGCGGCCGGGGTCGGGGAGGGGAAGGGCCGGCGGGTGCGGGAAGAATCACATCGGGCACATCGGGGGTGTCCTCGGACGCCGAGGCGCGCTCGTCCGGGAGCGCACGCGCCGGAGCGCATCACATCAGGGGCGTGAGGAACCGGCGCAGTCGCTCCTCGTACTCCTCCGGGTCGGCGTTCCACATCGCGCCGTGCGGGGCGTCCGGGACGGTGTGCAGGGCCACCAGGTCGGGGCGGCGCTCGGCGAGCCGGCGGGAGTACCCCCAGGGGGCCACGGTGTCGTCCGGGCCGTGCACGATCAGGGTGGGCACGGTGAGCTGTCCCGGGTCGACGGGGTCGGCGGCGTGGTCGGCGTGCAGGCCGGCGCGGCCTTGGGCGGCGCGTACCGCGAGCGGCAGCAGGGGTTCGGGGGTGCGCCGGGCCTGGGCGAGGGCGCGCAGGGTGGCCTCCCAGCTGAGTACCGGTGAGTCCAGGATCAGCCCGGAGATCCGCTCGCGCAGTGCCGAGTGGGCGGCGGCGCGCAGCGCCATGGTGGCGCCGGTGGACCAGCCGTGCAGGACGACGCGGCGGGCGCCGTAGCGGACGGCGTAACGGATCGCCGCGTCCAGGTCGCGCCACTCGCTCTCGCCGAGGTGGTTCAGGCCGTCCGGGGGGCGCGGGGCGCCGAGGTCGCCGCGGTAGGCGAGGGCGAGGACCGGCAGGCGACGGGCGTGCAGGAACGCCATGACGTTCATGGGGTGCTCGCGGGTGGTGCCGAGGCCGTGCACCGCGATCACCCAGGTGTCCCGGTGGCCGGGCACGAACCAGGCGGGCAGCGGGCCGAGTTCGCCGGGCAGGTCGATGTCGGCGTACTCCAGGTCCAGGGCCGTGCCCGGGTTGCCGATGTGGACGTTGGCGGTGAGCCAGGCCCTGTCGCCGGTCTCGAAGGTGCCGTGGGTCACCCGCTCCAGCCGCCGTACGACGGTGTCGGCGGTGTTCGCGGCGGACTCCAGGACGGCGCCGACGACCGCGTGCGAGCCGTCCCCGGCCAGGCCGTAGGTGCCGGGGCGCAGTGAGGCGAGGTCCCGGGTGAGGGTGATGCGGCCGGCCGCGGTGCCGTGCACGGTGAGCCGGGGTTCGGTGGGCAGGGGCCGGCCGGGCGGTGCCTTCAGCGCGGCGTCACTGGCGAACCGCCCCGCGGCCACGCCGGCCGCACCGGCGGCGAGTACGGCACCGACGGCAGCGGCCGTGACTTTGACTGGGCGCACCTGTCCAGTGTCGGGGCGGAGCGGGTCGGCGGCCAGTGGAGGCGAGGGGCCGGCGGAGGCGAGGGCGGAGGGCCCGCCCCCGTTCACCTCTCCTTCTGCTTCTGCCCGTACCCCCGCAGCCGCTCGCCCACCTCCGCCACCTGCGCCGGGGAGAGCAGGCTCGGGGTCAGGCCGGGCACCGCGGACGCCGTCAGCCACAGGCGGCACATCCACTCCAGCTGGGCGGTGCGGTCGTAGGCCTGGGCCAGGGTGGTGCCGTAGGTGATCGTGCCGTGGTTCTGGAGGAGGCAGCCGGAGCGGTCGGTCAGGGCGCGGAGCATGTTCTCGGCCAACTCGTCGGTGCCGTACGTCGCATAGGGGGCAACCCGGACCGCGCCGCCGAGCGCGGCGGACATGTAGTGGATCGCCGGCAGCTCGGGGACGAGCGTGGAGACGGCCGTCGCGTGGACGGCGTGGGTGTGGACGACGGCCCGGGCGCCGGTGCTGCCGTAGATCGCGAGGTGCATCGGCAGCTCGCTGGTCGGGACCAGGGTGCCGAGGACCTGACGGCCGGCGAGGTCCACGCCCGTCACGTCGTCCGGACCGAGCCGGTCGTAGGGCACGCCCGACGGTGTGACCAGCACGGTGTCGCCGACGCGGACCGAGACGTTGCCGGAGGTGCCGACGACCAGTCCGTCGGAGACCGTGCGGCGGGCGGCGACGACGAGTTCGCGCCAGGCGTCCGCCTCCTCCGTGCGTACATCCCGCCTTCGCGACTCCGACACACCTTGTGCGCCGGCCCGTCCATCCCGTCCGTCACGCTCGTCCCGCTGCTGCTCAGCCATGGCCCGATCCTGTCAGGCAACGCCCCAACCGGCCTGCGCGGCAGGGCACTTTAGGCCGGACGTCCCGAATCCAGTAGAGCGCAAACCGCCACAAAGATTCCCATTTCCTGGCTTGGCCGAAGATCGCCGAGGATACGCCGATCTTCCAATAATCTCTGGACGATTTTTCGTACACGTTGCCATTCCGGGGGGAAACATGGCCCGTGACCGCATTCCGCCGTCCCGCCACCGCGTCCGCGCCCTCGCGGCGTCCGTGGCGGCGCTCGCCCTCGCGGGCACCGCGACCGCGTTCGCCGGGACACCGGCGTCCGCGGCGAGCCTGCCGAAGGGGCACGACGTCTCCTCGCACCAGAAGAACGTCGACTGGCCGGGCGCCAGGGCGAAGGGCGCCAGGTTCGTCTACATCAAGGCCACCGAGTCCATCACCTACCGCAACCCGTACTTCGGCCAGCAGTACAACGGCTCACGCAAGGCGGGAATCAGGCGGGGTGCGTACCACTTCGCCCTGCCGGACAAGTCGTCGGGCGCCCGGCAGGCCGCGTACTTCGTGAGCCACGGCGGCACCTGGACGGCGGACGGCTGGACGCTGCCGCCCGCGCTCGACGTCGAGTACAACCCGTACGACAAGAAGCACAAGTGCTACGGGCTGAGCAACTCCCGGATGGTCAAGTGGATCAGGTCCTTCAGTGACGAGCTGAAGCGGGAGACCGGCCGGCGGCCGGTGATCTACACGACCACGAACTGGTGGAACCTCTGCACCGGCGGCAGCAGCGCCTTCGCCGCCGACCACGCGCTGTGGATCGCCCGCCACGGCTCGGCGGACGCCGGGACGCTGCCGGCCGGATGGAAGTCGTGGACCTTCTGGCAGTACGACAACAGCGGCAGCCTGCCGGGTGACCAGAATCTCTTCAACGGGTCGGCGGACCGGTTGAAGGCGTTCACCCTGGGCCTCTAGCCAAGCGGCGACCGGGCCGCCGGACCGGAACCGGGACGGCGGCCTCGGCTCGCCCCACCCAGGGCCGCCCTGAAATCGACCCCATACACCACCAAGACCCCCTCAGTTCATCTTCCGTTCATTCAGGTTGCCTACGGTCCAACAGCCAATGACCTCGAAAGATTGCCTGGGTAAATGGAAAACTTCTCGCTGATCCTCGCGATTGTGGTGGTCACCGCACTCGCGTTTGATTTCACGAACGGTTTCCACGACACCGCCAACGCGATGGCCACGACCATCTCGACCGGTGCGCTCAAGCCCAAGATCGCGGTGACGATGTCCGCCGCGCTCAACCTGGTGGGCGCCTTCCTCTCGGTGGAGGTCGCCAACACGATCTCCAAGGGTCTCGTCGACGAGAACGGCATTCGTCCCGAGGTCATCTTCGCCGCCCTCGTCGGCGCCATCCTCTGGAACCTGGTGACCTGGCTGGTGGGCCTGCCCTCCAGTTCCTCGCACGCCCTCATGGGCGGTCTGATCGGCGCCACCGTCGCCTCCGCGGGCTTCGGCGCGGTCCACGGCGACGTGCTCGTCACCAAGGTCCTGCTCCCGGCGGTCGCCGCCCCCGTCGTCGCGGGCCTGGCGGCGGCGCTCTCCACCCGCCTCTCCTACACGCTCTCGAAGAACGCCGAGGACGAGGCCACCCGCAAGGGCTACCGCGCCGGCCAGATCGCCTCCGCCGGCCTGGTCTCGCTCGCGCACGGCACCAACGACGCGCAGAAGACGATGGGCATCATCACCCTCGCGCTGATCGCGGGCGGTGCCATCGCCCCCGGCTCGAACCCTCCCACCTGGGTCATCCTCTCGGCCGGCCTCGCCATCGCGCTCGGCACCTACATCGGCGGCTGGCGGATCATCCGCACCATGGGCACGGGCCTGACCGACCTCCGGCCGCAGCAGGGCTTCGCCGCCCAGACCAGCGCGGCCACCGCCATCCTGGCCTCCTCCCACCTCGGTTTCTCGCTCTCCACCACGCACGTCGTCTCGGGCTCCGTGATGGGCGCGGGCCTCGGCCGCAAGGGCGGCACGGTCCGCTGGTCCACCGCGACCCGCATGATGGTCGCCTGGGTGCTCACGCTCCCGGCCGCCGCGGTGGTCGGCGCGCTCGCCGAGTCCGTGACGGACCTCGGCGACTGGGGCACGGCCGTCGTCGCCGTCTTCCTCGTGGCCTCCAGCGCCGCGATCTGGAAGCTCTCCCGCCGCGAGGTCGTGGACAGCAGCAACGTCGTCGGCACCGAGGAGCCGGCCGGCGTGGTGACCACGGCGATCGCCGCCGTGACCCCACCGCCCGCGGGCCCGGTCACGGTCACGGACGACCTGACCGCCACCATCCCCGCCCCCGCCTCCGCCCCGGCCGCTCCCGCGACCGACCCGGCCGCCACCGTCTGACCCCGAGGAAGAACCGACATGAACATCGACTGGGCAGCCATCGGCTCCGTCTTCGGCGTCAGCCTCGTGGCCACCGTGGGCCTGGTGGCCCTCTTCACCCTCGGCGTCAAGGGCCTGTCCGCCCGCGAACGCGCCACCGCCCAGGGCGACTCCGCGGCCCTGGCCGTGACGGCCGCCTACCTCTGCTTCGCCGGCTGCGCGGCCGCCGTGGCCTACGGCATCCACCTGATCGTGGCGAAGGCCTGAGACAAGAAGGCCTGGCAGAAGGCCTGATACGAGAAGGCCTGACACAAAGGGCCTCGTCGGCGCCGCGAAGGCTCCTCTCCGTCCGCCCGGAGAGGAGCCTTCCGCATGCCCCACAAGCCCCGCTGGACAACCGGTGTGGGCCTTCCCACACACTCCCCTCGCAGGTCAAAGGCAAGTTGACGGGTCTTCCGGGGGCGTGGTGGACTTCCGGAGCCATGTACGGCGGCAAGGGAGGAAGCCGGTGTGAATCCGGCGCGGTCCCGCCACTGTCACCGGGGTAGCAATCCCCGGAAGCCAGGAACTCCCACCGCCGGTCTCGTCGAACCAGGGCGCGGACACCCTGAGTGAGGACATAACGCCATGCGCGGCTGCCGATCGAGGTTGAGTACCCGGCCCGTCCCCGACCCCGCGGCCGGCTGAGCCGATGGGTGCCGATCGCGTCTTCGCGTACGGCGCCGCCGCCGGCCTCCTCGGTGATCTGCTGCTCGGCGATCCGCGCCGGGGGCATCCGGTCGCCGTGTTCGGGCGGGCGGCCGGGGCCGTGGAGCGGGTGCTGTGGCGGGACCACCGCGGGTGGGGCGCACTGCACACCGCCGTGTGCGCCGGCGGCGCTGCGGCGCTGGGCGCCGTGGCCCAGCGGATCGTACGACCGTCCACCGCCGCGTCCGTGGCCCTCACCGGCGCGGCCACCTGGGCCGTGGTCGGCGGTACTTCGCTCGCGCGCGAGGCCCGCGGCATCGGGCGGGCCCTGGCGGCGGGCGACGTCGAGGCGGCCCGCGCCCGGCTGCCGCATCTGTGCGGACGGGATCCGCAGGCCCTGGACGCCGACGGGATCGCCCGGGCGGTCGTGGAGTCCGTCGCCGAGAACACGAGCGACGCGGTCGTGGGCGCGCTGGTGTGGGGAGCCGTGGGCGGCGTCCCCGGTCTTGTGGGGTTCCGGGCCGTCAACACCCTGGACGCCATGGTGGGGCACAAGTCGGCGCGGTACCGGCGGTACGGGTGGGCTTCGGCCCGGCTGGACGACGTGGCCGGGTGGCCGGGGGCCCGGCTCACCGCCGTGCTGGCCGCGGTGGCCGGGGATGACCGGCGGGGAGCCGTACGGGCCTGGCGGGCCGACGCGGCGAAGCATCCGAGTCCCAACGCGGGGCCCGTGGAGGCGTCGTTCGCCGGGGCGTTGGGGGTGCGGCTCGGGGGGACGTTGTCGTACGGGGGGCGGGTCGAGCACCGGCCGGTGCTGAACGGGGAGGGGCGCGCTGTGGAAGTCGCGGACATCGAACGGGCGGTGCGGTTGTCGCGGCGGGTGGGGTGGCTGGCGTTGGGGGTGAGCGCGGCCGGGGCGCTGCTGCGCGGATCGCTCTCGGGAAGGGCGTCATGAACAACGGCGGTCTCCTCGTGGCCGGTACCACCTCCGACGCCGGGAAGAGTGTCGTCACCGCCGGTATCTGCCGGTGGCTGGTGCGGCAGGGTGTGAAGGTCGCGCCGTTCAAGGCGCAGAACATGTCCCTCAACTCCTTTGTCACGCGCGAGGGTGCCGAGATCGGGCGGGCGCAGGCCATGCAGGCGCAGGCCTGCCGGGTGGAGCCGACCGCGCTGATGAACCCCGTGCTGCTCAAGCCCGGCGGCGAGCAGAGCAGTCAGGTCGTGCTGCTCGGCAAGCCGGTCGGTGAGCTGAGCGCGCGTGGCTATCACGGCGGACGGCAGCAGAAGCTGCTCGGGACCGTGCTCGACTGTCTCGCCGAGTTGCGGGGCACGTATGACGCGGTGATCTGTGAGGGGGCGGGCAGTCCGGCGGAGATCAACCTGCGCCGGACCGACATCGTGAACATGGGGATCGCCCGGAACGCCGGGCTGCCCGTGCTCGTGGTCGGCGACATCGACCGCGGCGGCGTCTTCGCCTCCTTCTTCGGGACCGTCGCGCTGCTCTCGCCGGAGGACCAGGCCCTCGTCGCCGGGTTCCTCGTCAACAAGTTCCGCGGAGACGTCTCCCTCCTGGAGCCGGGCCTCGACATGCTCCACGGGCTCACCGGGCGGCACACCTACGGCGTCCTCCCCTTCCGGCACGGGCTCGGCATCGACGAGGAGGACGGGATGGGGGTCCCCCCGCGCGAGCGAAGCCGAGCGTGGGGGAGGGTCTCCTTGCGCGGGACCGTCCGGGAGTCGAACACGGCCCCGCCCGTCGGCGAGGACGTGCTCCGGGTCGCCGTCTGCGCGATCCCGCTGATGTCCAACTTCACGGACGTGGACGCGCTGGCCGCCGAACCGGGCGTCGTGGTGCGGTTCGTGGACCGGCCGGAGGAGCTGGCCGACGCCGATCTCGTCATCATCCCCGGCACCCGGGGGACGGTCCGCGCCCTGGAGTGGCTGCACGAACGGGGGCTCGCGGAGGCGCTCCGGCGGCGCGCCGCCGACGGGCGGCCCGTGCTCGGCATCTGCGGTGGCTTCCAGATCCTCGGCGAGCACATCGAGGACGAGGTCGAGAGCCGTAAGGGGGCCGTCGACGGGCTCGGGGTACTGCCCGTGCGGGTCCGGTTCGCCCGGGAGAAGACGCTCACCCGGCCCGTCGGGGAGGCCCTCGGCGAGCGGGTCGAGGGGTACGAGATCCATCACGGGGTCGGTGAGGTGACCGGGGGCGAGCCGTTCCTGGACGGCTGCCGGGTCGGCCAGACCTGGGGCACGCACTGGCACGGCTCCCTGGAGTCGGACGGTTTCCGCCGGGCCTTCCTGCGCGAGGTGGCGGCCGCCGCGGGCCGCCGGTTCGTGCCGGCCCCCGACACCTCGTTCGCCGCGCTGCGCGAGGAGCAGCTCGACCGGCTCGGCGACCTGATCGAACAGCACGCGGACACGGACGCGCTCTGGCGGCTCATCGAGTCGGGCGCGCCACAAGGACTGCCTTTCATTCCACCGGGAGCGCCCGCATGAGCACTGTGTTGTTGTTGTCGACCGCCGACACCGATCTGCTGGCGGCCCGGGCCGCCTCCGGTGCCGACTACCGGATCGGCAATCCGACGCGCGTCGACGTCACGGAGGAGCTGCCCGCGCTCCTCGCGGGCGCGGACATCGCCGTCGTACGGCTGCTCGGCGGCAAGCGGGCCTGGGAGGACGGGCTGGCCGCGCTGAAGGCCGCCGGGATCCCGACCGTGCTGCTCGGCGGCGAGGCGGTGCCGGACGCCGAGCTGATGGCGGAGTCGTCGGTGCCGGCGGGTGTGGTCGCCGAGGCCCTCAGGTACCTCGTCGAGGGCGGCCCCGCCAACCTCACCGAGCTGGCCCGGTTCCTCTCCGACACGGTGCTGCTGACCGGCGAGGGGTTCGCCGAGCCGCAGAAGATGCCGGAGTACGGCGTCCACGGTTCCCGTACCCGGGAGAGCGGCCGGCCGACCGTCGGGGTGCTCTTCTACCGGGCCCACGAACTGAGCGGCAACACGGGCTTCGTGGACACCCTGTGCGACGCGATCGAGGCGCACGGCGCCAACGCCCTTCCGGTGTACTGCGGTTCGCTGCGCGGGGCGGACCCCGGGCTGTACGAGCTCCTCGCGGAGGCCGACGCGCTGGTGGCGACCGTCCTGGCGGCCGGCGGCACGCACGCCTCGCAGGCCTCGGCCGGCGGCGACGAGGAGGCCTGGGACATCGGGGCGCTCGCCGACCTCGACGTGCCGGTGCTGCAGGGCCTCTGCCTGACCTCCTCCCGGCAGGCCTGGGACGAGTCCGACGCCGCCCTCTCCCCCATGGACGCGGCGATGCAGGTCGCGATCCCGGAGTTCGACGGACGGCTGATCACGGTCCCGTTCTCCTTCAAGGAACAGGGACCTGACGATGTCCCGGTGTACGTCGCCGACCCCGAGCGGGCCGGACGCGTCGCCGGAATCGCCGTACGGCACGCGCGGCTCAGGCACAAGCCGAACGCGGAGAAGAAGATCGCCCTGGTCTTCACCGCGTACCCGACCAAGCACTCCCGGGTCGGCAACGCGGTCGGTCTGGACACGCCCGCGTCGGCGGTGCGGGTACTGGACGCGCTGCGGGATGCCGGGTACGTGGTCGAAGGACACCCGGACAACGGCGACGAGTTGATCCACCGGCTCATCAACGCCGGTGGCCACGACGTCGAGTGGCTCACCGAGGAGCAGCTGGCCGCAGCGCCCGCACGGGTGCCGCTCGCGGACTACCGGGCCTGGTTCGAGAAGCTCGACCCGGAGCTGCGGGACGGGATGCGGGAGGCGTGGGGCGAGCCGCCGGGCAGCCTGTACGTCGACGGCGACGACATCGTGCTCGCCTCGCTCCGGTTCGGGAACGTCGTCGTGATGATCCAGCCGCCGCGCGGCTTCGGGGAGAACCCGATCGCGATCTACCACGACCCGGACATGCCGCCGTCGCACCACTACATGGCGGCCTACCGGTGGCTGGAGAACTCCTTCGGTGCGGACGCCGTCGTCCACATGGGCAAGCACGGCACGATGGAGTGGCTGCCGGGCAAGGGCCTCGGCCTGGGCGCCGGCTGCGCGCCGGACGCGGTCCTCGGCGACCTGCCGCTGATCTACCCGTTCATCGTCAACGACCCCGGCGAGGGCACCCAGGCCAAGCGGCGCGGGCACGCCACGGTCGTCGACCACCTGGTGCCGCCGATGGCCCGTGCCGACACCTACGGCGACCTGGCCAAGCTGGAGCAGCTGCTCGACGAGTACGCGCTGGTGTCGGATCTGGACCCGACGAAGGCGCCGGCCGTCCGCGCCCAGATCTGGACACTGGTCAAGGCGGCCGAGCTCCACCACGACCTGCACGTGGACGAGCAGCCGGAGGACGGCGACTTCGACTCGTTCGTGATGCACATCGACGGCTATCTGTGCGAGATCAAGGACGTGCAGATCCGCGACGGCCTGCACATCCTCGGCGGCGGTCCGGTCGGCGAGCCGCGGGTGAACCTGGTGCTGGCCGTGCTGCGCGCCTCGCAGGTGTGGGGCGGGCAGGCGAACGCGCTGCCGGGGCTCAGGGCCTCGTTCGCGGCCCATTTCGGGCTCAGCGAGAAGGAGCTGCTGGCCGAGCCGGGCGCGCCGGTGAAGGTGCCGGTCGAGCTGTCGGATCTGGTCGAGGGTCCGTCGCGTACCGCGGCCGACGCGATCGACCTGCTGGAACAGCTGTGCCGCCGGGTC
This sequence comes from Streptomyces sp. NPDC001980, assembly GCF_040296885.1. Lineage (NCBI taxonomy): Bacteria > Bacillati > Actinomycetota > Actinomycetes > Kitasatosporales > Streptomycetaceae > Streptomyces > Streptomyces sp. NPDC001980. The sequence continues at coordinate 349,504 of NZ_JBEOYD010000005.1, read as the reverse complement.
GCGGAGGGCATGGAGCAGCGGGACTGGGCGGCCGCCGAGAGCCGCGCGCTGGTGCGGGAGGTTCTCGGCGGCACCGAACTCCCGGACGCGGTGGCGGTGTTGGAGTTCGCGTGCACCGAGGTGGTGCCGCGGCTCGCGCGGACCACGGACGAGATCGGGCACATCCTGAAGGCCCTGGACGGCGGTTACGTCCCGGCCGGCCCGTCCGGCTCCCCCACCCGAGGCCTGGTCAACGTCCTCCCCACCGGCCGGAACTTCTACTCGGTCGACCCCAAGGCCATTCCCTCCCGCCTGAGTTGGGAGGTCGGCCAGTCCCTTGCGGACTCGCTCGTGCAGCGGTACCTCCAGGACACCGGCGCCCACCCGAAGTCCGTCGGCCTGACCGTGTGGGGCACCTCCGCGATGCGCACCCAGGGCGACGACATCGCCGAGATCCTGGCGCTGCTGGGCTGCCGCCCCGTCTGGGACGACGCGTCGCGGCGCGTCACCGGCTTCGAGGTGATCCCGCTGGACGAGCTGGGCCGGCCGCGCATCGACGTCACGGTCCGCATCTCGGGCTTCTTCCGGGACGCGTTCCCGCACGTGGTCGGGCTGATCGACGACGCGGTACGCACGGTCGCCGAGCTGGACGAGCCGGCGGAGTCCAACTACGTGCGGGCGCACGCCGACGAGGACACCGCCGAGCACGGCGACCGGCGGCGCGCGACCTCCCGTATCTTCGGCTCCAAGCCGGGGGCCTACGGGGCCGGGCTGCTGCCGTTGATCGACGCCCGCAACTGGCGCTCCGACGCCGACCTCGCCGAGGTGTACGCGGTGTGGGGCGGCTACGCCTACGGGCGCGGGCTCGACGGGCGGGCGGCGCGCGGGGACATGGAGACCGCGTTCAGGCGGATCGCCGTCGCCGCGAAGAACGTGGACACCCGCGAGCACGACCTCGTGGACGCCGACGACTACTTCCAGTACCACGGTGGCATGGTCGCCATGGTGCGCCACCTGACCGGCGCCAACCCGGAGGCGTACGTGGGTGATTCGGCCACGCCGGACCAGGTGAGGACCCGGACGCTGGGCGAGGAGACGCACCGCGTCTTCCGGGCCCGCGTGGTCAACCCCCGCTGGATGGCGGCCATGCGCCGGCACGGCTACAAGGGCGCCTTCGAGATGGCGGCGACCGTCGACTACCTCTTCGGCTACGACGCCACGGCGGGCGTGGTCGACGACTGGATGTACGAGAAGCTCAGCGCGGAGTACGTCTTCGACGCGGAGAACCGGGACTTCATGAAGAAGTCCAACCCGTGGGCGCTGCGCGGCATCACCGAACGGCTCCTGGAGGCCGCCGACCGGGGCCTGTGGGCCGAGCCGGACGCCGACACCCTGGAGCGGCTGCGCGCCACCTACCTTGAGCTCGAAGGCGACCTGGAAGGCAACTCGGAGGGCGACGACCAGTGAGTACCCCGTTCCCGTTCACCGCCGTCGTCGGCCAGGACGACCTGCGGCTCGCGCTGCTGCTGAACGCCGTCTCACCGGCGGTCGGCGGCGTGCTGGTGCGCGGCGAGAAGGGCACGGCGAAGAGCACCGCCGTACGTGCCCTCTCCGCGCTGCTGCCGACCGTGGACGTCGTCGCAGGCTGCCGCTTCTCCTGCGACCCGGCCGCCCCGGACCCCGCCTGCCCCGACGGCCCGCACGAGCCGGGCGCCTACGAGTCCCGCCCGGCGCGCATGGTCGAACTGCCCGTCGGCGCCTCCGAGGACCGACTGGTGGGCGCCCTCGACATCGAACGCGCCCTGGCGGAGGGCGTGAAGGCCTTCGAGCCGGGCCTGCTGGCCGACGCGCACCGGGGCATCCTCTACGTCGACGAGGTCAACCTCCTCCACGACCACCTGGTCGACCTGCTGCTGGACGCGGCCGCGATGGGCGCGTCGTACGTCGAGCGCGAGGGCGTGTCGGTCCGGCACGCGGCGCGCTTCCTGCTCGTCGGCACGATGAACCCGGAAGAGGGCGAACTGCGGCCGCAGTTGCTCGACCGGTTCGGCCTCACGGTCGAGGTGGCCGCCTCCCGAGAGCCCGACCAGCGGGTGGAGGTCGTACGGCGGCGGCTCGCGTACGACGACGATCCGGCGGGTTTCGCGACGCGTTGGGCCGGCGAGGAGGCCGCCGTCCGGCAACGGATCATGGCGGCACGGGAGTTGCTGCCGTCGGTGCGGCTGGGCGACGGGGCGTTGCGGCAGATCGCGGCGACCTGCGCGGCCTTCGAGGTCGACGGGATGCGCGCCGACATCGTGATGGCCCGGACCGCGACCGCGCTGGCCGCGTGGGCCGGGCGGACCGAGGTGCTCGCCGAGGACGTACGGCAGGCCGCGCTGCTGGCGCTGCCGCACCGCAGGCGCCGCAACCCCTTCGACGCGCCCGGCCTCGACGAGGACAAGCTGGACCAGACGCTGGAGGAGTTCTCCGGGGAGTCCGGGGAGTCCGGGGACGACGATCCGGAGCCGGACGGTCCCGGTGGGGGTGGCGGGCAGCCGAAGCCCGACGAGGGGCCGCAGGGTGACGGTGACGCGGATGGCTCTGCCCGGCCGGAGGCCGGGGAGAGCGACGGCGTGCCGCGGCAGGCCGGTGCCGGGGAGCAGGCTCCTGCTCAGGCCGCCGAGCCCTTTCGCACCAAGGTGCTGAGTGTGCCGGGGATCGGCGAGGGGGCCGCCGGTCGGCGGTCCCGGGCGCGGACCGAGCACGGGCGGACCACGGGTGCGCGACGGCCGCGCGGTGCCCTGACCAAGCTGCACCTGGCGGCGACCGTGCAGGCCGCCGCCCCGCACCAGCGGGCGCGCGGGCGGTCCGGGCCGGGGCTCGTGCTCCGGCGGGACGATCTGCGGCAGGCGACCCGGGAGGGCCGCGAGGGGAACCTCGTGCTCTTCGTGGTCGACGCGTCCGGGTCGATGGCGGCCCGGCAGCGGATGAGCGCGGTGAAGGGTGCCGTGCTGTCGCTGCTGCTCGACGCCTACCAGCGGCGGGACAAGGTGGGGCTGGTGACCTTCCGGGGGGCCGCGGCCGATGTGGCGCTGCCGCCGACCTCGTCGGTGGAGGCGGCCGCGTCCCGGCTGGAGTCGCTGCCGACCGGCGGTCGTACGCCGCTCGCCGCCGGGCTGCTCAAGGCGCACGGCGTGCTGCGGGTGGAGCGGTTGCGGGATCCGGCGCGGCGGGCACTGGTGGTCGTGGTGACGGACGGGCGGGCCACCGGTGGGCCCGAGCCGGTCGCGCTCGCCGGCAGGGCGGCCCGGCTCTTCGCCGCCGACGGGGTCGCCTCGGTGGTCGTGGACTGCGAGTCCGGCCCGGTACGGCTGGGGCTCGCCGGGCAGTTGGCGGGCGAGCTGGGCGGTACCGCGGTCACGCTCGACGAACTGCGGGCGGACTCGATCGCCGGACTGGTGAAGGACGTTCAGGGTCGTTCGAGGAGGGCCGCGTAATGCCGCAGGGACAGCCGAGTGTCGTGCCCGACGACGGCCTGACGACCCGTCAGCGCCGTAATCGCCCACTGGTGGTCGTGCACACCGGGATCGGGAAGGGCAAGTCCACCGCCGCGTTCGGGCTCGCGCTGCGAGCCTGGAACCAGGGGTGGCCCATCGGGGTGTTCCAGTTCGTCAAGTCGGCGAAGTGGAAGGTCGGCGAGGAGAACGCGCTGCGGGTGCTGGGCGCCTCCGGCGAGGGCGGCTCCGTCGACTGGCACAAGATGGGCGAGGGCTGGTCCTGGGTCCAGCGCGACGCGCAGATGGACAACGAGGAGAAGGCTCGGGAGGGCTGGGAGCAGGTCAAGCGGGATCTGGCGGCCGAGACGTACCGGCTGTACGTGCTGGACGAGTTCGCGTACCCGATGCACTGGGGGTGGGTCGACACGGACGAGGTCGTCGACGTGCTGCGGAACCGGCCCGGGACCCAGCATGTCGTGATCACCGGGCGGAACGCGCCGGAGAAGCTCGTCGACTTCGCCGATCTCGTCACCGACATGTCGAAGGTCAAGCACCCGATGGACGCGGGGCAGAAGGGGCAGAGGGGCATCGAGTGGTGATGTCCTCGTCCGTGCCCCGGCTGGTCGTCGCCGCGCCCTCCTCGGGCAGCGGCAAGACCACCGTTGCCACGGGGCTGATGGCCGCGTTCGCCGCGCGGGGGCTCGCCGTGTCCCCGCACAAGGTCGGGCCGGACTACATCGACCCCGGGTACCACACGCTCGCGACCGGGCGGGTGGGGCGGAACCTCGACGCGTACCTGTGCGGCCCGGAACTGATCGGTCCGCTGTTCGCGCACGGTGCGCGGGGCTGTGACCTGGCCGTCGTCGAGGGTGTGATGGGGCTGTACGACGGGGCCGCGGGCGAAGGGGAGCTGGCGTCCACCGCTCATGTCGCGAAGCTGTTGCGGGCGCCGGTGGTGCTGGTCGTGGACGCGTCGTCGCAGTCGCGGTCGGTGGCGGCGCTGGTGCACGGGTTCGCGTCGTGGGATCCGGAGGTACGGGTCGGGGGTGTGATCCTGAACAAGGTGGGGTCGGACCGGCACGAGGAGTTGCTGCGGGAGGCGCTGGACGCGGCGGGGGTGCCGGTGTTCGGGGTGTTGCGGCGGGTGGCGCAGGTGGATACGCCGTCCCGGCATCTGGGGTTGGTGCCGGTGGCCGAGCGGCGGGGGGAGGCGGGTGTGGCGGTGGCGGCGATGGCTGCGCAGGTCGCCGACGGGTGTGACCTGGAGGGGCTGATGGGGCTCGCGCGGGGGGCCGGGGCGGTGCCGGGTGCGGCGTGGGATGCGGCTGAGGCCCTGGTTTCCTCGCCCCCGCCGCCCCTACCCGTCCCGTCCCTCCAGGGGGTGGGCCCCCTTCGACCGCCCGCTTCGGGGGCTGCCGCCCCCGGACCCCCGCTTCGGCCCGAAAGGCCTCGTCCTCAAGCGCCGGACGGGCTGGTGGGGGTGCGGGACGGCCTTCGTCCTCAGACGCCGGACGGGCTGGAGGGGGTGGGGTACGGCCTTCGTCCTCAGACGCCGAACCGGCTTGAAGGAGTGCAGGACGGCCTTCACCCTCAGACGCCGGAGAGGCCGGTTGTTGCGGTTGCCGGTGGGGCCGCCTTCACCTTCTCCTACGCCGAACACACCGAGTTGCTTGCCGCGGCCGGGGCCGAAGTCGTCGTGTTCGATCCGCTTCGGGATGAGCGACTGCCCGACGAGACCTGCGGGTTGGTCATCGGGGGTGGGTTTCCCGAGGTGTACGGCGGTGAGTTGTCGGCCAACGAGTCGCTGAGGAAGGACGTCGCCGCCTTCGCGGAGCGCGGTGGGCCGGTCGCCGCCGAGTGTGCGGGGCTGCTGTATCTGGGGCGGGAGCTCGACGGGCTGCCCATGTGCGGGGTGCTCGACGTGACCGCGCGGATGTCGGAGCGGCTCACGCTGGGGTATCGGGATGCCGTTGCCGTGAGTGACAGTGTGCTGGCCGTCGCCGGGACGCGGATGCGCGGGCACGAGTTCCACCGGACCGTGGTGGAGCCGGGGGCGGGGGCGGCTCCCGCGTGGGGGGTGCGTACGCCCCGGCCGCGGGTCGAAGGTTTTGTACAGCGGGGTGTGCACGCGAGTTATCTGCACACGCACTGGGCGTCCGAGCCCGGTGTGGCCCGAAGGTTCGTGGAGAGGTGCCGGACGTCATGAGCAGCAGCAGGTTGATCGGAGTCGGCGTGGGGCCCGGTGACCCGGAGCTGGTGACCGTCAAGGGGGTCAACGCCCTGCGCGCGGCCGATGTCGTCGTGGTGCCGGTGATGGACACCGGCGAGCGGGGGCGGGCCGAGGCCACCGTGCTGCACTACGTCGGCGCGGAGAAGGTCGTACGGGTCGTCTTCGCGCTGAACGAGCGCAGTGACCGGGAGCGGCGGGAGGCCGCCTGGGACGCGGCGGGGACCAGGGTGGCCGAGCTGCTGCGGGGGCACGGGACGGTCGCCTTTGCCACCATCGGGGATCCGAATGTCTATTCGACGTTCACGTATCTCGCGCAGACCATCGCCGAGCTGGTGCCGGATGTGGTGGTGGAGACCGTGCCCGGGATCACCGCCATGCAGGATCTCGCCGCCCGGTCCGGGGCCGTGCTCACCGAGGGGACCGAGCCGCTGACGCTGGTGCCGGTGACGGCGGGGGCCGAGGTGCTCAAGGACGCGCTGGGCGGGCCGGGGACGGTCGTGGCGTACAAGTTCGGGCGGCAGGCCGCGGCGGTCGTGGAAGCGTTGCGGGAGACCGGGCGGATCGAGGACGCCGTGTGGGGGTCGGCGCTGGGGCTGGCGGAGGAGTCCGTCCGGCCCGCCGCCGAGCTCGACGGCTCCCCGCTGCCGTACCTCTCCACGCTCATCGCGCCCCCGCGCCGGGACGGTGGCAGAGGCGGGAAGCTGTGAGCGGTCGGGCGTCAGCTGGAAATGCCCACCACCAGCCAGATGAAGGCCGCGCCGGCGACCGTGCACAGCAGCGTCGAGCGGGCCGGGTGCTCGTGGTGGGCCTCGGGGAGGATCTCGGCGGCGGCCAGGTAGAGCAGGACGCCGCCGAAGAGGCCGAGATAGCCGCCGAGCAGGGCCTCCGGGATGGTGAAGAAGATCGTGGAGAGGGCGCCGAGGACCGGTGCGCAGGCGTCGGCGACCAGCATCGCTATCGCCCGGCGGCGCGCGTTGCCGTACAGGCTCGTGATCGTGAACGTGTTGAAGCCGTCCGCGAAGTCGTGCGCGATGACCGCGAGCGCCACCGCCGCGCCCATGCCGCCGCCCACCTGGAAGGCCGCGCCGATCGCCACCCCGTCCATCGCGCTGTGGCCGACCATCGCGCCGGCCGCCGTCAGACCCACCTCGGGCGCCCGGTGGCCGTGCTCGTCGCCGCCGTGCGCGGCCTGGCGGAGGGCCAGGGTGCGTTCCACCAGATGGGCCAGGAGGAAGCCGGCCACGAACAGCAGCAGGGCGGCCGGTACGCCGAAGACCGCGCGGCCGGCCGCGCGCAGCGCCTCCGGCAGCAGGTCGAGGCCGACCACCCCGAGCATCAGACCGCCGGCCAGGCCCAGGACCAGGTGACGACGGTCGGTCACACGCTGTGCCGTCCAGCCGCCGGCCAGCGTCATCAGGAACGCGCCGAGCGCGACGAAGACCGCCATGTGCCCTTGCTATCCGATCGACCCGCCTCAGCGCACATCCAGCACCACCAGTAACACCCTTTGTCCAGAGAGGACCGAATTTTCATGGCCGATGCCGCCGCCGCAGCAGGCACTCCCGCCGGCAAGGTGACCTTCGTCGGTGCCGGTCCCGGCGCCGCCGATCTGCTGACGTTCCGGGCCGCGCGCGCGATCGCCGAGGCCGACGTCGTGATCTGGGCCGCGAGCCTGGTCCAGGCGGAGGTCCTCCAGCACGCGCGCGCGGACGCGGAGGTGCTTGATTCCGCGACGATGTCGCTGGAAGACGTGGTCGCCGTTTACGAGAGGGCTCATACCCACGGGCTGCGGGTCGCCCGGATCCACTCCGGGGATCCGGCGCTCTGGGGCGGTACGCAGGAGCAGGTGGACCGGTGTGCCGGGATAGGCATCGAGGTCGAGATCGTGCCCGGTGTCTCCTCCTTCTCGGCGGTGGCCGCGCTGGCCCAGCGTGAGCTGACCATTCCCGAGGTGGCGCAGTCCGTCGTGCTCACCCGGCTCGGCGGCGGCAAGACGCCGATGCCGCCCGGGGAGGAGGTGCGGGAGTTCGCCCGGCACGGGACGACGATGGCGATCTTCCTCTCCGCCGCGCGCAGCGGGCAGCTGGTGCGCGAGCTGCTGGAGGGCGGCTACCCGACATCCACCCCGGTCGTCGTCGCGTATCAGGCGACCTGGCCGGAGGAGCTGGTCGTGCGGTGCACGATCGAGACGCTGGAGGAGACGGTCAAGGAGCACAAGCTCTGGAAGCACACCCTCTTCCTGGTCGGCCCGGCCCTGGCCGCCCAGGGCACCCGCTCGCACCTCTACCACCCCGGCCACTTCCACGGCTTCCGCAAGGCCGACCCTCAGGCCCGGCGGGAGCTGCGCGAGCGGGGGGCCAGCACATGATCACGGTCGTCGGTACCGGGACGGGCGCGCCGCTGCCGCCCGGCGTGCTGACCGGCGCCCGGCTGGTCGTCGGCGGGCAGCGGCACCTGTCGGCCGCGCCGGTTCCGGAGGATGCCGAGCGGGTGGTGCTCGGTCCGCTGGCACCGGCTCTCGACGTCGTCGAACGGCATCTGGACAAGGGACACCGGGTGGTCGTGCTGGCCTCCGGCGACCCCGGGTTCTTCGGGATCGTACGGGCGCTGGCCGCACGGTTCGGGGCGGCGGCGCTGGACGTACGCCCCGGCGTGTCCTCCGTGGCCGCCGCCTTCGCGCGTCTCGGACTGCCCTGGGACGACGCGGTGGTCGTCAGCGCGCACGGGCGGGAGCTGCGTACGGCGGTCCATGCCTGCCGGGCGCATCCCAAGGTCGCCGTGCTGACCGGGCCGGGCGCCGGGCCCGCCGAGCTGGGAGCCGCGGTGCCCCCGGACCGGCTGCTCGTCGTGGCGAGCGCGCTCGGTGATCCGGAACGGGAGCGGGTGGAGCGGGTCACCCCGGCCGAGGCCGCCGCACGCGACTGGGGTACGGCCGTGAGTGTCGTCCTCTGCCTCGACGAGGCACGGGCGCTGAGTGCGGTGCGGACGGTCGCGGGCGGCCGGGCGGAACCCGCCGGGTGGGCCCTCGGCGAGGACGCGTTCGCGCACCGCGACTCGATGATCACCAAGTTCGAGGTGCGGGCGCTGGCCCTGGCCCGGCTCGGGCCGCGGCTGGGCGACCTGGTGTGGGACGTCGGCGCGGGGTCCGGGTCGGTGGCGGTGGAGTGCGCCCGGCTCGGCGCCGCCGTCGTCGCCGTGGAGAGGGCGGCGGACGGGGTGGAGCGGATCGCGGCCAACGCGCGGGCGCACGGGGTGTACGTGGATGTGGTGTGTGACATGGCACCGGACGCGCTGGCCGGACTCCCCGACCCCGACGCCGTGTTCATCGGCGGAGGCGGGACCGAACTGCCCGCGATCGTCGCCGCCTGCGCCGCGCGCGCCCGGCGGACCGTGGTGGTCGCGATGGCCGCCCTGGACCGGGTACCGGCGGCGCGCGCGGCGCTCACCGGTGCCGGGTTCTCCTGCGACGGGGTGCTGCTGCAGTCCTCCCGTCTCGCGCCGCTGCCGGGTGACGTGACCCGGCTGGCGGCGACCAATCCCGTGTTCCTGCTCTGGGGAACACGAACCCCCTTGTCTCAAGAAGGAGTTGCCCAGTGATCGGCCTCATTTCCGCCACCGCGGCGGGGGCGGCGGCGCGCGACCGGCTGGCCGCGGCGTGGCCGGACCGCACGCGGGTGTACGACGGCCCCGTCAAGGACGCCGTACGGTCCGCGTTCGCGGAGTGCGAGCAGCTGGTGTGTTTCCTGGCCACGGGTGCGGTGGTACGGCTGATCGCCCCGCTGCTGGGCGAGAAGGCGACCGACCCGGGCGTGGTGTGCGTCGACGAGGGCGGGCGGTTCGCCGTGTCGCTGGTCGGCGGGCACGGGGGCGGTGCGAACGAACTCGCCCGGGAGGTGGGTGAGTTGCTTTCCGCGCAGCCGGTGGTGACCACCGCGACCGACTCGGTCGGGCTGCCCGGGCTCGACACCCTCGGCTTCCCGGCCGAGGGCTCGGTGGCGGCCGTGTCGCGGGCCCTGCTGGACGGCGAACCGGTCGCGCTGCACGCCGAGTTGGCGTGGCCGCTGCCCCCGCTGCCGCTGGCGGAGGAGGGCGCCCACTCCGTCCGGCTGACCGACCGCGCGGTCGAACCCGCCGCCGACGAGGTGCTGTTGCGGCCGCCGTCCCTCGTCGTGGGCGTCGGTGCCTCCCGGGGCGCCCCGGTCGACGAGGTGCTCGGCCTCGTCGAGGCGGCGTTGCGGGACGCGGGGCTGTCGCCGCGCAGCATCGCCGAACTCGCCACCGTCGACGCGAAGGCCGAGGAGCCCGGGATCGTCGCGGCGGCCGCGCGACTCGGGGTCCCGCTGGTGACGTACTCCGCCGAGGAGCTGGCCGGGGTCCGGGTCCCCAACCCCTCGGACGCCCCGCTCGCCGCCGTCGGCACCCCCTCCGTCGCCGAGGCGGCGGCCCTCGCGCGGGGTGGCGAACTCCTCGTTCCCAAGCGGAAGTCGCAGCGGGACGACGGCCGGCCCGCCATGGCGACCTGCGCCGTCGTACGGCGTCCGGCGCGCGGGCGGCTCGCGGTCGTCGGCCTCGGTCCCGGTGCCCGCGACCTGCTCACCCCGCGCGCCAAGGCCGAACTGCGGCGCGCCGCCGTGCTCGTCGGCCTCGACCAGTACGTCGACCAGATCCGTGACCTGCTGCGGCCCGGCACCCGGGTCCTGGAGTCGGGGCTCGGCGCCGAGGAGGAGCGGGCGCGTACCGCGGTCGCCGAGGCGCGTGCCGGGCATGCCGTCGCGCTGATCGGCAGCGGGGACGCAGGGGTGTACGCCATGGCCTCCCCCGCACTCGCCGAGGCCTCCGACGACATCGACGTGATCGGCGTACCCGGTGTCACGGCCGCCCTCGCGGCCGGGGCGATCCTGGGTGCGCCGCTCGGCCACGACCATGTCTCGATCAGCCTGTCCGACCTGCACACGCCGTGGGAGGTCATCGAGCGCCGGGTGCGCGCGGCGGCCGAGGCGGACATCGTCGTGACGTTCTACAACCCGCGCTCCCGGGGCCGCGACTGGCAGCTGCCCAAGGCGCTCGCGATCCTCGCCGGGCACCGGGAGCCGGGGACGCCCGTCGGTGTCGTACGCAACGCCTCGCGTCCCGACGAGTCGAGCAGGCTGACCACCCTGGGTGCGCTGGACCCGGCGTGGGTGGACATGATGACGGTCGTGACCGTGGGCAACACGGCGACCAGGAACATCGCCGGGCGCATGGTCACTCCGCGCGGCTACCGCTGGCAGGAGAGCGCTCAGGAGGAGGGCAAGTGAACCGGGTCGTCCATCCCATCGAGGTGGAGTCCTACCGGCGGCTGCGCGCCCGCCTGGACACCTCGCACTTCCCGCCGCTGACCCGGGCCGTGGTGGAGCGGGTCGTCCACTCCGCCGCCGACCTGGAGTACGCGACCGACCTGGTGACCGACGAGAGCGACCTGGTGAAGGCGCACGCCGCGCTGCACGCCGGAGCGCCGGTCGTCGTGGACGTCGAGATGGTCGCCGCCGGGATCACCCGCCGGGAGACCGTGTGCCGGCTGAAGGACGCCAAGTCCGGGTCGGGACTCACCCGTTCGGCACACGCGATCCGGCTCGCCTACGAGCAGGTCGGGCCCGGCGCCCTGTGGGTTATCGGCAACGCGCCGACCGCCCTGGAGGAGTTGCTGACGCTGGACGCCGCCCCCGCGCTCGTCATCGGTCTGCCCGTCGGCTTCGTCGGCGCGACCGAGTCCAAGGCCGCGTTGCGGGCGAGCGGGCTGCCCGCCGTGAGCAACGTGTCCGAGAAGGGCGGCTCGGCGGTCGCCGCCGCCGCGCTCAACGCCCTGCTGTACCACCCCACTTCCGAGGAGACCCTGTGACCACCCCGCCCGCCCTGCTCATCGCCGGCCACGGCACCCGGGACGAAGCCGGGGCCGAGGCGTTCCGCGACTTCGTGCGGGAGCTGGGGCGCCGCCACCCCGAACTGCCCGTCGCGGGCGGCTTCATCGAGCTGTCCCCGCCGCCCCTCGGCGACGCCGTGGCCGAGCTGGTGGAGCAGGGCGTACGACGGTTCGCCGCCGTTCCGCTGATGCTGGTCTCCGCCGGACACGCCAAGGGCGACATCCCGGCGGCGCTGGCCCGGGAGAAGGAGCGGCACCCGGGGATCTCGTACGCCTACGGCCGTCCGCTCGGGCCGCACCCTTCCCTGCTGTCGGTCCTCGAACGGCGCCTGGACGAGGCGCTGGGCGGTTCCTCGCGGGCCGTGCGGGACCGCGCCGACGTGACGGTGCTGCTGGTGGGCCGGGGTTCGACGGACCCCGACGCCAACGCCGAGGTGCACAAGGCGGCCCGGCTGCTCTGGGAGGGGCGCGGGTACGCCGGGGTGGAGACGGCGTTCGTGTCGCTGGCGGCGCCGGACGTGCCGAGCGGGCTCGACCGGTGTCTGAAACTGGGGGCGCGCCGGATCGTCGTCCTGCCGTACTTTCTCTTCACCGGGATCCTGCCGGACCGGGTGCGGCAGCAGGCCGAGGGCTGGGCGGCCGCGCACCCGGAGATCGAGGTGTGTTCGGCGGACGTCATCGGGCCCGAGCCGGAACTGCTCGACCTGGTGATGGAGCGGTACCGGGAGGCGGTCGAGGGTGATCTGCGAATGAACTGCGACTCGTGCGTGTACCGGATCGCGCTGCCCGGCTTCGAGGACAAGGTCGGGCTGCCGCAGCAGCCGCACTTCCACCCGGACGACGACGGCCACCACCACGGACACGGACACCATCACCATGGCGGGCACGCGCATGCGCACTGAGGACGGTTCCGGCGGTTCTGACGGCCCCGGAGGCGACAGAGGCTCCGGAGGCGGGCACGATCTGCGGCACCACGGCGACGCCGAGGTCCGGGACGGCGGTCCGGCGCTCGTCGACCTCGCGGTCAACGTGCGGACCGGCACTCCCCCGGTCTGGCTGCGGGAGCGGATCGCGGAGTCGCTGGGCGGGCTCGCGGCCTACCCGGACGGGCGGGCGGCGCGGGCGGCGGTCGCGGCGCGGCACGGGCTGCCGGTGGAGCGGGTGCTGCTGACGGCGGGTGCCGCGGAGGCGTTCGTCCTGCTGGCGCGGGCGCTGAAGGTGCGCCGGCCGGTGGTGGTGCACCCGCAGTTCACCGAGCCGGAGGCGGCGCTGCGGGACGCCGGGCACACCGTGGACCGGGTGCTGCTGCGGGAGGCGGACGGGTTCCGGCTGGATCCGGCGGCCGTCCCGGAGGACGCCGACCTGGTGGTGATCGGCAATCCGACCAACCCGACGTCGGTGCTGCATCCGGCCGGGGCGATCGCCCGGCTCGCCCGTCCGGGGCGGACGTTGGTGGTCGACGAGGCGTTCATGGACGCGGTGCCGGGCGAGCGGGAGGCGCTGGCCGGGCGGACCGACGTGCCGGGTCTTGTGGTGCTGCGGAGCCTGACGAAGACGTGGGGGCTGGCCGGGCTGCGGATCGGGTACGCGCTGGCCGCGCCGGAGATCGTCGCCGAGCTGGAGCGGGCGCAGCCGTTGTGGCCGGTGTCCACGCCGGCGCTGGCGGCGGCGGAGGCGTGTGTGGCGCCGCGCGCGCTGGCGGAGGCGGCGCATGCGGCGCACCGGGTCGCCGCCGACCGGGCCCATCTGGTGGCGGGCCTTGAGGAGTTCGCGCCGGAGGGGGTGCGGGTCGCGGGGCCGGCGGAGGGGCCGTTCGTGCTCGTCCGGATGGCGGGGGCGGCGGCCGTGCGGCGGCAGCTGCGGGTGTTGGGGTATGCCGTGCGGCGGGGGGACACGTTTCCCGGCCTGGACGAGGAGTGGGTGCGGATCGCGGTGCGGGACCGGGTGACGGTGAACCGGTTCTTGCAGGCGCTTGATCAGGCGTTGATGTTGATACGGGCGTGAGGGAGGGGACGGGGGAACTGCGCACGCCGTGGGCGAGTGCGGGTCTCGTCATGGCTGGTCGCGCAGTTCCCCCGCCCCTGAAAGCGGGGCGTCAGCGTCGGCGTCGGGCGACAGTCACCGCTCCTCCGCCCGCCAGAACCAACGCCACCGCTCCTCCCACGACATACGGCGTCACCGAACTCCCGCCCGTCTCCGCCAGCTTCGTCTCCTTCGCCGGGGCGCCCTGTACCTTCACGTCGGACACCGGGTCGGCGGGGTCAGCGGGATCGGCGGGATCGGCCGGGGCTGCCGCGGGGTCCGGCGGTGTCTCGCACGTCACCTTCGCCAGGGTCAGCGTCCCCTCCACCTCGGCCACGTTGAGCTTCAACGGGTTGATGGAGACCTTGAGTTCGAGGGCGCTGGCCGCCGCCGACGTGGATGTCGTCTCGCGCTTGGACAGGTCGAGGCGGACCTCGCCGACGCCGGGGACCTTGACGTCGGTGGGGCCGCCCGCGCTCAGCGTCACGCGCTTGCCGAGCACGGTGACGGCGCCGAGCACGTTGGCGGAGGCCTCCGGCCGTTTTCCGGTCTCGCAGGTGGCCTTGGAGGTGACCGTGTCGAGTTCGACGAGGGACAGCAGGGGCAGGCCCGGCAGGTGCAGGCGGGCGTGGGCGAGGTGGACGGAGGCCTCGGCGCGGTCGGCGGAGACCGTCGCCTTCGCCGCGGCGACGTCCGCGCCGAGGACGTTGAACGGCTTGCCGCCGTCGACTCCGTCGAGGGTGGCGGTGAGCGCCGTCCTGTCGGCGCTCTGCGGTGCCCGGACCTCGTTCAGGGAGACCGCGAGCGGGACGTTCACGGTCTTGTCGAGGAGGGAGACGTGCAGGCCGGTACGGAGGACGACCGCGCTCGCGCGACCGTGGTCGGTGGTCGCGTGTGCGGTGCCCGCGCCGGCCAGGGCCGCGGGACCGGCGGCCAGAGCCGTGGCCGTCGCGAGGGTCGCGAGACGGCGTGCGGGCATACGGAATGTGTCGCTGTTCAAGGTGGTGGGACCCCCAGAGGAAACTTGCTCGGGACCCGCCAAGAATTACGCACTGTGGGTGAACGGGCAGCAATCCTGCGTTACTTCACTCAATAGTGGACTTTCCGTGAATGCATTCGAATCGGTCGGCACAGGAGTTCCCTTACTCCACGACCTGCCCGTTCAGCACCACTCTCCGGGGGGATGCGAGGACGCGCACGTCCGCGCGCGGATCGCTCTCGTACACCACCAGGTCCGCCGGCGCGCCCTCCTCCAGGCCGGGCCTGCCGAGCCAGGCGCGGGCCGCCCAGCTGGTCGCCGCGAGCGCGTCGAGGGGCGGGATCCCGGCGGTCACCAGCTCGGCGACCTCGCCCGCGACCAGGCCGTGGGCCAGGCTGCCGCCGGCGTCCGTGCCGACGTACACCGGGATCCCGGCGTCGTAGGCGGCCCGGACGGTGTCGTAGCGGCGCTCGTACAGCCGGCGCATGTGGGCCGACCAGTGGGGGAACTTGGCCTCGCCGCCCGCCGCCAGGTCCGGGAAGGTGGCGATGTTGACGAGGGTGGGGACGATCGCGACGCCACGGGAGGCGAAGAGGGGGATCAGGTCCTCCGTCAGGCCCGTGGCGTGCTCGATACAGTCGATGCCGGCCTCGACCAGGTCCTGGAGCGAGTTCTCGGCGAAGCAGTGGGCGGTGACCCGGGCGCCGAGCCGGTGGGCCTCGGCGATGGCCGCCTCGACGGCGTCGCGGGGCCAGCTGGGGGCCAGGTCGCCGAGGTCGCGGTCGATCCAGTCGCCGACCAGCTTGACCCAGCCGTCGCCGCGCCGGGCCTCCTGGGCGACGTACGCGACCAGGTCCGCCGGCTCGATCTCGTGGGCGAAGTTCCTTATGTAGCGACGGGTGCGGGCGATGTGCCGGCCGGCCCGGACGATCTTCGGGAGGTCGTCGCGGTCGTCGACCCAGCGGGTGTCGGAGGGCGAGCCGGCGTCCCGGATGAGGAGGGTGCCGGCCTCGCGGTCGGTGAGCGCCTGCTTCTCGGCGGTCTCCGCGTCGACCGGGCCCTGTGGGCCGAGGCCGACGTGACAGTGGGCGTCCACCAGGCCGGGGAGGGCCCAGCCTTCGACGGTCCGGATGTCCTGGGTGCCGAAGGGGCGGTCGTAGGAGATGCGTCCGCCGAGGACCCAAAGTTCGTCGCGGACGTCGTCGGGGCCGACAAGGATCCGTCCCTTCACGTGCAGCACCGCTTGATCGCTCATGGGACGCACGATAGTTCGTCGGGTGCGGGTTTCCACGTGGCCGGTCGCGCCCACGCGGCGGCAGCCGCATGTCGAATACAGCCCCGCGCCCCTTTGGGGCGCGTTCCCCAGGGCGCGCTAAGAGGCATCCTCCTCCACATCCGCCATCGCCGGATCCAGCAGGCGTGACAGGAAGTGGCGGGTCCGGTCATGCGTGGGGTTGCCGATGACCCGGTCCGGTGCGCCCTGCTCCACGATCACTCCGCCGTCCATGAAGACCACCCGGTCGGCGACCTCGCGGGCGAAGGTCATCTCGTGGGTGACCACCATCATGGTCATGCCCTCCCGCGCCAGCATCCGCATCACCGCCAGGACGTCCCCGACCAGTTCCGGGTCGAGGGCGGACGTCGGCTCGTCGAAGAGCATCACCTCGGGGCCCATGGACAGCGAGCGGGCGATCGCCACCCGCTGCTGCTGGCCGCCGGAGAGGGCGGCGGGGTAGGCGTCCGCCTTTTCGGAGAGACCCACGCGGGCGAGGTTCTCGGCGGCGACCCGTGCCGCCGTCGCCTTGTCCCTGCGCAGCACCCGGCGCTGCGGCAGGGTGAGGTTCTCGACCGCCGTGAGGTGCGGGAACAGGTTGAACTGCTGGAAGACCATGCCGATCCGGCGGCGCACGGCGTCGATGTCGACGTCCGGGTCCGTCAACTCGGTGCCGCCGACGAACACCTGCCCCTGGGTGGGTTCTTCAAGGAGGTTGACGCACCTCAGCAGGGTCGACTTGCCGGAGCCGGACGGGCCGATGACGCAGACGACCTCGCCCTGGCCGATCTCCAGGTCGATGCCGCGCAGCACCTCGTTGTCGCCGAAGGACTTGTGCAGGCCCTTCACCTCGATCTCGGGTCGGCTCATCGGACGGCCTCCTGGGCCTTCGCCTCCATGCGGCGCACGACGAAGCCGAGCGGGATCGTGACCAGCAGGTAGCACAGGCCGGCGACGAGGATCGGCGTGGAGTTGGCGGTCGTACTGGCCAGGTCGCGGCCGTACTTGGACAGTTCGCGCTCCTCCAGGGTGACGCCGAGGAAGAGGACCAGGGAGGAGTCCTTGAAGAGCAGGACCAGTTCGTTGGTCAGCGGCGGGAGGATGATGCGGAACGCCTGCGGGATGACGATCGAGACCATGGCGCGGGCGGGTGAGAAGCCCAGCGAACGGGCCGCCTCCAGCTGCCCCTTGGGGACCGCCTGGATGCCCGCGCGGATCGTCTCGGCCATGTAGGCGGCGGCGACCAGGCCGAGCGCGAGGGCGACCTTGCCGTAGGTGCCGCCGATGATCTCCGTGCCGGGGAAGGCGAGCGGGACGGCGACGCCGATGAAGATGAAGATCAGCAGGGCGGGCAGGCCGCGGAAGATCTCGATGTAGACGCCGGCCAGCCAGCGGTAGGGCCCGACCGACGACAGCCGCATGAGCGCTATCACCATGCCGAGGGCCAGTCCGACGACGAAGCCGGACAGGGTGTAGAGCACGGTGTTCTTCAGCGCCAGTGTGATGACGTCCGGGAACATCTGCTTGGCGATGTCCCACTGGGCGAACTGGTTCTGCAGCCGTCCCCAGTCGGCGGCGACCGCGAACGCGACCACGGCGGCGACGAAGACGACGTACTGCGCCCCGCGCGACAGCCGGCGCTTCTGCCGCCGGGACAGCCCCTTCCGGCGGGGCTGGAGTTCCGTGTCCGTGCCTGCGGTCATGAGGCGGCGGGGGACGCGGCCGAGGCGTCGTAGGGGCCGATCCACTTCTCGTACAGCTTCTTGTACGTGCCGTCGGCCTTGGCGTCGGCGATCGCCTTGTTGACGGCGGCGAGGAGCTTGGTGTTGCCCTTCTTCACCGTGAAGCCGTACTGCTCACCGGTGTTGATGTCGGCGGCGACCTGGAAGGCGTTCGCGTTGGCCTTGTCCTTCAGCCAGCCCTGGACCACCGGGTAGTCGATGACGACGGCCTTGACCTGGCCGGTGCGCAGGCCGTTGAGGACGGCGTCGGAGGACTCGAAGGAGACCGGGTCGAAGCCCTGCTTCCTGACGTAGTCCTCGCCGGTGGTCTGCGCCTGTGCGCCCAGCTGCACCTTCTTGGCCTTGGCGTCGGCGAGCGAGGTGATGCCGCTGTTCTTGTCGACGAGCAGGGCCTGGGTGGCGTCGAAGTACGGGTCGGAGAAGTCGACGTTCTTCTTCCGCTCCGCGGTGATGGTCATGCCGGCGGCGGCCAGGTCGCACTCGCCGGAGTTGAGGAAGGCGCCGGTCTTGAAGTTCTCGAACGGCGTGTCGAGGATCTGCTGTTTCACGCCGAGGTTCTTGGCGACCAGGTCGATCATCGACACGTCGAATCCCTGCACCTTGCCGTCGATCTCCGACTGGAACGGCGGGTACGGCAGGTGGGTGCAGGTGGTGAGCTGGCCTGCCTTGACCAGTTCGACCCCGCCGGCGGCCGTCCTGGAGGCGCTGGAGCCGTTGCCGCTCGACGTGCAGCCGGCCACGAGGGCCAGCCCGGCCGCGGCGGTGGCGGCGGCCAGGGCGCGAGCCCGGCGGCGCCCGAGGAGCGTGGTCACGAGACCTCCCGTGGGTCTGTGGGGGCTCCCCGCGAAGCTGTGAGGGAGCTTTGGATTCCGATTCTTCGGGTTCAGATTATAAGGAGATGTTTGGGTTCCTCAAACCAAACCGATGGCTGAGCGGCCGTCCGGCCTAAGAAGTCGCCGGTCGGGGCTGTGCGGCGGGTGCCGGTTACGCTCGTCTTGATCTACCCCGCATACCCCCCCATGAGCGAAGAGAGCACCGCCGTGACCCACCCCTTCCTCGACCTGCCCCCGTTGACCGCCGCCCGCTTCGCCGCGATCGAGGACCGGGTGGCCCGGTTGCTGGACACCCGCCAGGACGTCGTGATCATGCAGGGCGAGGCGCTGCTGCCACTGGAGGGCGCGATCAGGGCCGCGGCCGGGCCGGGGACGACCGCGCTGAACGTGGTCACCGGCCCGTACGGGCAGACCTTCGGGAACTGGCTGCGGGACTGCGGCGCGACGGTGATCGACCTCTCCGTGCCGTTCCACACGGCGGTGACGGCCGAACAGATCCGGGAGGCGTTCGCCGAGCACCCGGAGATCGACTTCGTGTCCCTGGTGCACGCGGAGGCCGCGACCGGCAACACCAACCCGGTCGCGGAGATCGGCGAGGCGGTACGGGCGCACGGCGCCCTCTTCTACCTGGACGCGGTCGCCTCGGTCGGGGCCGAGCCGGTGCTGCCGGACGCGTGGGGTGTGGACCTGTGCGTGATCGGGGCACAGAAGGCGATGGGCGGCCCGGCCGGCGTCTCGGCGGTGTCGGTGAGCGAGCGGGCGTGGGCCCGGATGGCGGCGAACCCGAACGCCCCGCGCCGCTCCTACCTCTCCCTGCTGGACTGGAAGGAGCGCTGGGTCGACGGCGGCCGCACGGTGCTGCTGCACGCGCCGGCACAGCTGGAGATGCTGGCGCTGGAGGCGTGCGTCGAGCGGATCGAGGCGGACGGCCTGGCGACCGTGATGGCCCGGCACCGCACGGCCGCGCTGGCCACCCGGGCCGGGGCGGTGGCCCTGGGCGGCGGCCTGGAGCCGTACGTGTACGCGGAGTCCGACGCGGCCCCGGTCGCCACGACGCTGCGGGTGCCCTCGGACGTGGTGGCGTCGGAACTGGTCGCCGAGGCCCTGGCGGGCGACGGCACCCTGCCGCTAGCCGCGGGCGGGGGCGCACTGGCCGGGGAGATGATCCGGGTCAACCACTACGGGGCGGACGCGACGGCCGACGCCGTCCGGTCGAGCCTGGCGGCGCTCGGCGCGGGGCTGGCGAAACGGGGACTGACGGTGGACCTGGCGGGCGCTCGGCGGGCCGTGGAATCTGCCTGGCGGTAGCAGAATTCAAAACAATTTCGAATTCCCTCTTTTTCGATGGCTTACCCGAGTTCTTCTGCCCGCTTTTTGCAGAGCTAAACCGGGGGAATTTCATCCGGGTTTCAACCCTGTGACACACTCCACACCACAGGGTCATTTGCCCGCTTTTTGGCGGGCCATATCGGCACATACAGGCACGTCAGGTCGGACCATCGGTTCCACCTGCCGTGCATTTTTGCATTTGCCTCGCTAAATTCAATTCACATGACTGCCCCACAAGCAGACCTGATCGTCGACCGTCCGCTGGTGACCGACGGTGCCGCTCTCTGGCATATCGCCAAGGATTCCGGAAGCCTCGATCTGAACTCCTCGTACAGCTATCTGCTGTGGTGCCGGGATTTCGCCGGCACCTCGGCGGTGGCACGTGGCGCGGACGGCGAGCCCGTCGGGTTCGTGACCGGGTACACCCGGCCGGACCGGCCGGACACGCTGCTCGTCTGGCAGGTGGCCGTGGACGCCGCGCAGCGCGGGCGCGGCATCGCGGCGCGACTGCTGGACGGGCTCACGGCACGGGTGGCCGCCGACCGGCCGCTCACCGCCGTCGAGACCACCATCACGCCCGGCAACACCGCCTCCGAGCGCCTGTTCACCTCGTACGCCGCCCGGCACGGCGCCGCCGTCGAGCGCACGGTGCTGTTCGAGGCCGGCGAGTTCCCCGACGGTCCGCACGACCCCGAAGTCCTGTACCGCATCGGCCCCTTGACCCCCACATCGCACTGAGGAGCCCCGCCGTGACCATCACCCAGCCCGATCTCAGCGTCTTCGAGACCCTGGAGTCCGAGGTCCGCAGCTACTGCCGCGGCTGGCCGACCGTGTTCGACCGGGCCCGGGGCAGCCGCATGTTCGACGAGGACGGACACGAGTACCTCGACTTCTTCGCCGGCGCCGGATCACTCAACTACGGCCACAACAACCCCGTACTGAAACGGGCGTTGCTCGACTACCTGGAACGCGACGGGGTCACCCACGGCCTCGACATGTCGACCACGGCCAAGCGGTCGTTCCTGCAGACGTTCCAGGACCTGGTGCTGCGGCCGCGCGAGCTGCCGTACAAGGTCATGTTCCCGGGGCCGACGGGGACGAACGCCGTCGAGTCGGCCCTGAAACTCGCCCGGAAGGTGAAGGGGCGCGAGGCGATCGTGTCGTTCACCAACGCCTTCCACGGGATGTCCCTCGGCTCGCTCGCCGTCACCGGCAACGCCTTCAAGCGGGCCGGGGCCGGGATCCCGCTGGTACACGGGACGCCGATGCCGTTCGACAACTACTTCGACGGGACCGTCCCGGACTTTCTCTGGTTCGAGCGACTCCTTGAGGACCAGGGGTCCGGGCTCAACAAGCCGGCCGCGGTGATCGTGGAGACCGTGCAGGGCGAGGGCGGCATCAACGTCGCCCGGCCCGAGTGGCTGCGCGCCCTCAGGGCGCTCTGCGAGCGGCAGGACATGCTGCTGATCGTGGACGACATCCAGATGGGCTGCGGACGCACCGGTGCCTTCTTCTCCTTCGAGGAGGCGGGCATCGTCCCCGACATCGTCACGGTGTCGAAGTCCATCAGCGGGTACGGGCTGCCCATGTCCCTGTGCCTGTTCCGGCCCGAGCTGGACGTGTGGGAGCCGGGCGAGCACAACGGCACCTTCCGCGGCAACAACCCCGCCTTCGTCACCGCGACCGCCGCCCTGGAGACCTACTGGGCCGACGGCCCGGCGATGGAGAAGCAGACCCGGGCCAAGGGCGAGCAGATCGAGCAGGGGCTCATCGCGATCGTCGAGGAGAACCTCGCCGACGTGCGGGAGTACCGGGGGCGGGGCCTGGTGTGGGGCCTGGAGTTCCACGACAAGGAGCGGGCCGGGCGGATCGCCGGGCGGGCTTTCGAACTCGGGCTGCTCATCGAGACGTCGGGGCCGGAGAGCGAGGTCGTCAAGCTGCTGCCCGCCCTGACCGTCACCCCGGACGAACTGGACGAGGGGCTGAGCGTCCTCGCCCGGGCCGTCCGCGAGACCGTCTGACCGGATCAGAACAAGGAGGCTGTACACCACCGTGATCGTCCGTTCGTTCAAGGAGATCGAAGGCACCGACCGGCACGTGAAGTCCGCGTCCGGGACCTGGGAGAGCAAACGCATCGTCCTCGCCAAGGAGCGGGTCGGCTTCTCGCTGCACGAGACGATCCTCTACGCGGGCACGGAGACGTCGATGTGGTACGCCAACCACATCGAGGCCGTCGTCTGCGTCGAGGGCGAGGCCGAGCTGACCGACCACGAGACCGGGACGTCGTACACGATCACTCCCGGGACCATGTACCTCCTCGACGGGCACGAGCGGCACTCGCTGCGCGTCAAGGAGGACTTCCGCTGCGTCTGCGTGTTCAACCCGCCGGTCACCGGCCGGGAGGACCACGACGAGAACGGCGTCTATCCCCTGCTGACGGAGGAGGGCTGACCATGACCACCATCACCGACCTCTACCCGAGCCGCGGCCCCGTCGAGGTCGCCGTCCCCCGCAAGGACCCGGTCGTCTGGTCGGCGCCCGGCGCGCCCGGGCCGATCGCCGCCGACCGGCTGGAGGCGTTCGAGCGCGACGGCTTCCTCACCGTCGACCAGCTCATCGGGGACGACGAGGTCGCCGTGTACCGGCGGGAGCTGGAGCGGCTGGTCACCGACCCGGCGGTCCGGGCCGACGAACGCTCCGTCGTGGAGCCGAAGTCCAAGGAGATCCGGTCCGTCTTCGAGGTGCACCGGATCAGCGAGGTGTTCGCGAGGCTGGTGCACGACGAGCGGGTGGTCGGCCGGGCCCGGCAGATCCTCGGCTCGGACGTGTACGTCCACCAGTCCCGGATCAACGTCAAGCCCGGGTTCGGCGCCAGCGGCTTCTACTGGCACTCGGACTTCGAGACCTGGCACGCCGAGGACGGCCTGCCGAACATGCGCACGGTGTCCGTCTCGATCGCCCTGACCGAGAACCACGACACCAACGGCGGCCTGATGATCATGCCGGGCTCGCACCGGACGTTCCTGGGCTGCGCCGGCGCCACGCCCGAGGACAACTACAAGAAGTCGCTGCAGATGCAGGACGCGGGCACCCCCACCGACGAGGCGCTGACGGAGCTGGCCTCGCGGCACGGCATCAGGCTGTTCACCGGCAAGGCCGGCTCGGCGACCTGGTTCGACTGCAACTGCATGCACGGCAGCGGGGACAACATCACGCCGTTCCCGCGCAGCAACGTCTTCATCGTGTTCAACAGCGTGGAGAACGCGGCGGTGGAGCCGTTCGCGGCGCCGGTGCGCAGGCCGGAGTTCATCGGGGCGCGGGACTTCACGCCGATCCGCTGAGCGCCTCGCCTTCCGTTCAGGGGCCGTCACGTCCGTCGTGGCGGCCCCTGAGCCGGGTCACAGCGCCGGGTAGTCCGTGTATCCCTCGGCCCCGCCACCGTAGAACGTCGCCGGGTTCGCGGGGTTGAACGGGCCGCCGGCCCGGAGCCGGGCCGGGAGGTCGGGGTTGGCGAGGAAGAGCTGCCCGTAGGAGACGACGTCGGCCGTGCCGTCCTCGACGAGGGCGAGGGCCTCCGGTCCTGTGGGCCCCTCGGTCGCCGGGTTGAGCACGAACGCCCCGCTGAACCGCTTGCGCAGCGCGTTGGTCAGCTCGCGGGTGCCCGGTACCTCCATCACGTGCAGGTACGCCAGGCCCAGCGGCTCCACCGCGTCGACCAGCGCCGTGTACGCCGGCTCCGGCTCGGGTTCGTCGATGTCGTTGAACGGGTTGCCCGGGGACAGCCGCAGTGCGGTGCGCTCGGCGCCGACGGCCTCGACCACCGCCTTGACGGCCGCCACCGCGAACCGGATGCGGGCGGCCGGGGAGCCGCCCCACTCGTCGGTGCGCCGGTTGCTGCCGGGGGCCAGGAACTGGTGGATCAGGTAGCCGTTGGCGCCGTGCAGTTCCACGCCGTCGAAGCCGGCCTCGACGGCGGCGCGGGCGGCGGCCGCGTACGCGGCGACGGTGGCGTGGACCTCGCCGTCGGTCAGCGCGCGCGGCTCGACGAAGTCCTTCGGGCCCTCGTGGGTGTACACCTGGCCGCGGGCGGTGACCGCGGAGGGCGCGACGTTGACGAGCCCGTCCGGCAGCAGGTCGGGGTGGCCGATCCGGCCGGTGTGCATGAGCTGGGCGAAGATCACGCCGTCGGCGGCGTGCACGGCGTCGGTGACCGCGCGCCAGGCGGCGGTCTGCTCGGCGGTGTGCAGGCCGGGGGTGTCGGGGTAGCCCTGACCGACCGCCGAGGGCTGGATGCCCTCGGTCACCACAAGGCCGGCGGAGGCGCGCTGGCTGTAGTACTCCGCCATGAGGGCGGTGGGCAGACCGCCCTGCGCGGCGCGGCTGCGGGTCATCGGGGCCATGGCGATGCGGTTGGCCAGGCGGTGGCCGGGGAGGTCGATCGGGTCGAAGGCAGTGGTCACGGGGGCTCCAGAGATGCTTTCATTGGTCGGCCAAGTAAAGCGCGGCGCCCACTCTACCCGAATGATTGGCCGACCAATCAAATCCCCCGGGCCAGGTCTGAGTAGGCTTCGAGGACGGTTACCCGGAAGTCGGAGAGGTGCGGGAGCGACGATGGACGCCACCAGGGAACCGGCGGCGCACGCGGCCGGATGCGGCTGTGCCCTGCCCGCGGCCGCCCAGGGCGGTCCGGTCAGCCACGCGCTGAGCCGTGTGGCGCGGCTGCACCGCACCGCCGCCGCCGGGCTGCTGCGCGGGCTCGGCCTCTATCCGGGCCAGGAGCTGGTGATGATGCACCTGTGGGAGAACGGCCCGGCCCGGCAGGCCGACCTGATAAAGATGCTCGGCCTGGACCCCTCCACGGTGACCAAGATGCTCCAGCGGCTGGAGCAGGCCGGCCAGGTGCGGCGGCTGCCGGACCCGGCGGACCGGCGCGCGGTGCTGGTGGAGGCGACCGAGTCGGGCGCCCGGCTGCTGACCGAGGTGGAGCGGGTGTGGACCGCGCTGGAGGAGGAGAGCCTCGCCGGTCTGGACCCGGCCGAGCGCGAGCAGTTGCTCACCCTGCTCGGCCGGGTCGAGGCCAACCTGTGGTCCCGCAACGCGGCACGGAACTGACCCGGCAGGACCGGGCCGGACCGGTCAGCCCGCGAGGGCGTCGAGCAGACGGTCCACGTCGGCGGGCGTGTTGAAGAGGTGGAAGGCCGCGCGCAGGTTGCCCGCGCGGTTGGAGACCTCGATGCCTGCCCGGCTCAGTCCGGGCTGGCGGCCACCGAGCCCGGGGACCGAGACGATCGCCGAGCCGGGGGCGGGCACCGGCTCGTGCCCGAGGGCCGCGAGCCCGGTGCGGAACCGGTCGGCGAGGCCCACGTCGTGGGCGTGTACGGCGGTCACGCCCAGTTCCTCGATCAGATCGAGCGAGCGGCGCAGGCCGGCGAACGTGAACAGGGCGTGGGTGAGGTCGAACCGCCGGGCGGAGTGGGCGAGTTCGGCCACCGGGCCGTAGCAGCTGTCCCACGGCTCCTCGCCCGCGACCCAGCCGGCGAGCAGTGGGGTCAGCCCGCCGAAGTCCTCGGGGAGCACGAGGAAGGCCACGCCGTGCGGGCCGAGCAGCCACTTGAAGGAGACGGACGCGGTGAAGTCGTACGCGTCGGCGTCCATCGGCAGCCAGCCGGCGGCCTGGGAGAAGTCGACGTAGGTGCGGGCCCCGTGCGCGCGAGCGGCCTCGCGCAGCGCGGGCAGGTCGGCGAGCCGGCCGTCCGCCGACTGGACCGCGCTGACCGCGACGAGGGCGGTGTCCGGGCGGACGGACTCGGCGATGCGCTCCAGCGGCACCGCGCGGACCTTGAGGTCGCCGCGGACGTGGAAGGGGTTCAGTACGGAGGTGAAGTCGTCCTCCGCGGAGAGGACTTCGGCGCCGGCCGGCAGCGAGGCGGCGATCACGCCGGAGTGCGCGGCGACCGAGGCACCCGCCGCGACCCGGGTCGCCGGGACGCCGGCGAGCCGGGCGTAGGCGGCCCGGCACGCCTCCACGTCCTCGTACAGCGAGGTCAGGGGCCGCCCCTCGGCCCGCAGCAGCGCCGCCTGGTGCAGGGCGGCCACGGTACGGGCGGGCAGCAGGCTGTTGCTGGCGGTGTTGAGGTAGGTGGTCTTCGGGGCGAACTCGGCGCGGACGAGGCTCTCGAACGTCTCCGTGGTCTCCATGCGTCCACTCTGCGGCCCGCGGAACTCCCCGTCCATTGCGGATTTTTACGTGGATCCGCTAAGCGGCGCTTATACGACGCCCCTGACCTGCACCTTCTCAGTGCCTTCCGCGGCGCCTTCCTCAGTGCTGCGGCACCGCGCACCCGTCCGGCCCACAGGCCTCCGCGCCGCCCTCGTCGATCAGCCTGAGCGGGGAACGCGCACCCCAGGCCTGGCTGAGCGCCTGCGTGAACACCTCGGCGGGCTGGGCCCCCGAGACCCCGTACTTCCGGTCGAGGACGAAGAACGGCACCCCGTTCGCACCGAGCTCGGCGGCCTCGCGCTCGTCGGCGCGGACCTCGTCGGCGTAGCGGGACGGGTCGGCGAGCACCGCGCGCACGGCCGCCGTGTCCAGCCCGGCCTCCGCGGCCAGCTCCACGAGCCGGTCCTCGCCCTCGCTGAAGACGGACCGCTCCTCGGCGAAGTTCGCCCGGTACAGGATCTGGATCAGCTGGTCCTGGCGCCCCTGCTCCTTGGCGAAGTGCAGCAGCCGGTGCATGTCGAAAGTGTTGCCGTGGTCGCGGCCCCGGGTCTGGTACTCAAGACCTTCGGCGGCGGCCTGCGCGCCCAGGTTCTCCTCGCCCGCCTGGGCCTGGGCCTCGCTCATGCCGTACTTCTTGCTGAGCATGGCGAGCACCGGCTGGACGTCGTCCTTGGCGCGGCCGGGGTCGAGCTCGAAGGAGCGGTGCACGACCTCAACGTCGTCGCGGTGCGGGAAGGCGGCGAGCGCCTTCTCGAAGCGCGCTTTTCCGACATAGCACCAGGGACAAGCGATATCGGACCAGATCTCGACGCGCATGTTGTCGGCTCTCCAGGTAGCGATAAGGAATCTCTCAACTACCTGAACCTTCAAACAGCCCGCTTCATTCCCCGCCCACCGCGTACCGCAGGTACAGGTGGTGGTCCCCCTCGGCCGGCGGGTTCTCCGGGTCCGGCACCCAGCCCTGGCGGGCGTAGAAGGCCTGGGCCCGCCGGTTGTCGACGTGCACGTCCAGCACGGCGGTCCGCCTGCCGTCGGCCCGCCACTGCTCCAGACAGGCGGTGTGCAGGGCGGTGCCGACACCGGCCCGCCAGCGGTCGGGGTCGACGTGGAACTGGAACAGCTTGACCGTTTCGGCGGTGGCGCCCTCCGGGGTGCGGAAGGAGGCGACCCCGATGATCGCCCCCGCTTCCACCACGCACAAAACCTGCCCGTCGGGCCGTTCGACGGCGCCGCGCCAGGCCGCCGTCCAGTCGACGCCGTCGTCCGGGAGGCCGTCCGGGTAGTACGTCGCCCGGGCCCGGTGGTGCAGCGCAGCGATGGTCTCCGCCTCGGCGGACAGGGCCGTACGGATCACCCGGATCCCTTTCGCATGGTCACTGATCATGCAACGGAGGACGAGACCTCGTCCGCGCCGGTTCCGAGCCGGCTGAACTGGGCGCGGTAGGCGCTCGGGGTCAGCCCGGTGCGGCGCACCAGGTGGGCGCGGAGGGAGTCGGCGGTGCCGAGGCCGCAGGCGGCGGCCACCTGGTCCATGGGCAGAGTGGTGGTCTCCAGCAGTTCCCTGGCCCGTTCGACGCGCTGGTGCAGCAGCCACTGCAGCGGGCTGACCCCGCTCTCCGCGTGGAAACGGCGGGTGAGGGTGCGCACCGAGACCCCGGCGTGCCGGGCCAGGTCGGTGAGGGTGAGCGGCTTGTCGAGGTTGCGCATGGCCCAGCCGCGGGTGTCGGCGCAGGCGGTGCCGCGCTCGGGCGGCAGCGGGGTGTGGGTGAACTGGGTCTGCCCGCCCGGCCGTACCGGCGCGACCAGGGCGAGGCGGGCGACCTCGTTGGCGACGGCGGCGCCGTAGTCGGTGCGGATGAGGTGCAGGCACAGGTCGATGCCGGCGGCGTAGCCGGAGGAGGTGAGGAACGGGCCGTCCTGGGCGTAGAGGACGTCGCCCTGGACCTCGACGTCGGGGTGCCGGCGGCGCAGTTCGTCGGCGTGCGTCCAGTAGGTGGTCGCCCTGCGGCCCTTGAGCAGTCCGGCCTCGGCGAGCGAGAAGGCGCCGGTGCAGATGGAGGCGATCCGCACGCCGGCGTCGGCGGTGTCACGCAGCGCCGCCAGCACCCGGGGATCCGGCGAGTAGAGCTTGCCGGTACCGGCCACGATCACGGTGTCCGCCTCCCGCAGCGCCTCGAGCCCGTGCGGGACGTGCAGGTCCAGGCCACCCGTCGTGGGCACCGGGCCGGGGTCGGGCGCGCAGATCACCACCTCGTACCCCGGTCGCCCGTCGACCTCCGCCTTGTCGAAGAGCATCTCCGGAATGGCGAGGTTGAACATCGACACGGGCGGGGACGCGACCACCGCGACTCGCAGCATGGCCAGAACCTCCGGATACCTGGCGTTCGGGCCACTACTGTACGCCGCGACCGATCAGCAGCATGGAGCCATGCCAACCGACCAGCCCCGAGGGGCCGTCCGGATCGACGCCGAAAAGAGCGAGTTGAGGAAGGAACAGGACAAGGAACAGGACAAGGGGCACGACAAGGGGCACGACAAGGGGCGGAAGAGTGGGCAGAGCCGCACCCCCGCCCTCACCCTGACCGCCGCCCTGCTGGGCTTCGCACTGATCACCCTCGACGCGTCCGTGGTGAACGTGGCCCTGCCCGCGATCGGCTCGGCGCTCGGCGGCGGGCTGTCCGGACTCCAGTGGACGGTGGACGCCTACACGCTGGCCTTCGCCGCCCTGATGCTCTCCACCGGCGCCTTCGCGGACCGGGCCGGGGCGAGCCGGGCGTACGGGCTCGGCATCGCCGTCTTCACCCTCGCCTCGGCGGCCTGCGGCCTGGCGCCGACCCTCCCGGCGCTGGTCGGCGCGCGCGTGGTGCAGGGCGCCGCGGCGGCCGTCGTCCTGCCCGCCTCCCTCTCCCTGGTGCGGCAGGCGTACGCGGATCCGGCCCAGCGCACGAGGGCGGTGGCGCTGTGGGGGGCCGGCGGCTCGGTCGCGCTGGCGCTGGGCCCGGTGGCGGGCGGCGCGCTGACCGCGGCCTGGGACTGGCGCGGGATCTTCTTCATCAACCTGCCGCTCGGGGCGGCCGCGCTGCTCCTGCTGGTGCGCGCCCCGCGTTCGGAGCGCCGCCCGGCCCCGCTGGACCTGCCGGGCCAGCTCACCGCCGTCGTCACCCTGACCGCCCTCACCTTCGCGGTCATCGAGGGCGGTACGACGGGACTCGTGGCCTTCGCCGTGGCACTGGCCGGCGCCGTCCTGTTCGTCCGCGTCGAGCGACGGCAGGCGCATCCGGTCGTCCCGCCGGAACTGTTCCGGGACCGGGCGGTACGGGTGTCCGTGGCGACCGGGGTGGCGTGCAGCGTGGCCTTCTACGGCGTGGTGTTCCTGTTCTCGCTCTTCCTCCAGCAGGTGCAGGGCCGTTCGGCGCTGTACACCGGGCTGCTGTTCCTGCCGATGTCCGGGCTGATCGGCCTGACCAACGTGCTGTCCGGGAAACTGGCCGCCCGCCACGGGCCACGGCTGCCGATGCTGATCGGCCAGGCGCTGGCCGCGGCCGGTCTGCTGGGCCTGCTCGCGGTCGGTTCCGGCACGCCGGCCGCCGTGGTGGCCGTCCTGCTCGTCCCGATGGCGGTCGGCTGCGCGCTGACCGTGCCGCCGCTGACCGTCGTGATGATGGATGCCGTACCGGCCGAGCGTGCGGGCCTGGCGGCCGGGGTGCTCAACGCGGCGCGGCAGGTGGCCGGCGGACTCGGGATCGCGGTGTTCGGCGCCCTGGTCGACGGCGGGTTCGCGGCCGGGATGCGGGCGAGCCTGGCACTGGCCGCGGCCCTGTTCGCCGCGACCTTCGTCCTCAGCTTCCGTCGCGCAGGTCGGCCGGCCAGTCGGGCCTGAACTCGATGTGGTCGTACGTCACCACACACCCCTCCCCCATCGGCGACTGGGTCATGAAGCCGACCAGCGCGCCCTCCGTCTCCTTCTCGCCGCCCAGGGTGAACAGCCGGACGAAGACCCACTTCTTGCCGTCCCGGGAGGCGTGGAAGGCGAACGCCCGGCCGGTCCGGCTGATCCGCAGCCAGACCGAACTCCCCTCCACCGTGAAGGCGTTGGCGTCGTCCGAGTGCCCCCGGGTGACCACCGTGCAGACGGTGGGCACGTCCGGGGAGTTCTCCAGACAGAGCTTGGCCCAGGCCCGGTCGCCGACGTGGACGTACAGCACACCGGCGTCGAAGGCGGCACCGAACCCGACGGTGACCCGGGCGATCAGCTGGAAGTCCCCTTCGGGCGCCCCCAGCAGCCGGGGCGCGTCCGAGGCGGGATCCAATGCCTCCCCGGTGGGCGACACAAACCGATCCTGCCGGGCCCCGGCCCACCCGGTGAGCACCCCGTCCTCATGGAACCAGTGCCCGTCGGGCCCGTAGGTACGGAGCGGGAAAGGAAGTTCGGGAAGTTCGACGTCCATGGTCGGATTGTGTCAGCAGAACCATTCGACATGCGCACGGCCGGCCGACCCAATGCTGCGCGGGGCCGAGCGCGAAAGCCAGGGCAAGCCCAGCCGACCTGAAGGGGCGCTGGGGGTACCCCCGGCCGAAGGCCGGGGGAGGAACCGCGCGACCAGCCACGGACAACCCGCAGCCGCCGAAGCACCCCACGCCCCGACGGCGCTACCGCTCCAGAACCCCGTTGAACCGCCGAGGAAGCCCCAGCGGATTCTCGTCCTTCAACTCCGCCGGCAGCAACGCGGCAGGCGCCCCCTGATAAGCCACCGGCCGCAGCCACCGCTCAATGGCCGTACCGCCCACGGAAGTAGACGTAGAGGTGGTGGCCGGGTAGGGCCCGCCATGATGCTGGGCCGGGGCCACAGCGACCCCCGTCGGCCAGCCGTTCACCAGCACACGGCCCGCCAGCGGCGTCAGCTCCGCCAGGATCTCCGCCCCCAGCCCCTCCCCCGCGGCCTCCTCGGCAGAGACGTGCACCGTCGCCGTGAGGTTCCCCGGCAGCCGCGACAGCACCGCCGTCGCCTCACCCCGGTCCTCGTAGCGGACCACCACGGTCACCGGCCCGAAGCACTCCTCCAGGAGCAGGTCGTACGCCCCGGCCTCGGCGAGCCTGTCCGCCGGCACCGTCAGGAACCCGGCGCTCACGGTGTGCTCGCCGCCCGCCCCCGGCGTCACCGGGCTCTCCACGTCGGGGAGTTCGGCGCGCTCGGCGACCCCGGCGACGAAGTTGTCCCGCATCCGGTGGTCGAGCAGCACGCCCGCGTCGGTGTTGCTGACCGCGTCCGTGAGGGACTTGACCAGGCCGTCACCGGCGGCGCCGGCCGGCACCAGCACCAGGCCCGGCTTCACGCAGAACTGCCCGACGCCCAGCGTCATCGACCCGGCGAGTCCGGTGCCGATCTCCTCGGCCCGCTCGGTGGCCGCGGCCTCCGTCACGAGGACCGGGTTCAGGGAGCCCAGCTCGCCGTGGAAGGGGATCGGCACCGGACGCGCGGCGGCCGCGTCGAAGAGCGCCCGCCCGCCCCGGACGGACCCGGTGAAGCCCGCGGCGGCGACCAGCGGGTGCCTGATCAGCTCGATGCCGGCCTCGAAGCCGTGCACGAGACCGACCACGGCCTCGGGGATGCCGTGCCCGGCCGCGGCCAGGCGCAGCACCTTGGCGACCAGCTCGGACAGGGCCGGGTGGTCGGGGTGGGCCTTGACGACGACCGGGTTGCCGGCAGCCAGCGCGCTCGCGGTGTCGCCGCCGGCGACGGAGAAGGCGAAGGGGAAGTTGGAGGCCGAGTAGACGGCGACGACGCCCAGCGGGACCTTGTAGCGGCGCAGGTCCGGGATGGGCGGGGTGGCGGTGGCGTCGGGGTGGTTGATGATGACGTCGAGGAAGGCGCCCTCGTCGACGATGTCCGCGAAGGCCCGCAGCTGGTAGACGGTGCGGGCGAGTTCCCCGGTCAGCCGGACGGGGCCGAGCGCGGTCTCCGCGTCGGCGGCCTCGACCAGCCGGTCCTTGGCCGCGTCGAGTCCGGCGGCGGCCGAGCGCAGGAAGGCCGCGCGGACCGTGCGGTCGGCGAGAGAGCCGCGGGCGGCGTGCGCGGCCGTGACGACGGCGTCGACCTCCTCGGCTGTGGCCTCCACCGCAACCTGCTCACGCTGCTTCCCGGTGCGCGGGTCGACGCTCCAGACTGGTGCTGCTGCCACCGCGGGTCCCTCCATGAGTTGCGTTCTGCCGCAGTATCCGGGTCATATCCGGGTCATTCACCAGGAGTGTTCGATATACTGAACGCTGTCTCTGATGATGAATATGCTGTTGGAGACTATAACCTCGGTTTCTCGTCCAACGAAGGGGTCAAGGGCGATGTCGGCAGGCGAGACAGGCGGCGGGGCACAGGTCAAATCCGCGGTACGGACCGTGGAGTTGCTGGAGTACTTCGCGGGCCGGCCCGGTATGCACTCCCTCGCGGCCGTCCAGGAGGCCGTCGGGTATCCCAAGTCGAGCCTCTACATGCTGCTGCGCACCCTGGTGGAGCTGGGCTGGGTGGAGACGGACGCGACCGGCACCCGGTACGGCATCGGCGTGCGGGCGCTGCTGGTCGGCACCTCGTACATCGACGGCGACGAGGTGGTCGCGGCGGCCCGCCCGACCCTGGACCGGCTCTCCGACGACACCACGGAGACCATCCACCTCGCCCGCCTCGACGGCACGAACGTGGTCTACCTGGCCACCCGCCAGTCGCAGCACTACCTGCGCCCCTTCACCCGGGTCGGCCGCCGGCTGCCCGCGCACTCCACCTCGCTCGGCAAGGCGCTGCTCGCCACCCACACCGACGAGCAGGTCCGCAAGCTGCTGCCGGAGACCCTGCCGGCGCTCACCGAGCACACCCTCACGGACCGCGAGAAGCTCATCGAGGAGCTCCACCAGATCCGCGAGCAGGGCTTCGCGATCGACCGCGAGGAGAACACGCTGGGGCTGCGCTGCTTCGGCGTGGCGATCCCGTACCGCACCCCGGCCCGCGACGCGATCAGCTGCTCGGTGCCGGTGGCCCGCCTCACCCCCGCCCACGAACAGATGATCAAGGACGCCCTGTTCGACGCGCGGGACCGCCTGACGCTGGCGACGCGGCGGCTCTGACCCGGACAGGGCCCGTACGACCCGTCGACCCGTCGACCCGTATGAGCGGACGATGAGAAATCCGGCCATACGGGAACGCACACCCCGCCTTCGCTCGTCTGTCTGAGCGGGATGAACAAGACGATCAGGCGGGCGTCCGTCTTCGCGCTGCTGCTCGTGGTGACCCTGCTGGTCAGGGCGACATGGGTGCAGTTCTACGACGGTCAGGCCCTCGCGGACGACACGGACAACCGGCGCAATGCGATCGAGACGTACTCGCAGCCGCTCGGGAACATCATCGTGGCCGGTGAGTCGATCACCGGCTCGGCACAGACCCTGAGCAACAGCGACCTCAAGTACAAGCGCACGTACACGAACGGCAAGCTGTACGCGGCCGTGACGGGCTACGCCTCGCAGAGCTATGCCCCGACCCAGCTGGAGGGCATCTACCAGGACCTGCTCAACGGCACCGACAGCCGGCTGAAGACGGTGATGGACACCGTCACCGGCGAGCGCGCCGAGCCGGGCAACGTGATCACGACGGTCGACCCGGCCGTCCAGAAGGCGGCCTACAACGCGCTCGGCGACAAGAAGGGCGCGGCGGTCGCGATCGACCCGAAGACCGGCAAGATCCTGGCGGTCGTGTCGACCCCCTCGTACGACCCCTCCTCGCTCACCGACGCCAACACCGCCGGTACGGCCTGGAAGAAGCTGAACGCCGACAGCGACAAGCCGCTCACCAACCGGGCGCTGCGCCAGCCGCTGCCACCGGGTTCGACGTTCAAGCTGGTGGTCGCGGCGGCCGCCCTGGAGGACGGCCTCTACGCGAACGTCGACGACAAGACCGACAGCCCCAACCCGTACACCCTGCCCGGCACGACGACCCCCCTGAAGAACGAGAGCGCCTCGGCGCCCTGCGAGAACGCCTCGATCCGCACCGCCCTGCGCTACTCCTGCAACAACGTCTTCGGCAAGATGGCCGTCGACCTCGGCCAGGACAAGGTGCGGGCGATGGCCGAGAAGTTCGGCTTCAACGACGACAAGCAGGACGTGCCGGTGCGCGCCTACGCCAGCGTGTACCCGTCGAACATGGACAAGGCCCAGACCGGTCTCTCCGGCATCGGCCAGTTCGACGTCACCGCGACCCCGCTCCAGATGGCCATGGTGTCGGCCGCCATAGCCAACGGCGGCAAGCTGGTCTCCCCGCATATGGTCTCGCAGATCACCGACAGCGGCGGTGACGTGCTGAAGGACTACGACGACGAGGCGAGCAGCAAGGAGATCGTCAGCTCCTCGACCGCGGAGCAACTGCAGTCCGCGATGGAGACGGTCGTCAAGGAGGGCACGGGCACGAACGCGCTCATCGACGGTGTGACGGTGGGCGGCAAGACGGGCACGGCCCAGCACGGCGAGAACAACAGCAAGACGCCGTACGCCTGGTTCACGTCGTACGGCAAGTCCGACAGCACCGGCAAGGAGGTCGCGGTGGCGGTCCTCGTCGAGCAGTCGGACGCGGCCCGGTCGGAGGTCAGCGGCAACGGGCTGGCGGCGCCGGTGGCGAAGGCGATGATGCAAGCGGCGCTGAAGAACTAGGGGGTTCTCTGCGCGATCGGCCGCGGGTTTCGTCGTGGCTGGTCGCGCCCGCGCGGCGGTAGCCGCATATCGGCTACCGCCCCGCGCCCCTGACGGGGCGCTCCCGTCCCCTGTTACTTCACCCCCAGCACCTGCTCCACCGGATCAATCGCGAAGTACACCAGGAACAGCGCCGACACGGCCCACAACAGCCAGTTGACCTCCTTCGCCTTCCCCAGCACCGCCTTGATCACGACGTACGCCAGGAACCCCGCCCCGATGCCGTCCGTGATGGAGTAGGTGAACGGCATCGCGGCGATCGTCAGGAACGCCGGGATCGCGATCTCGTACCTGTCCCAGTCGATGTGCTTGACGTGGGTCATCATCAGGAAGCCCACGGCGATCAGCGCGGGCGCCGCCGCCTGCAGCGGGACGATGGTCAGCAGCGGCGTGAGGAACAACGCGAGACCGAACAGGCCGCCGGTGATCAGGTTGGCGAAGCCGGTGCGCGCCCCCTCCCCCACCCCCGCCGCCGACTCGATGTACGCCGTGTTGGAGGAGGCGGAGCCGAGGCCGCCGGCCACCGCCGCCGCGCCGTCGATGAACAGCACCCGCCCGATGCCCGGCACCTGCCCCTGCTCGTCGAGCAGCCCGGCCTCCGCGCTGATGCCGACGATCGTGCCCATGGCGTCGAAGAAGTCGGACAGGATCAGGGTGAAGACGAGCAGGACGGCGGTGAGGACACCGGCCTTGCCGAAGCCGCCGAACAGGCTGAAGTGACCGATGAGCCCGAAGTCGGGCGTGCCCACGATCTTGTCGGGGATCTTCGGCGTGGTCAGGCCCCAGCTCTTGATGTCGGCGGCGGAGTTGATGACGATCGCGACCACGGTCATCGTCACGATGCTGATCAGGATCGCGCCCTTCACCTTCCGCGCGACCAGCGCGATGGTCAGGAGCACGCCAACACAGAAGACGAGCACGGGCCAGCCGGTGAGCCGTCCGACCGCACCCAGCTGCACCGGCACGGTGGTGTCCGCCGCGTCCGGGATCCGGCTGACGAAGCCCGCGTCCACGAAGCCGATGAACGCGATGAACAGGCCGATACCGACGCCGATCGCCTGCTTCAGCTGCTGCGGGATGGCGTTCATGATCGCCTCGCGCAGGCCGGTCAGGACGAGCACACAGATCAGCAGGCCTTCGAGGACGACCAGGCCCATCGCGTCGGACCAGCTCATCAGCGGCGCCAGCTGGAAGGCCACGACGGCGTTGAGGCCGAGGCCGGCCGCGATGGCGAGGGGCAGGTTGCCGCCGACGCCCATGATGACCGTCATGACGCAGGCCACCAGCGCGGTGGCGGTGACCAGTTGGCCGGTGTCGAGGGTGTGGCCGAACTTGTCCTTGGCGCTGCCGAGGATGATGGGGTTCAGGACAAGGATGTAGGCCATGGTGAAGAACGTGGCGAAGCCGCCGCGTATCTCCCGGCCGAAGGTGGAGCCCCGTTCGGAGATCCTGAAGAACCGGTCGACGCCGTTCCCGGCAGGTGGCGCGGCCCCCTGCGGCCGGGCCGCCTTCTGCGTCTCGGACATGCTCGTACTCCTCGTCCCCTGGGCGTGCGTGTGCGGATGCTGGCTGGATTGTTCCCGCGTCGAACCTGTTTCAGGTTTTCCCCGTGTTACGGAATCGGGCTCGATGTGGTTCGGTGGACCACACCGTGTCCGGCCCCTCGCACGGAACGCACCGAACCCCCGTACGACAGACACGAAATGATCACTGCTACGCTCCGGATCTCGCCGGAACGTTCCTCCGGACATACGCATGTCATCGCATGTCATCTACATGACACAGAATCCCTGACAGAAGAGGTCACCCGTGGGCACAGTCGTCGACGACGCCGCCTCCGTGGAGTTCCATGCCTTCTTCGAACGCCACTACGCCGAACTCGCGCGTCTCGCCCATCTGCTGACCGGTGAGGCGGACGCCGCCGACGATCTGGCCGCCGACGCCCTGCTGGCGCTGTGGCACCGCTGGGACCGGGTGCGGGCCGCCGACCATCCGGTGGCGTACGCCCGGGGTGTCGTCGCCAACCTGGCCCGCACCCGCATCCGCAGCGCCGTGCGCGAGCGGCGCCGTATCGCCCTGTTCTGGTCGCACCGCGAGGAGACCACCGAGAACCCGGACGTGGCCGGAGTGGTCGACGTCCAGGGGGCGTTGGCCCGCCTGCCGTTCCGCAAGCGGGCGTGTGTGGTGCTCCGGCACGCGTTCGACCTGTCGGAGAAGGACACCGCGCTCGCCCTGGGGATCTCGGTGGGTACGGTTAAGAGCCAGACGTCGAAGGGCATGGCGGAGCTGCAGCGGCTGCTCGGCGAGTCCCAGGGTGTTCCGCAGAGGGTGCACGCGGCGATGGCACCGCGGACCGGCGAGAGCGGAGGAAGGAACCGATGAGGCAGCAGGACGTGCACGACGAGCTGCGCGCCCGGCTGCACGAGGCGGCCGAGGCGCACGAACCCGACCGCGCCCGCATCCTGGCCCGGGTCGAACGGGGCATGGCCGCGCAGGGACGCCCGAACCACCGGGCCACCCTTCCGCCCGTCTTCGGCTGGGTCCGGGTGGTCAGCGCCACGGCCGCGGTCGCCGCGGTCCTCGGCGTCGGCGGCTACGCGGTCGCCTCGGCCGTGAAGGACCCGCCCACCGAGAAGACGGTCGCGGTGTCGCCCACGCCCTCCGCGTCCCCGGACGCGACCAGCCGCCCGCCGTCCCGCACGGCCGCCCCGCCGGCCCCCGGGGTGCCTTCGGCCCACTCGTCCCCCAAGGCGAGTTCGACGCCCTCGGCGACCGCGAAGGCCTCCGCCACCCCCGCGGCACCCGTCGCGAAGGGCGAGCAGGACGGCCCGCTCTGGTCGGACGGCTCGGTGGACCCGCACAGCAACGACTTCTGGGCGCAGTCCAACGTGACCCTGAAGACCTCCGGGCAGCTGACGGCACTCACAGTGCGGTTGAAGGTGGCCCAGACCGGCGGAGTGTCCAACACCGGAGCCTGGCGCTCCCTGCCGGAGACCGACTTCACGCAGTCGGTCACCGAGCAGGACGGCTTCCTCGTCTACACGTGGACGCTCAAGCCGGGCAGCAAGGTCGCGGTCGGCGAGTGGGTGTTCGCGGGCCAGTACAACCACCAGCAGGGCGGCCGCGACGCCAGGAACGACAGCTACACGATCACCGGCAGCGCGGGCGGCAGGCAGTACGCGGTGACGGGCGACTTCGCGACGCACACGACAGCCGACGGCGACTCATAAAGGAACGGCGGCTCTCCGCGCCCCTCAGGGGCGCGGGGCCGTACCGATATGCGGCTCCGCCGCGTGGGCGCGATCAGCCACAGCGAAACCCGCGGCCTCAGTTCATGGTCGCCCCGACGGCGGTGGAGCCCGTAGTCAGGAACGTGGTCGCCGGCAGCGAACCGTCGGAGCCACGCGCCCCGTACGCCGTCGTCGCGTCCGTCGACTTGAACGCCGGCGTACTCACCCCGCCGTCCCAGCTGTTCGCCGCGGACACGGCCCGGGACCCCAGCTTGTCCGCCCCGCCCCCGTTGCCCACCGCCAGGTTCCGCGCCAGCCGGGCCTTGCCGGTCTCGAAGAAGAACCCGGCCTGGGCGTTCGCGTAGGCGGTGTTGCGGTTCAGCACGATCGCACCCGTGTTGGAGTTCTCGGTGAACCCGTTCAGCGTGTTGTCCCAGGCCGCGTCGTCGTTGACGACGTGCGCGACGGCGACGCCCCCGCCGCCCAGCTTGAACCCGTTGCCGTTGCCCTCGAACGCGGAGTCGTTCCACCGGTTCTTGCCGTTGCCGAAGGCCCAGCTGTGCTCGATCCTGACGGGGGACGAGAACTGCCACAGGTCAAGACCGTCGTCCGAGTTGTCGTACAGACGCGCGCCGGTCACCTTGTTGCCGGTGCCCGAGCCGAACTTGATGGCGATGCCGTCGGCGTTCTGCCCGTGCCCGGCCTTGTCGTAGTTCCCGTAACTGTCGAGGTTCTGGACGAGGTTGTTCACGGTGTTGTCGCCGCGCAGCGTGAACCCGGAGTCGCCGTTGTCCGCGGTGACGAGGTTCTTGAAGATCCCGCCCGTGGACGAGGTGACGACGAAGCCCTGGGCCGGGGAGTTCTGGAAGGTGAGGTCCTGGACGGTCCAGTAGCTGCCGTAGATCCCGGTGAGCCACTGGCCGGCGGGCAGCTTCGAACCGTCGATCCTCACCTTCTCACCGCTGTACGCCTTGAGCGTGATGCGGTTCGAAGCGGTGCCGCTCACCGTCGACTTGAGGGTGGCGGTCGGGTAGTACGTACCCGCCCGCACCTGGATGACGGTGCCGGCGGCGGCGCCCGCGACGGCCGACTCCAGCTGGGCGGTGGTGGAGACGGTGACCGTGCTGGTGGCGGCCTGGGCACCGCCGTTCGACAGGCCGAGGTAGACGCCTCCCGCCCCCGCGGCGACGGCCACCGCCGCGGCGATCGAGAGGGTACGCGTCCTGCGGTGGCGTCCGGTGCTGAAGCGCACTGGCCGTTCCTTTCCTTGACGTCCGTGACGTGCTGGACGTGTTCGACGAGGGAGCGAAACGGGCCGGAGGGGCCGCCCCGGCCCGTTTCTGTCTCCCAGTCGCCGCCGTGGCCGGAAAGGGTTGCCGTGCTTCTCGGCTACGACACGAAGTACGTCGGGTTCGGCAGCTTGTAGGTGCGGTTCGCGTAGCCGCCGTCGAGGTCCGAGTACTGGTCGCCGAAGTCGGCGACGATCTCGTACCCGAGGTCCTTCTCGATGTGCTTGCGGGTGCCGGACTTGTACTGCACGGTCGTGCAGGTCCAGCTGCCGGCGGTCGCGCAACCGCTCAGGTACGACGGCGGGTTGGCCGCGTCCTTGAGGAACATGTGCGCGCTGTCGAGGTTGACGTCGGCGCCGATCTTCTTCAGGTTCTCGACCGCCGCGGTGCGCTGCGCCTCGCTGAGCCCGGAGTTGTAGAAGACCTCGACGCCCTCCTTCGCCGCGTACTGGACGAGCTCGGCGCTGCCGAACACGCCCGGACGGTCGGCCTTGTTGACGTAGGCCGCCCAGGTGGCGCTGTTGTACGTGTAGTTGTAGCGCTTCTCGTAGTCCAGGCTGAGCAGCAGCGTGTCGTCGATGTCGAAGACGACCGCGGGCTTCTCGCCCTTGCGGTGCGCCTTGCGCGCGGCCCGGTCGATGTAGCGCTTGGCGTCCGCGTCGATGCGCGCCAGGTCCTTGGCGTAGGGGCTGGTCGGCGAGGCCTGGTAGACGCCGTTGGCGTCGGCGGCGGTGCCGTAGTAGGTGTCGATGTCCTTCACCAGGAGCCCGATGTTGTACGGCTCGTGGGTGGAGTTCGCGGTCGACTGGCCGGCCGTGGCGGCGCCGGCGCCGTAGAGGGCACCGCCGGCGAGCGCACAGGCGGCGGTGACAGCGACTGCTCTGAGTGATTTCCGCATGGAATCTCCGGGTCTGGGTCGGGTGGGTGTTGCACCAGGTCGCGCCATGTCTACGCGCATCACACGGAATTCGGCGAGCCCTTTATCTGATCGATACTCACCACCGGGCCGTCGCGGCTGCCGTACAGCCGGCACACGACTACGACGGGATCGCCGACGGCGACACGCACGGACAGCGGTCAGAGCTGTCCGGCAGGGCCAGGGACGGTCGTGCAGGCGCGGGACGATGGCGGTGGGTTGCGCGTCCACCGCTCCGGAGCGGCTCACCACCAGCTCGTGCCACGTGGCGCAGGACACGTTCATGACAGGATTGCGCTGAGGAAAGCTCAGGGAAGTCATAGGGGCGCCTACGATTGCCGCGAAGGGATGACCCGTGACGTCCAACGCGCCTCCCCCCATACCCCGAGCCGCAGGATCGTTTCCGTTCATCGGCCACGCGCTGAAGATGCGCGACAACCTCGGCTTCATCGACTCGCTGCGCGAGACACGGGAGCCACTCGTCGAGATCGTCCTGCAGCCCGGGACGCGCACCATCGTGGTCCAGGACCCGGCCCTGATCCACCAGATGCTCAAGGCCCTGGGGCCCACCCTCGACAAGGGCCGGCTCTACGACAAGCTCGGCCAGTTGCTGGGCGACAGTGTCGTCACGGCCGTCGGCCGGAACCACGTACGCAAACGCCGCCAGCTGCAACCGGCGTTCGCCCACACCGAGATCAGTCGCTACGTCGACCTCATGCGCGCCGAGGTGACAGCCACCGTGGCCGGCTGGGAACCCGGGCGAACCCTCGACGTACGCGAGGCCATGGTCGGGCTCAGCCTCGACATGCTGGCCAAGACGGTGTTCGCCGGCAGCCTCGACGACGCCGTCTTCCACCGGCTGCGCAGCGACCTGTCGGTGGTGTTGAACGACGTCGGTGTGCGCATCATGGTGCCCGACTGGGCCCAGCGCCTGCCGCTGCCCTTCAACCGCCGCTTCGACCGGGCCACGGCCGGTGTACGCGCCACCATCACCGCCGCCGTCGACGAACTGCAGGCCTCCGGGCACGACACCGGGGACATGCTCTCCATGCTGCTGCGCGCCGTCGACGAGGAGACCGGCGAGCCGCTGACCGGGCATCAGATCTGCTCCGAGATCCTCACCCTGGCCGTGGCGGGCACCGAGACCACCGCGTCGGTGCTGTCCTGGACCCTGTACGAACTCGCCCGCAACCCCGACGTCGAGGCCCGGATCCTGGCCGAGCTGGACGAAGTCATCGGCGAACGGCCGGTCGCCTTCGACGACGTGACCCGGCTGCCGTACCTGAACCGGGTGATCACCGAGACCCTACGGCTGCACCACCCCGGCTGGCTCGTCACCCGCCGCACCACCGAGGAGACCAAGCTCGGCGAGTGGACGCTGCCCGCCGGCACCGAACTGGCCTACTGCCAGCACGCCCTGCACCGCGACCCCGAGCGCTTCCCCGACCCGCACACCTACGCCCCGGACCGGTGGATCGACCCCGCGCAGAAGCA
The DNA here is from genome assembly GCF_040296885.1 of Streptomyces sp. NPDC001980. NCBI lineage: Bacteria > Bacillati > Actinomycetota > Actinomycetes > Kitasatosporales > Streptomycetaceae > Streptomyces > Streptomyces sp. NPDC001980. Next base: position 307,868 of record NZ_JBEOYD010000005.1, on the reverse strand, counting down.
GCCTCCGCCGGGCGCGTTCCTGCCCTTCGGGGACGGCAAGCACAAGTGCATGGGGGACCGTCTCGCCCTCACCGAGATGGTCACGGCGCTCGCGACGATGCTGCGTTCGGTACGGCTGGAGCTCTCCGAGGGCCAGGTCATCCGCCAGGTCGCCCGGCTCACCGTGCGGCCGCACACCCTGCGGATGACCGTCCGCCCCCGGATCCGTCCCCGGGCCGGGGCCGGCCTCTAGCGCGTGTCTCTTCGACGGGTCGGTCGGTTGACCGGATGCGCCGGGGCATCCGTGCGGTCATCCCGGAGCCGTCCGACCGAGTCGGCCACCGCCTGCGGCGAGGCCGACTCGGTGGCCGTCCCCCCGGCTTCGACGACGAGACCCACAAGCAGCGGAACACCGTCGAGCGGTGCATCAACCGCCTCAAGCGGTGGCGCGGCCCGGCCACACGAACCGACAGGCTCGCGATCGCCCGGGCGGCCGCACTCCACGCCGCCGGCATCCTCGTCCAGACCCAGCAGTGACCAAGGAGGCAGGCCCTAGTTCATGGTGGCCCCGATGGTCGTGCTCCCCGTCGTCAGGAAGGTGGTCGCGGGCAGCGACCCGTCCGACTGCCGGGCGTTGTACGTGCTGGTCGCGTCCGTCGACTTGAAGGCGGGGGTGCTGATGCCGCTGTCCCAGTTGTTGCCGGCGGACACCACCGAGGAGCCCTTGCCGACCAGCCCGCTGCCGTTGCTCACCGCGAGGTTCTTGCCGAGCCGGGCCGCGCTGGTGGCGAAGTAGTAGCCCCAGCCGCCGTTGGCGTACGCGGTGGTGCGGTTGATGACGATCGCGCCGGTGTTGGAGTTCTCGGTGAACCCGTTGCCGGAGTTGCCCCAGGCGGCCGAGTTGTTGACGACGTGTGCGACGGTGACGCCGTTGCCGCCCAGCTTGAAGCCGTTGCCGTTGCCCTCGAAGGCGGAGTCGCCCCAGCGGTTGACGCCGTTGCCGAAGGACCAGGTGTGCTCGATGGTGACCGGCGAGGAGAAGGACCAGAGGTCGATCCCGTCGTCCGAGTTGTTGTACAGACGGGCCCCGGTGACGAGGTTGCCGGTGCCGGAGCCGAACTTGATGGCGACCCCGTCGGCGTTCTGGCCGTGCGTGGCGGCGTCGTAGTTGCCGTACGAGTCGAGGTTCTTGACCGTGTTGTTCACGGTCCCGTCCCCGGTCAGGGTGAAGCCGGAGTCGCCGCCGTTGATGGTCTTGATGTTGCTCCAGTTCGTCCCGGTGCAGGACTGGCAGACGACCGCGCTGTCCGGGGAGTTCTGGAAGGTGATGTCGGAGACGTTCCAGTAGTCCGCGGTCAGCTTGAAGATCCACTGGCCGGAGGGCAGCGAGGAGCCGTCGATCTTGACCGTCTCCGAGCCGTACGCGGTGAGCGTGACCGGCGCGGACGAGGTGCCGTTGGCGGTGGACTGGAGGGTGGCCGTCGGGTAGTAGGTGCCGCCGCGGACCTGGATGACCGTGCCGGCGGTGGCGTTCTTGACGGCGTTGGACAGGTCGGTGGAGTTGCTGACCACGACGGTGGCCGCGTGCGCCGGGGTGGCGAGCACGGCGAGGCCGAGCGAAGCCGAGGTCACGGCGAGGGCGGTGAAGGTGCTGATTCGACGCATGACGTGCGGGTCCTTTCGTCGATCAGAGGGTGTGGTTCTGCTGGGGCTGCCAGTCGCCGAGGTAGGTGGCGGGGGTGTGCGACGCGGCCTCGGCGGCCGTGAGCTGGGGCCGGTTGTCGGGGACGGTGATCACCGCGCCCGGCCCGGAGTTGCGGTACTCGCGGAACCGCATGGACTGCCACGGGTAGGCGTCCCGCATGTTCGTGTAGGGCGCGACGGGGTCGATCCCGGGGCCGACGAGACTGTCCCGCACGACCAGCGAGGGCCAGGCGGTGGTCTCGTACGTCGGCACCCAGGGCCGCGCCAGTTTGTACGCCCCGTCCTCCGCGCCGGAGGAGAACCGGCAGCGGACGGCGAGGAACCCGTGCGGGTTGGCACGGGCGGTCGAGGGGGCGAACACCATGCCCTTGGGAGTGAAGGTCACGTCCCGTCGCAGGGTGCGGAAGCGGCAGTGCTCGTACACCGCCGTGGCCCGTCCGAAGACGAAGTCGACGTCGCCCTCGATGTGGCAGCGGTGGAAGAACTGCCGGTCGAAGGAGCCGAGTTCGGCGGTGTCGGCGAACAGGGTGTCCTGGTGCGCGAGCAGCCGCACGTTCTCGACGTGGGTCCGGTCCCCGGTCAGGTAGGCGGCGACGGCCTGGGTTCCGGTGATCTCCGGGTGGTCGGCGCGCAGCCAGTCGTTGGCGAGGGTGAGATCGCGGACCACGAGCCCGGGCGCCGCCGAGGTGAAGGTGGCCGAGCCGGCCGTGCCGTAGGTCCCCGAACCGTCCGGTCTCTGCGTGCCGTTGGCGTTGTCGTAGACGATGACAGCGGCCCGGGGGTCGCGGCTCGCCCCTCGCAGGGTCAACTGCACCTTGTCCGCGGGCACGTTGACGACCTCGCGGTACGTCCCCGGGTGCACGACGATCGTCCACCCGGGGCCCGGCACCGCGTCCACGGCCGCCTGGACGGAGTCACCGGGGTGGACGTGCAGGACACGGCGGTCGTGCGTGAAGGCCGTGGCCGATCCCATGGCCAGCGCCGCCGCTCCGGCGGCGAGAAGTGCGCGTCGGGTCGGCACGTCAGCGCTCCTTCCAGGGGGTCCAGTCACCGAGGTAGGCCGCCCGGGTCGCGGACCCGGCCTGTTCGGCGGTGAGTTGGGGCCGGTTCCCGGGGACGGTGATCGCCGCGCCGGGCCCTGAGTTGCGGTACTCGGCGAAGCGCTGGCTCTGCCAGGGGAAGGCGTCCGACATGTTGGTGTAGGGCGCGACGGCGTCGATGCCCGCACCGAGGTACGCGTCGCGGACGACGAGCGAGGGGCGGGCCGTGGTGTCGGAGCTGGGCACCCAGGGGCGCGCCAGCTTGTAGGCGGCGTCCGGGGCTTCGCTGCTGATACGGCTCCGGCTCACCAGACAGCCGTACGGGTTGGCGGCCGCCGTCGACGGCGCGAGGACGAACCCGTACGGGGCGGCCGCCAGGTCGGTCCGGTTCAGGGTGCGGAAGTGGCACCCCTCGTACACGGCCGTGGCCCGTCCGAAGACGAAGTCGACGTCACCCTCGGCATAGCAGTGGGCGAAGTACTGCCGGGCGAAGACGCCGAGAGCCGTCGAGTCGGCGTACAGGGTGTCCTGGTGGCCGAGGAACCGGCAGTGGTGGAAGGCGCTGCGGTCGCCCTGCACCTTGAGGGCGACGGCCTGGGTGGCGCTGATGTCGGGGTGGTCGGCGCGCAGCCAGTCGTTGGCGAAGGTGATCCAGCGGGCGGTGAAGCCGTCGGCCTGCACGGTGGTGGTGGCGGAGCCGGTGGTGCCGTAGGTCCCGCCGCCGGGCCTCGGGGTACCGGCCGCGTTGTCGTACACGATGACGGCGGCACGCGGGTTCTCGGCGGCGCCGATCCAGGTGGCCTCGGTGCGGGTGGTGTCGACGGCGACCGTCTCCCGGTAGACGCCCGGGGCGATGACCAGGGTCCAGCCGCTGCCGGTGGCGGCGGTGACGGCGGCCTGGACGGTGCTGAAGTCGCCGCGGCCGTGCGGGTCGACGTACAGGGTCTGCGGGCTGCGGCGACGCTCCGGGGAGCCGTACCGCCCGAAGGGGCGGGCGGTGGCGTACGCGGGGCGGGCGGCCGGGGCGAGCGCGGCGCCCGCCCCGGCGCCCGCGGCGAGGAAACCCCGTCTGGACAGGGGAAGGTGGGGCGAGGACATGCGGGTGCTCCTTGGCGAGGGAGATGGGTGGCGGTACGTCCTTTGCGGTGGGGGGTGGGGCGGGTGCGGTGGGAGTGGGGCGGGCCGGGCGGTCGGGGCCCCGGCCCGGTCACGCACGCACGTCAGCGCAGTCGGCCGGCGCCCGCGCCGCAGTCGACGATGCGCGGCACGGCCCGCGCCGGATCGACCTTCGTCCGCAGGGCCGGGGTCCAGGTGGAGCCCGCCGTGAGGGTCTCGGCCGGGATCTGCGCGTTGTGGACGGCGATCAGGTCCGTCGGCTCACCGTTGACGTAGTTGTCGTCGGCGGTGAGCGTCGACTCGTTCCACTTCTTCAGGATCGAACCCGCCTTGACGGTGTCGGGCAGGGTGAACGCGTTGTGCTCGGCGACGAGTTGGGACTCGATCCCGATGCCGTAGCTGTAGCCGTAGCCGTCCTCGGCGACGAAGTGGTTGTTGTAGGAGTCGACCTGCCCGAACCGCACCCGGGGTGCCCGCTCCACCAGGTCGGAGAACAGGTTGTGGTGGAAGGTGACCTTGAGGTGCCCCCGGTCGACGGCCGCGGTGGACGCGCTGTCGCTGTTGCCGATGAGGATCGTCTTGTCGTGGTCCGCGAAGACGTTCCAGGAGGCGGTGACGTAGTCGGCGCCCTTGACGATGTCCAGTTCGCCGTCGTGCTGCTCGTAGATCCGCCCGAAGTAGGAGGGCAGGGTGCTGTCCGGGTGGTCGCCGTCGGTGAAGGTGTCGTGGTCCATCCACACATGGGTCGACCCGTAGACGACCGCGCTGTCGTACTCGGAGTTCCAGTTGCCGTCGGCGGTGTCGGTCGGGTCCCACTGCGGGAAGCAGTCGAGGGGGCTCTCGAAGCTCAGGTTGCGGACGATGACGTTGTCGACGGCCTTGATCTGCAGGCTGGCGCCCTTGAAGCCGGCGTCCTTGCCGATGCCGACGATGGTGGTGTCGGCCGGGACGTACGCCTTGATGTAGGCGTCCTGGTTGGCGGCGGAGGCACGGCGCAGCCCCTCCGGGCTGTCGTCGGGCTCGTTGTCGAGGTTGGTGGAGTGGCCCCAGGCCACCGGTGAGTACGTGGTGAGGTAGGCGTCGAAGTCGTAGCCGGGCACGGCGAACGAGTCGCAGCTCGGCCCGTCCGCGTCGATGGTCCCCTTCACCCTGATGATCTTCGGCGAGCTGCCGCCGTCGGCGAGGGCGGCCTTGAACTCGTCCCAGGTGGTGACGGTGTGGACGTGTGCGGCGTCGGCGGCGGCCCCGCCGGTGGTCCCCGTGGTGGCCGCTCCCCAGCCGTCGTTCGCGGCCAGCACCTGCCGGTCGAGCGCGACCCGGTGGAGGGCGGCGGCCTGGGCGGTTCCGGTGACGGCCGGCACGAGGGCCGTGCAGCCCACGACCACCATCCCCATTATGACGCGTCCATGACATCTCTGTGTGCGCACTGTGCGGGTCTCCTCAGCTTGCGGGTGGCCAGGTGATCCAGGAGGTGGGGATGTCCTTGTGCAGCCGGACGACCTCGTGCCGGGCCAGCACCCGGGTGCGCAGCAGCTCCTGCGCCACGAGCCGGGCCACGGCGATGGCCCCCGGCGGGTTGAAGTGCGTGTTGTCCTGCTCGGTGTCCGTCCAGTTGAAGTACGTCTTGGTCGCCTCGGCCCCGAGCGCCTGCCAGAGCGCGAGCGACAGCGCCTCGATGTCGAGCAGCGCGACCCGCTCCCGCGCGGCGAGCGCGCGCATCGCCGCCGGATAGTCGCCGTGCGTCGGCACGGCGTTGCCGTCGGCGTCGAACCGCCGCCGCTCGACGGGGGTGGCGAGCACCGGCCGGGCACCGTGCGCGCGGGCGCCTTCGATGTAGCGCCGCAGGTAGTCCTGGTAGGTCGTCCAGGGCTCGGTGTACCGGGTGGGGTCGTCGCTCTTCTCGTCGTTGTGCGCGAACTGGACGAGCAGCAGATCGTGCGGCCGAAGGGTGGCGAGGATGGCGTCGAGCCGCCCCTCGTCGACGAAGCTCTTGGAACTGCGGCCGTTGACCGCTTGGTTGGAGACGCTGATCTCTTCCCGGAGGAAAAAGGGGAGCGCCATTCCCCACCCGGTCTCCGGGGCCGCGTCGGCGTATTTCTGGGCGGCGGTGGAGTCTCCGGCGATGTAAAGCGTTCGACGACTCCTCTCGGGAGAACGGCCGACGAGCGGAACGGCGGCGAGGGCCGCGGAAGTTACCTGTCTGCGCGTAAGGGACACGTGCGTCGCCTTCCCAACAAGGGACGAGGTTTCTTACCCAGGGGCGCGGGGAACTGCGCGACCAGCCACTACGGAGTCGCAGTCCCCCACAACCGCAACCACCCGATCTCAGTGGTTCTTCTTCCAGTCCGCCTGAGCCTTATCAAGCTGATCGGCCAACGTGTCCAGAAACTCCTTCGCCGTCATCTTCCCGAGCAGCACCTTCTGGAAGTTCGGCTCGTTGCCGGCCTTGGAAACGGTGTTCCAGTCCGGCAGATAGTAGGGAAGCTGCACGATCTTCGTCGTAGCCCCGTTGAGCGCCTCGGCGGCCAGCTTCGTCGGCTCCGACGCCTGCACCCACGCGTCCTGCGCCGCCTCGTTGTTCGCCGGCACCTGCCCCGCCGACTCGTTCCACTTGCTGTTGGCCTCGTGGGACGCGGCGAACTCGATGAACTTCCAGGCGGCGGCCTTGTTCTTGCTGGACTTGAAAAGACCCAGACCGTCCACGGGGTTGGAGACCTGCACCCGGGTCCCGTCGTCCAGCGTGGGATTCGGAATGCCCTTGAACTTCCCGCTCAGCGCTTTCTCGTGGTCGGCATAGGAACCGAGGTTGTGGCTCAGCATCCCGATCGTGCCGGAATCCCACTGCGCGACCATCTTGGTGAAGTCGTTGTTGACGTCGGCGGACGGCGTGTCCTTCTTGTACAGCCCGACGTACTTCTCAAGGGCGGTGACATTCTTCGGGTCGTTGACGGTGGTCGTGTCACCGTTCCAGAAGGAGGTGATCCCGCTCTGCCCGTACATGGCGTCCAGCGCCTGGGCGATGGAGCCCTCGCCGCCCCGGATGGTGTACCCGAACCTGTTCTTCGCCTGGTCGGTGAGATTGCCGGCGGCCTCGTAGAACTTCGTCCAGGTGGTCGGCGGGTCCAGCTCGGCCGCGCCGAACAGGTCGGTCCGGTACCAGAGCGTGCCGTTGTTCGCGGAGGTCGGCACGGAGTACGTCTTTCCGTCGCCGCCCGCCGACTTCACGCTCTCCAGGAACTTCTCGTTGAGCCTGCCGTTCAGCGAGCTCTTCGGGAGCCGGCTGTCCAGCGGTTCCAGCGCGCCCTGCGCGGCGACCTCCGCGAGCATCGCGGTGGTGACCCCGCCGACGTCGGGCAGCCCGCCGCCCTGGATGGCGGTGTCGTACTTGGACTGGACACTGGCGGCCGGCACCCCGACGTACGTGACCTTGATGTCGGGGTTCTGCTTCTCGAAGTCGGCGATGATCTCCTTCCAGACGTCGGTGCGGACACCGCCGTTGTTGTCCCAGAAGGTGATCGTGCCCTTCCCGGAGCCCTCGCCGCCCTTGTCGCCCGCGCTGCCGCTGCCGTCGTCGCCGCAGGCGGTGGCGGTCAGCGCGAGCACGGAGCCCAGGGCGACGGCGACGGCCGCGTGCCTGCTTCTGCGGATGCTGCTCTTCATCGATCGGCTCTCCTCTGTCGGGGTCAGCAGGGGGTGACGCGGAAGTACGGGAAGGCGGCGGCCCCGGCGGCGCCCGCGGCACCTGGCTGACCGTCGTCCCTCATGGGCTCACCTCGTTCGGCGGGGCCCAGGGGGCGCCCAGTTCGGAGTAGAGGGAGAGGGTGTCGGCGCAGGCCGCGACCAGTGCGTCGATGCCGGTCACGACCCGGCGCCCGTCCTCGGGCAGGCGGTGCCAGGCGTCGGCGGGCAGCGCGACCGGGTCGTCGGCCAGTCGAATCGCTTCAACGACCTTCATGAAGGCACCGGTCGTGTCCGGTTCCACCAGCAGGGCGGCGCCGGTGGTGAGATGGTCGACGAGGTTCTCCAGCAGGTCCGTGCTGCCGTACTCGGTCTCCTCCGGGCCGTGGCCCGCCCGCTGCACCAGCACCCGGTCCTGCTTGTACCAGTGGGTGATCCGGCCGCCGGTGCCGTGCACCAGGACGTACGGGTCCCCCGGTTCCTCGGCGCAGAGCGTGGCCGCGACCGTGACCGGGCCGCGCGGGGTGGTGACGCGGACGCAGGAGGTGTCGTCGGACTCGATGTCGTTGGCGCGCAGCAGCTCGGTCTCGATGCCGGTGACGTCCTCGGCGCGGTCGGTGCCGAGCAGGGCGAGGCCGGTGGCGACGGCGTGCGCGAGGGGGTTGGTGAGGACCCCGTCGACGACGTCGACGCCGTTCAGCCGCCGCTTGCCGGCCCAGGGCGCCCGCCGGTAGTAGGCCTCGGGGCGGGCCCAGGCGCCCGCGCCGCCCACTCCCACCACCTCGCCGATGGCGCCCTCCGCGATCAGCCGCCGGATCGCGGGCACGGCGTGCGAGCCCAGCGACTGGAAGCCGATCTGGCAGGTCACGCCCGCCTTGGCGACCCCGTCGGCCATCCGCCGGAACTCCGCGTACGACGGCGCCGGCGGCTTCTCCAGGAGCACGTGCACGCCCCGCTCGGCGGCCGTCAGGGCCAGGTCCGTGTGGGTGGGGATGGGCGTGCAGATCACGGCGACCCGGGCGCCGGTCGCGTCGAGCAGGGCGCCGAAGTCGGCGGACTGCGCGGGCTGCCCCAGCCCCTCCGGCAGTTCGTCCGCGCCCAGCGGGGTCAGCTCGCAGATGCCGGCGAGCCGTACGAGGCCCTTCTCCTGGAGCCGGCGGATGTTCTCCAGGTGCCAGCGGCCGTGGCCGCGCGCGCCCGCCAGGACGAGGTCGATGGTCATGGGGTCCTCCCTGCGTCGTCGATCTTTGCGTGCAGGGTAAGCGTTTGCCCCGGGCCGCCCGCGAGGTGTCTCATCCCTTCACCGCCCCCGCGCTGAAGCCGGTGACCAGCCACTTCTGGATGAAGGCGAAGACGATCACGACGGGTACGGCGGCGATGATCCCGCCCGCGGCCAGCGCGCCCAGGTCCACGCTGTCGGCGCTCATCAGGGTGTTGAGGCCGACCGGGATGGTCTGCTTGCTCTGGTCGGAGAGGAACATCAGGGCGAACAGGAAGTGGTTCCAGGCGTGCACGAAGGCGAAGGAGCCGACCGCGACCAGTCCGGGCCGCAGCAGCGGCAGGACGACGATCCGGAAGGCGGTGAGCCGGTCGCAGCCGTCGACCCAGGCGGCCTCCTCCAGGGAGTACGGCACGTTCCTGATGAAGCCGCTGATCAGGATCATCGACAGCGGGAGCTGGAAGACGGTCTCGGCGATGACGACACTGCCGAGCGAGTTGATCATCTGGAGCTTGGCGAAGATCTGGAAGAGCGGGACCAGGAGCAGCGCGCCCGGCACGAACTGGGAGCAGAGCAGGGCCAGCATGAAGCCGCGCTTGAGCCGGAAGTCGAAGCGGGCGAGGGCGTAGCCGCCGGCCAGCGCGACGACCGTGGTCAGCAGCAGGGTCGAGACGCCGACGTAGACGCTGTTGGTGAAGTAGGTGCCGAAGCTGCGCTCGGTCCACACCTTCTGGAAGTGGTCGAAGGTGACCGGCCAGGGGACGAGAGAGGTGGAGCCGGCCGGGCGGAGGGCGAAGAGCAGGATCCAGTAGAACGGGATCAGGGTGAAGAGGAGGTAGATGCCGAGGGGGAGGTAGATCTGCCGGCGGGGGACCTCGTCCCAGGCGCGGCGCTTCTTCCCCGGCCGGGTGGGCTCGGACACGACGGGCCCGGCCGCGGGGGCGATCTCGGTGATCACTTCGCCTCGCCTCCGAACTTGCTCAGCCGCAGGTAGAGGACGGAGCAGAAGAGCAGGATCACGAAGGCCACCGTGGTCAGCGCGGAGGCGTAGCCGAAGTCGTGGGCGTCGACGCTGGTGTTGGCGATGTAGAGGGGAAGGGTCGTGGTCTCCCCCGCCGGGCCGCCTCCGGTCAGGGTGTAGAGCAGGTCGACGTTGTTGAACTCCCACACCGCCCGCAGCAGCGTGGAGAGGACGATGGCGTCCTTGAGATGCGGCAGCGTGATGTGCCAGAACTGCTTGAGGCGGCTCGCCCCGTCGACCCCCGCCGCCTCGTACAGGTCCTTGGACACGGACTGGAGGTCGGCGAGGATGAGGATCGCGAAGAACGGCACGCCCCGCCACAGGTCGGCGACCACGGCCGCCGGGAAGACGGTCGAGGGGTCGGAGAGCCAGCTGGTGCCGTACGACCCGACGCCCGCGTCGGCGAGGTAACGCGTGATGCCGGTCTGGGAGTTGTAGAGCAGCACCCAGATCGCGGAGGTCAGCACGCCGGAGACGGCCCACGGCGAGAAGACCAGCGCACGGCCCAGAGCCCGCCCCACGAACGTCTGGTTGACGATCAGCGCGAGCGCGAGCCCGAACAGCAGCTGCAATCCGACTTCCACCACGACCCACTTGGCGCTGAAGGTCAGCGTGTCCCAGAACTGCGGGTCGTGCGCGAAGGCATGCGTGAAGTTGCCGAGGCCCGCGAAGCCGTTCCGCCAGGGCTTGGTCGGGTTGTAGTTCTGCAGGCTGTAGTAGAAGACGCTGAGCACCGGGTAGGCGATGAAGCCCAGCATCAGCAGGGCCGCCGGGGCGATCAGCAGGTACGGCAGCCTGCGCGGCGTCGCGGAGGCACGGCGCCGCCGGGGTGGCGCGGGCGGTTTCGCCACGGCTGCGGCTTGGGCCATGACCTGTTCTCCGTTCGCGATGGGGCGGTTGCGGTACGTACAGGAAGCGCTTGCTAGGTGCACATGGTTGAAGCGCTTCGACGGTGGTCCCATGAGAGTCAGCCCGCGTACGGGTCCGGGACTTCTCCCGGCCGGGCCAGGAACTCGAAGTCGCAGCCGGTGTCGGCCTGGGTGATCTGCTGGTCGTAGAGCGCGCCGTACCCGCGCTCGTACCGCACCGGCGGGGGCGTCCACGCCGCCCGGCGCCTCTCCAGCTCCTCGTCGTCCACGTCGAGCCGGAGGGTGCGGGCCGCGACGTCCAGGGTGACGGAGTCCCCGGTGCGGACCAGGGCGAGCGGCCCGCCGACGTACGACTCGGGTGCGATGTGCAGCACGCAGGCGCCGTAACTGGTGCCGCTCATCCGGGCGTCGGAGATCCGCACCATGTCCCGCACGCCCTGTTTGAGGAGGTGGTCGGGGATGGGCAGCATGCCGTACTCGGGCATGCCGGGACCGCCCTTGGGCCCGGCGTTGCGCAGCACGAGCACGGTCTCGGCGGTGATCCCGAGGGACGGGTCGTCGATGGTGCGCTGCATGGTCCGGTAGTCGTCGAAGACGACGGCGGGACCGGTGTGCTTCAGCAGGTGCGGTTCGGCGGCGATGTGCTTGATGACGGCGCCGTCCGGGCAGAGGTTGCCGCGCAGCACGGCGACCCCGCCTTCGGCGGCGACCGGGTTGCCGCGGGGCCGGATGACATCGTCGTCGTGTACCTGGGCGCCGGCGAGCTGCTCGCGGTAGGTGTCGTACGACACCGTGGGCCGGTCCAGGTGGAGCAGGTCGGGGATGCGGGAGAGGAAGCCGGGGAGGCCGCCCGCGAAGTGGAAGTCCTCCATGAGGTACCTCTGGCCGCCGGGGCGGACGTTGGCGAGGACGGGCACGGTGCGGGCGATGCGGTCGAAGTCGTCGAGGGTGAGCCGGACCCCCGCCCGGCCGGCCATGGCGATGAGGTGGATGACGGCGTTGGTGGAGCCGCCGAGCCCGAGGACGGTGGTGACCGCGTCCTCGAAGGCGTCGCGGGTGAGGAGGCGGGAGAGTCTCCGGTCGCGGTGGACGAGTTCGACGATCCGCATCCCGGACCTGGCGGCCATGCGGTCGTGCCCCGAGTCGACGGCCGGGATGCTGGACGCGCCCGGGACGGTCACGCCGAGCGCCTCGGCGGCGGCGGTGAGGGTGGAGGCCGTCCCCATGGTCATGCAGTGACCGGGCGAACGGGCCAGCCCGCTCTCCAGCTCCGCCATCTCGCAGTCGCCGATGAGACCGGCACGCCTGTCGTCCCAGTACTTCCACATGTCGGTGCCCGAGCCGAGGACTTGGTTGCGCCAGTGGCCCGGGAGCATGGGTCCCGCGGGCACGAAGACGGTCGGCAGGTCCACGGAGGCCGCGCCCATGAGGAGGGCCGGGGTGGACTTGTCGCAGCCGCCCATCAGCACCGCCCCGTCGACCGGGTACGACCGCAGCAGCTCCTCGGTCTCCATGGCGAGGAGGTTGCGGTAGAGCATCGGGGTCGGCTTCTGGAAGGTCTCGGAGAGGGTGGCGACCGGGAACTCCAGCGGGAATCCGCCCGCCTGCCAGACGCCCCGCTTCACCGCCTGGGCCCGGTCACGGAGGTGTACATGACAGGGATTGATGTCCGACCAGGTGTTGAGGATCGCGATGACCGGCTTGCCGAGGTGCTCCTCGGGGAGGTAGCCGAGCTGGCGGGTGCGGGCGCGATGGCTGAAGGAGCGGAGCCCGTCGGTGCCGTACCACTGGTGGCTCCGGAGTTCCTCGGGTTGCTTGCGCGGGACGTTCTCACCGAGGCTCACAGGGACCATCCGGCGGCTATGGCGGCGACCTCGGCGCGCTCTTCCTCCGGCAGTTGCCTGCTGGGCGGGCGGACGTCGCGGCGGCAGAGGCCGAGGGCGGCGAGGGCCTCCTTGACGACGGTGACGTTGTCGGCGGAGCCGTTCGCGGCACGGAGTTCCTCGAACCGGCGGATCTGTTCCCAGACCTTCATGGCGGCCGGGTAGTCACCGGATCGAAGCGCTTCGATCATGTTCAGCGAGACGGCCGGGGCGACGTTCACGAGGCCGGAGGTGAAGCCGGTGGCGCCGGCCGAGAAGTAGGAGGGTGCGTAGGGCTCGGCGAGCCCGGCGACCCAGACGAAGCGGTCGAGCCCCGCGTCCCGGGCGAAGGCGGCGAACTTGGCGGCGTCCGGGACGGCGTACTTGACGCCGATCACGTTGGGGCAGGCGTCGGCGAGTTCGGCGAGGCGGGCGCCGGGGAGCTGGGCGTTGCGGACGTACGGGACGACGCCGAGTTCGGGGACGGCCGCGGCGACGGCCCGGTGGTAGTCGACCCAGCCCGCCTGCGAGACGTACGGGTGGACGGGCTGATGGACCATCACCATCTGCGCGCCGTGCTCGCGGGCGTGCCGGGCGGCGGCGACGGCGGTCGCGATGTCGTGTCCGACTCCGACCAGGACGACCGCCCGGTCCCCGACCTCGTCGAGGGTCAGCTCGGTGACCAGCCGCCGTTCCCGGGGGGCGAGGGCGTAGAACTCGCCGGTGTTGCCGTTGGGGGTGAGGGTGCGGACGCCGCCGTCGAGGAGCCGGCGGAGCAGGGCCCGGTGGGCGTCCTGGTCGACGCCGCCGTCCTCGGCGAAGGGGGTCACCGGGATGGCCACCACGTCGGCCAGGGCCGCCTGCTGGGTCTCGAACGCCACGCTGCTCATTCCCGGCCTTCCTGGCCTGCCTGGTCGGCCGCCCGGGGAAACGCCCGGTCGACGAAGGACGCGATGTGGGTGTGCAGGGTGCGGGCGGCACCGTCGGCGTCGCCCGCCAGCGCCAGCCGCAGGATCTCGCGGTGCTCCCCGGCCTCCTGTTCCCAGGAGGGGGAGGCGGCCCAGGCGACGGCGGAGACGAGGGCGGCCTGGTCGCGGACCTCGTCGAGCATCCGGCCGAGGAGCGGGTTGCCGCACGGGAGGTACAGGGCGCGGTGGAAGTCGCGGTTGGCGAGCGAGCGTTCGGCGGTGTCGGTGGCGTCGTCGGCGCGGGTGAGGGCGTCACGGGCGGCGTCGAGTGAGGCGCCGCGCCGCACGGCCCGCCGAAGGGCCTCGGGTTCGAGGAGCAGCCGTACGTCGTAGACCTCACGCGCCATGTCCGCGTCCACCATGCGCACCGTGACGCCCTTGTACTGGCTCATCACGACCAGCCCGGTCCCGGCGAGGGTCTTGAGCGCCTCCCGCACGGGCGTCTTGGACACCCCGAACTGCGCGGCGAGCTCGGTCTCCACCAGGGCCTGACCAGGCGTCAGCTGCCCGGTGAGGATGCGGTGTTTGATCGCGTCCAGCACGAACTGCGTGCGCGACGGAATCGGCATGGGCACAGAGGTCATGCGCGCCTCTCGGGGTCACGATCAGGTGCGGGACCCGATCTGACGTATCTGATCTCGCGTATCGCGTCTCATATATGACGTACGAAGTACGACGCGGATGAAGGTAGGAGGACGGCTGTGTTTCGTCAATGCTTCTGACAGAGAAGGCGGTTGAGGGAAGGCCCGGATTTCGGGCTCGGCGAGGTTGTGCGGCGGACTCCCTCGCCGGCCGACGCGGGACTGCGGGTGGACGCCGCCGTGTCAGAACCCCCTCGACTCCCCCTCCCGCGCCACGCTGGTGGGCCGTCCCGACACCACTCCCGCACGGGCCGCCGCCATCTCCCGGGTCAGGGCCGGCCCCACATGGGTGATGAGCAGCTCCCGGGCCCCCGCGTCCCGGGCGATCCGTCCCGCGTCCTCCGGGGTCAGATGAACCCGTTCGTCTTCGCGATGCCTGTCGAGGTCGGCCTCGCACAGGAACACGTCCGCCCGGGCGGCCAGCTCGGCCAGGGCGGCGCACGGGCCGCTGTCGCCGGAGTACGCCAGCACGCTGCCCTGGCACTCGGCGCGCAGCCCGTAGGCCTCCGTGTCGTGGGCCACCGCCCGGGTGGCGAGCCGCAGGTTCCAGTGCTGGACGGCGTGGCCGTCGTACAGGGGCCGGAAGTCGAGCACCCCGCTCAGGAAGCCGAGGTCCGGCCGGCCGAAGAAGCCCGCCAGCCGCTGCGCGCACTCCTGGGGCGCATAGACCGGGATCGGTGCGGCCGGTGTCAGTCCGCCGAAGGCGTAGGCGTACGCGGCGGCCAGCAGATCCGCACTGTGATCCGCGTGCAGATGCGAGATCCAGATCGCCGTGAGCCGCGCCGGATCCGTGTGCCGCTGCAACTCCGCGAAGGTCCCGGTCCCCGCGTCCACCCACACCTCGGCGCCTCCGCCCCGCACCAGGTAACCGGAGCACGGGCGGCCGGGTCGAGGGTAGGGGGAGGCGGTGCCGAGGACGGTGAGGCTCAAGGGCATGGCGAGGAGAGTACGGATCCGGGTCCCCGCCCGCTCACGGATTGAGCCCTTTTACGGCCTGGCTGCTCACGGGCCGGCCGCTTACGGGGTGATCCGTCGCGGCCGGCCCGTTACGGCTTCCACCCCGGGTCCCGGCCGCTCAGCCCCACCGCCCGGTCCAGCAGCCGCGCACCCTCCGGCACCGGCACGAGGGGGCCGAACGGGCCGCGATCGCCCTTCGCGGCCATCCGCAGGAAGCCGTACGCCGCCTCCAGGGCCGCGGGATCCGGGACGTACTCCTGACCGGTGGCCCGGGCCAGGTCCCAGCCGTGGATGACCAGTTCGTCGGCGACGACCGCGGCCGCCACCCCGCCCGGCAGGTCGATCCCGCCGGCGCGCGTCATGCCGTCCCACGCGGACGGGTCGCGCCAGGCCTCGGCCAGTGCGTCGAGCGCCTTGGGCAGTTCCTGCCGCCATTCCGGTCCGATCGCCGGCAGCGACGCGTCGGGGCGGTGGTCGGTCGTGGCCCCCAGGTTCTTGCGGGCCGCGTCCCGGAAGGCCACGGACAGGCCCGCCACATGGCCCAGCAGGTGGCGGACGGCGTAGTCCGGACACGGCGTCGGCTCCGCGAGCTGCCCGTCCGCCACCCGCTCCGCGAGCTCCGCCACGATCCTCGCCTGTGGGCCCAGGTCGATCATGGTCGTACCAGTCATCGTGCTGCCTCCCGGTGCACCGGTTCGGTCGTCTGCTCGGTCTCCGTCAGGGGGTGGACCGCACGGCCTTCCGAAACTCATCGATCCGCCACACCGACACTCCGCCCAGATGGGTGCGAGGTAGCGCATGAGGCCGACGTCAGGGTTGCGGGCGCACCCACCCCATGGGCATTGCCGACAGGTTCCGACGGATTTCCGCCGGGCGGCCCGCACGGGGACCTCACGCCCTGCCCGGCGCCGTACCGGCGTCCTTCTAAGGCACCTTCCCGATCCCCCCACCCCCGCCTTAGACCCACGATGACCAGGCATGACGACCAGCACCTCCTGGGCCGTGACCCGCCTGCTCCGCGACCGGAACGCGGCCCTCTACCTCACCGGCGTCGTGGTCTCCGGCTTCGGCACCTCCGCGCTCTGGCTCGTGTCCGGCGTCTGGGTCAAGGACCTCACCGGCTCCGACGGCCTCGCCGCCCTGTGCACCGCCGCCCTCTGGGCCCCCACCCTCCTCGGCCCCGCCCTCGGCACCCTCGCCGACCGCGTCCGCCGCAAACCCCTGGTGGTCCGCACGAACCTCGCCCTCGCGCTCCTGCTTCTGCCCCTGTGGACGGTCTCCTCCCCCGCCTCCGTCTGGCTGCTCTTCGCCGTCCTCGTCCTCTACGGCGCGGCGGGCGTCGTCGAGGGCGCGGCCAACTCCGCGCTGGTCGTCGCCGCCGTCGACCCGTCTCTCCTCGGCGACTTCAACGGGCTGCGGATGACCGCCCGCGAGGGCATGAAGCTGGTCGCCCCGCTGACCGGCGCCGCGCTGTACACGGCGTACGGCGGGCCGGGCGTGGCGCTGCTGGACGCCTGCACCTTCGTGCTGGCGGCGGGGCTGTGCGCGCTGCTCCGGGTGCGGGAGGAGCGGCCCGAACCGGCTCGCGGCAACTGGCGGGGGCAGACCGCCGAAGGGGCCCGGCTGATCTGGGCGAACCCGGCCCTGCGGGCGCTGGTCCGGGCCGGCGGCGCCACGATGTGCCTCGCCTCGCTCGGCAGCAGCATGAACTACGCCGTCGTGGCCGCCCTCGGTCACTCCCCCGCCTACACGGGGGTGATGTACGCCGTCCAAGGCGTCGGCTCGGTCGGCGTCGGGCTGGTCTCGGGGCCCGCGCTGCGGCGGCTCGGGGAGCGGCGGTTCGCGGCGTACGGGATCGCGCTGACGGGGGTGGCGGTGGCGGGGCGGGCCGTGCCATGTGACATGGCACTGCTCGCCTGCAGCCTCGCCGGCGGCCTCGGCCTCCCCTGCGTCCTGATCGCCGCCTACACCGCCGTACAGCGCGAGATCCCGGCCGCCGCGCTGGGCCGGGCGACCGCGACGGCCGACACGCTGATGTTCACACCGAACGTGCTCGGCCTGGCCGCCGGGGCCGCCCTCGTCGAACTCGTCGACCACCGGCTGCTGTTGCCGGTCTTCGGCGGGGCGCTGCTCCTCACCGCCGGGTCACTGGCTCAGCGCAACGCCTCCCGCACCGCCGACAGGTCCCCGTCGGACGCCAACCCGGCGTGATACAGGCGCAGTTCGGTCGCGCCCTGGGCACGGGCGCGCTCCGCGTCGGCCGCGAGGGTGGTGGGGCTGCCGCCCATCCCGGAGACCACCGTGAAGTTGGCGGCCAGGACGGTGTCCGCGCGCGCGTGTTCGGCGAAGGGCGCGAGCAGGGCCGTACCGGCCGTGCAGGGGACCACGACGCCGTCCGCGACGGAGAGGATCCAGGCCGGGTCCACGCCCACGTTGGCTCCGCAGTGGTACGTCACCGGGTCGGCGTGCAGCAGCACCTGGAAGCCTGCGGGGGCCGCCGCCCGGACCGCGGCCACGGCCGTCTCCTGGAGCGTGCGGGCCTGTCCGTCGCGCCACGCGCGCGTGGCCGCCGCCACCGGCTCGCCGAGCAGCTTCTCCACCGTCGGCCAGCCGGCGTCGTCACCCGTGCCCCGCCACAGCGGTTCCAGGGCCTCCCGCACGGCGGCGGCCAGTTCGTCGGCGTCCAGGCCCTGTGCGCCGTACCCGGCCCGGCACGCGGGGCAGAAGCACAGCGCCATCAGGTACTGGCCGGCGTCCCCCAGGCCGACCCCGGCGGTCTTGTCGTGGGCGTGCAGGTGCTGGAGGCCGTACCAGCCGAGGGACTCCAGTTCGGTGCCGGCCGCGCCGGGGCGGACGGCGGCCTCGGCGGCGAGATCGGCCAGGTACGCGCGCGTGGCGGGCTGGGCGATGCAGGGTGCCCAGGGGTAGCGGTCGCCGTAGGTGTTGACGACCGAGGTGTCCGGATGCTCGGCGCCCAGGCGGGAGCTGTGGGCGAGGATCACCCAGGTGTGGACTTCGAGGCCGGCGCCGCGCAGGGCTTCGGCCGCCTCGCCGTGGGCGTCGCCGGGGGCCCAGTCGCCGGCCGGGCAGGGGCGCAGCTCGCGGCCCGTCCAGCGGTCGTCGGCCGGGTAGTAGACGGCCGCGTGTTCGGCGGTGACGATGCGGTGGCGGGGGTGGCGGGGGGTCAGGGCGCGGGTGGAGTGGTAGGCGGAGGCCAGGGTCACCTGGTCGACGCCGAGTGCGGCGATGCGCTCCGGGGCCGCCGGGTCCCCGTTGACGTCCCAGGGGTACACGAACGCCGACGCCTTCAGTCGCCCTGCCCGGCTCTCTCCGGAATGCGTCACGCGTCCCCCTCCAGCAGCGCGTACCCGCGCTCGATCAGCTGGGCGAGCTGCTTCACATGGTCCTCGGTCGGCTCGTGCAGCGGGGGGCGGACCTCGCCGACGTCCAGGCCGCGCAGCCGTACGCCCGCCTTGACCAGCGAGACGGCGTATCCCCGGCCCTGGGCGCGGAGCTCGACGAACGGGCGGTAGAAGCCGTCCAGCAGGCGGTCCGCCGTCGCCCGGTCCCCCTCGCGCAGGGCGGCGTGGAAGGCGAGGGCGATCTCGGGGACGAAGCAGAAGACGGCGGAGGAGTAGAGGTCGATGCCGATGGCCTGGTAGGCGAGCTGGGTCTGTTCGGCGGTGGGCAGGCCGTTGAAGTAGAGGAAGTCGCCGGGGGCCTCGGTGCGGACGGCGCTGACGATGCGCTGCATGAGGTCCAGGTCGCCGAGGCCGTCCTTGAAGCCGATGACGCCCTCGGTGCGGGCGAGTTCGACGACCGCGGGCGGGGTGAACACGGCGTTGTCGCGCTGGTAGACGATCACGGGGAGGCCGGTGGCCGCCGCCACCTCCCGGTAGTGCCGCAGCAGGCCCTCCTGGCCGGCGACCACCAGGTAGGGCGGCATGGCGAGAAGGCCGTCGGCGCCCGCGGCCTCGGCGAGACGCGCGTAGCGTACGGCGAGTGCGGTGCCGTAGCCGGCGCCGGCCACCACCGGTACCCGGCCGCCGGCCGCTGCCACGGCCGCGCCCACGCAGGCCTCGAACTCCTCGGGGAGCAGCGCGTGGAACTCCCCGGTGCCGCAGCAGGCGAAGACGGCGGCGGCGCCGGCCTCGACGCCCCGGCGGACGTGCTCGCGGTAGGCGTCGAGGTCGAGGGAGCCGTCGGGACCGTAGGCGGTGACGGGGAAGAAGAGCGGCCCGCGCGGGTCACGGAGCCGGGCGGCGAGAGGGGCTGGCGTCACGGGCGCTCCCTGTCGAGGCGGTCGACGCAGATCGTACTGATGATGCATGTCTCTGATCGGCGTCCATATTCATGAACGCGACCACGTTACGAGGCCCCCTTGGGGCCGGTCAAGGCGACAAACGACCAACAGTCGAGCGGATTCCCGCACTCCACGGCACACTTGACTCGGCACGCCACACCTCCCTAGCGTGTCCATGAATGTGAATGCCATACACGGACGCGACCGGCGCTGATCCAAGGAGACCGTGGATGCCCACTCCCCGCACGCTACTGCTCACCGGTGCCGCCGGCGGACTCGGCACCCTGATGCGGTCCCTGCTCCCGGAGTACGGCTACGAGCTGCGCCTGTTCGACGTGCGCCCGATCGAGGGCGAACCGGACGCGATCACCGCCGACCTCGGCGACACGGACGCGCTGCGGGCGGCGGTGCAGGGCGTGGACGCGGTCCTGCACCTCGCGGGGATCTCCCTGGAGGCGCCGTTCGAGAAGATCCTCTGCGCGAACATCGAGGGCACCTACAACCTGTACGAGGCCGCCCGCGAGGCCGGCGTGCCGCGCATCGTCTTCGCCTCCTCCAACCACGCCGTCGGCTTCACCCCGGCCCCGCGCGCGGGCGATCCGCTGATCCCGGTCGACACCCCGCGCCGCCCGGACACCTTCTACGGCCTGTCCAAGTCGTTCGGCGAGGACCTCGCCCAGCTGTACTGGGACAAGCACGGCCTGGAGACGGTCTCCGTCCGCATCGGCTCCTGCTTCGCCGAGCCGGCCGACGTGCGGATGCTCTCGGTGTGGATGAGCCCCGCCGACGGCGCCCGCCTCTTCCACGCGGCCCTGACCGCCGAGGAGGTCGGCCACACCGTCGTCTACGGCTCCTCCGCCAACACCCGCCTGTGGTGGGACCTGAGCACCGCGCGGGCGCTCGGCTACGAGCCGCAGGACGACTCCGAGCAGTTCGCCGCGAAGCTGATCGCCGAGCAGGGCGAACTGGACCCGGAGAAGCCGGCCCACACCCACCTCGGCGGCCGCTTCGTGAACGACCCGCCGATCTGGCCGCACTAGAGGGCGTAGCGACGCCGAGGACACACCGAAGCAGTACCGAAAACGATCGTTCGAGACAGCGGACGGGCACCGAACGGGCCCGTCCGCTTCGCATTCGGGCACGGATCATGCCCGATCTCACGTCACCCACAGCAGCGCCCCAGGTCCGAGACGGGCACACCTGAGCGCAATCGGGCGTATACGGGCAGCATCGGGTTCGCAACAGGCCTGGTCAGGGCCGTGCGCCGGAGGTACAACTTCCCCCATGGCCCGAACGGGCAGCTCCACAGGGAAGTGGGTGACGGTATGACCACCAGGACGGCGGAAGAGCGCCAGCGCGAGATCGTGCGGGCCGCCCGGACCACCGGTTCCGTGGACGTCACCGCGCTCGCCGCCGAACTGGGCGTGGCCAAGGAGACCATCCGGCGCGACCTGCGCGCCCTGGAGGACCACGGGCTGGTGCGGCGCACCCACGGCGGCGCCTATCCGGTGGAGAGCGCCGGTTTCGAGACCACGCTCGCGTTCCGGTCGACCAGCCATGTCCCGGAGAAGCGCCGGATCGCGTCCGCCGCCGCCGAGCTGCTCGGCGACGCCGAGACGGTCTTCGTCGACGAGGGCTTCACCCCCCAGCTCATCGCCGAGGCGCTGCCCGGGGACCGGCCGCTGACCGTGGTCACCGCGTCCCTGCCGGTGGCGGGTGCGCTCGCGGAGGCCGAGAACGTCTCCGTCCTGCTGCTCGGCGGCCGGGTCCGCTCCGGCACCCTCGCCACCGTCGACCACTGGACGACGAAGATGCTCGCCGGCTTCGTCATCGACCTCGCCTACATCGGCGCCAACGGCATCTCCCGCGAGCACGGCCTGACCACGCCCGACCCGGCGGTCAGCGAGGTGAAGGCGCAGGCGATCCGGGCCGCGCGCCGCACCGTGTTCGCCGGCGTGCACACCAAGTTCGGGGCGGTCAGCTTCTGCCGGTTCGCGGAGATCGGCGAGCTGGAGACCATCGTCACCAGCACCCTGCTGCCCGCCTCCGAGGCCCACCGCTACTCGCTCCAGGGCCCACAGGTCCTCCGCGTCTGACCCACCGAGCCGCCTGCCCCACCGAGCCACCCGACACATCGAACCGTCCGACAGACCCCACACAGTCCCCGAACGGCACACCCGCGCCCACCTGGGCCCGTTATATCCCCATAAGTTCTCCAGGAGCACCCCATGCGAACCCAGAGCCGACGAACGCCCCGCGCCCTGTTTGCGGTGGCCGCCGCAGGAACGCTGACCACCTCGCTGCTCGCCGGCTGCTCGGGCGCCGGCGCGGGCGGCGGTTCCTCCGCCCACTCCATCAACGTCCTGATGGTGAACAACCCGCAGATGGTGGAGCTGCAGAAGCTCACCAAGGACAACTTCACCAAGGACACCGGGATCAAGGTGAACTTCACCGTGCTGCCCGAGAACGACGTCCGCGACAAGATCAGCCAGGACTTCGCCAACCAGGCCGGCCAGTACGACGTCGCCACGCTCTCCAACTACGAGATCCCGATCTACGCCAAGAACGGCTGGCTGGAGCCGATGGACTCGTACGTCAAGAAGGACACCGCCTTCGACCAGCAGGACATCCTCAAGCCGATGCAGCAGGCCCTCACCGCTGCGGACGGCAAGCTCTACGGCGAACCCTTCTACGGCGAGTCGTCCTTCCTGATGTACCGCAAGGACGTCTTCCAGAAGAAGGGGCTGACCATGCCGGCCCACCCCACCTGGCAGCAGGTCGCCGACCTGGCCGCCAAGGTGGACGGCGCGGAGCCCGGTATGAAGGGCATCTGTCTGCGCGGGCTGCCCGGCTGGGGCGAGATGCTGGCTCCGCTGACCACGGTCGTCAACACCTTCGGCGGCACCTGGTTCGACAAGGACTGGAAGGCGCAGCTGGACGCCCCCGAGTTCAAGAAGGCCACGCAGTTCTACGTCGACCTGGTCCGCAAGCACGGCGAGGCCGGCGCCGCCCAGTCCGGCTTCGCCGAGTGCCTGAACGACACGACCCAGGGCAAGACCGCGATGTGGTACGACGCCACCTCCGGCGCGGGTTCGCTGGAGGCCTCCGGCTCCCCGGTCAAGGGCAAGATGGGCTACGTCCCGGCGCCGGTCGAGAAGACCGACAGCTCCGGCTGGCTCTACACCTGGGCGTGGGGCATCCAGAAGGCGTCCAAGAACCCGGACGACGCCTGGAAGTTCATCTCGTGGGCGTCCAGCAAGGGCTACGAGAATCTCGTGGGCGAGAAGGCGGGCTGGGCCAACGTGCCGGCCGGCAAGCGCACCTCGACGTACGACATCCCGCAGTACCGCAAGGAGGCGGCCGCCTTCGCGGACGTCACCCGGGACGCCATCGCCGGCGCCAAGCCGAACGACCCGGGTGTGCAGCCGCGGCCCGCGCCCGGCATCCAGTTCGTCGACATCCCCGAGTTCACCGACCTGGGCACCAAGGTCTCCCAGGAGATCAGCTCCGCCGTCGCCGGCCAGCAGTCCGTGGACGACGCGCTGAAGAAGGCGCAGAAGCTCGCCGAGGCCGTCGGGAAGAAGTACGAGGGATCATGACCGCCACCGCCTCCCCCCGGGTCGCCGCCGCCACCGCGCGGCCGGCGCCCCGGCCCCCGTCCGACCGTCTGCGGGCCTGGGCCACCCGGGCCCCGCTGCTGCCCGCGCTGGTCTTCATGATCGTGGTGACCCAGCTGCCGTTCGTGGCGACCGTGGTCATCTCGTTCTTCGACTGGAACGCGCTCTATCCGAAGGACCGCCACTTCACCGGCATCGACAACTACCGCCAGGTCCTGACCGACCCGGACCTGCGCCACTCGGTGTGGACGACGGTCCTGCTGACGGTCACCGTGGTACTGGTCAGCCTGGTCCTGGGACTGGTGGTGGCCCTGCTGCTGAACCGGAAGTTCCGGGGCCGGGGCGTGGTCCGCACGCTGATGATCGCCCCGTTCCTGATCGTCCCGGTCGCGGCGGCGCTGCTGTGGAAGCACGTGCTCTACAACCCCGAGTACGGCCTGCTCAACGGCCTGTTGCACTACGTCGGCGGCCCCCAGCCGGACTGGATCTCGGACAACCCCCTGATCGCGGTCGAGGCCGCCCTGGTGTGGCAGTGGACGCCGTTCATGATGCTGATCCTGCTGGCCGGCCTGCAGAGCCGTGACCAGCAGCAGCTGGAGGCGGCCCGGGTGGACGGCGCGAGCGACTGGCAGATCTTCCGCTACCTGACCCTCCCGCATCTGCGCCGGTACCTGGAACTCGGCGGCCTGCTGGGCTCGATCTACATCGTGCAGAACTTCGACGCGGTCTTCACGATCACCTCCGGCGGCCTGGGCACCGCCAACCTCCCCTACACCGTCTACCAGAGCTTCTACCAGGCGCACGAGAACGGCCTCGCCTCGGCCGCCGGCGTCGTGGTGGTCATCGGCTCGATCATCATCGCGACCTTCGCCCTGCGTGTGGTGTCGTCGCTGTTCCGCGAGGAGGTGTCCCGCGCATGAACACCGCCCTGAACGTCCTGCGGCGCAACGGACTCGGGCTGGTCGCCTGGCTGACCGGGATCGTGTTCTTCCTGCCCATCGCCTGGATGGCGCTGACGTCCTTCCACTCCGAGGCGGACGCGGCGACCAACCCGCCGTCCTTCACCGCCGGCCTCACCCTGGACAGCTACCGCGAGTTCTTCGGCGTCGGCGGCGGGGCGAGCCCGTGGCCCGCCCTGATCAACTCGGCGATGGCGTCGGTGGTCTCGACGCTCTTCGTCCTCCTGCTGGCCTTCCCCGCGGCCTACGCGCTGTCGATCCGCCGGGTGCGGAAGTGGACGGACGTGCTGTTCTTCTTCCTCTCCACGAAGATGCTGCCGGCCGTGGCGGGCCTGCTGCCGATCTACCTGTTCGCGAAGAACGCCGGGATGCTCGACAACATCTGGCTCCTGGTCATCCTCTACACCTCCATGAACCTCCCGATCGCGGTGTGGATGATGCAGTCCTTCCTCGCCGAGGTCCCGGTCGAGGTCATCGAGGCCGCACGGGTGGACGGGGCCCGGCTGCCGACGATCCTCGCGCGCGTGGTCGCCCCCATCTCCCTCCCGGGCGTCGCCGCCACCGCGCTGATCTGCTTCATCTTCAGCTGGAACGAACTGCTCTTCGCACGCGTGCTGACGGGTGTCGTCGCCGAGACCGCCCCCGTCTTCCTGACCGGCTTCATCACCAGCCAGGGCCTGTTCCTGGCCAAGGTGTGCGCCGCGTCGCTCGTCGTCTCCCTGCCGGTGCTCGCCGCGGGGTTCACCGCCCAGGACAAACTGGTCCAGGGCCTGTCCTTGGGAGCCGTGAAATGAAGGCCGCCGTCATCGAGTCCGTGGGCCGCGCCGTCGTCACCGAGGTCCCCGACCCGACACCGGGCCCCCGCGAGGTCGTCGTGGAGGTGGCCGCCTGCGGCCTGTGCGGCACGGACCTGCACATCCTCCAGGGCGAGTTCGCCCCCAAGCTGCCGATCGTGCCGGGCCACGAGTTCGCCGGCGAGGTGGTCGGCGTCGGCTCCCAGGTGACCGAGGTGGCGATCGGCGACCGGGTCGCGGTCGACCCGTCCCTGTACTGCCACGAGTGCCGGCAGTGCCGCAACGGTCACAACAACCTCTGTGAGCGGTGGGCCGCGATCGGCGTGACCGTGCCGGGCGGGGCCGCGCAGTATGCGGTGGCCCCGGTCGCCAACTGCGTGAAGCTCCCCGAGCACGTCCGCACCCAGGACGCGGCCCTGGTCGAGCCCCTGTCGTGCGCGGTGCGCGGCTACGACGTCCTGCAGTCGCGGCTGGGCGCGCACGTCCTCATCTACGGCTCCGGGACCATGGGCCTGATGATGCTGGAGCTGGCCAAGCGGACCGGCGCGGCGAGCGTGGACGTGGTGGACCTGAACCCCGTCCGGCTGGAGACCGCCCGGCAGCTCGGCGTCTCCGGGTCCGCGGCGAACCCCGACGAGCTGGACCGCCCGCAGGGCTGGGACCTGGTGATCGACGCGACCGGCAACGCGGCGGCGATCCAGGACGGCCTGGAGCGGGTCGCCAAGGCGGGCACGTTCCTCCAGTTCGGCGTCGCCGACTACGCGACCCGGGTGACGATCGACCCGTACCGCATCTACAACCAGGAGATCACCATCACCGGCTCCATGGCCGTGCTGCACAGTTACGAGCGGGCGGCGGAGCTGTTCGCGAACGGCGTCCTGGACCCGGACGTCTTCATCAGCGACCGCCTGCCGCTGGACAGCTATCCGCAGGCACTGGAGCAGTTCGCGGCGGGCGTGGGACGGAAGATCGTCGTGATCCCCTGACCCGTTCGGGGGCCGGATCCCGGGTAAGGGAACAGTAAAGCGGGGTCGTTCGTTCACGGGGCATGACAGCTATGACCCCTGGCTCGAACATCCCTCTTCCCGCCCCCCGGGTGGCGGTGGACGTCGCCGCTCCGGTGCGGCTCGACGTGTCGGGCCTGCTGCTCACGGGCGACGGCAAGGTGCGCTCCGACGACGACTTCATCTTCTACAACCAGCCGAACGGGCCGGGTGTGACGTACCGCTCCGGCGGCGGTACGTCCCCGGACGCGATCATCGTCGACACCGCCGCCGTACCGCCCGGCATCGAGAAGATCGTCGTCACCGCGAGCCCCGACGCCGCGGGCCAGACCTTCCAGGGCATCGAGCCGACGGCGACGATCCGCAACGCGGACGACGGCTCGGTGCTGGCCACCTTCACGCCGCCGCAGCTGGGCACGGAGACGGCCCTGGTGATCGTGGAGATCTATCTGCGGGGCGGCGCGTGGAAGGCCCGCGCGGTCGGCCAGGGGTACGCCAACGGGCTGGCCGGTATCGCCACGGACTTCGGCGTGACGGTGGAGGAACCGGCCCCGGCCCAGGCGCCGGCTCCGGCCGCCGCGGCCCAGCCGGCTCCGGTACCGGCCGCCGCGGCCCAGCCGGCCCCGCCCGCCGCTCCCCCGGCACCGCCCGCCCCGCCCGCCCCCGGCGCCGGGAAGATCAACCTCGACAAGGGCCGGGTCAGCCTCCAGAAGAACCAGACCGTGTCCCTGGTCAAGGGCGGCCGACCGCTGCTCTCGCAGGTCAAGATGGGCCTGGGCTGGGAGCCGGCGTTCCGGGGCAAGGACATCGACCTGGACGCGTCGGTCATCGCCTACGGCCCGCAGCGCAACCATGTCGACAGCTGCTACTTCGGCAAGCTGTCCATCCTCAACGGAGCGATCAAGCACTCCGGCGACAACCTCACCGGCGAGGGCGGCGGCGACGACGAGGTGATCGTGGTCGACCTCGGCCGGATCCCCCCGGAGGTCACCGGCCTGGTCTTCACGGTCAACTCGTTCTCCGGCCAGAAGTTCACCGAGGTCGCCAAGGCCTACTGCCGCCTGCTGGACGCCGCGTCCGGCGAGGAGCTGGTCCGCTTCGACCTGACGAGCGCCGAGGCGCAGACGGGCGTGATGATGGCGAAGCTGGTCCGGCAGTTCTCCGGTGAGTGGGACATGACGGCGATGGGCTCGTTCGTGAAGGCCCGGACGGTACGGAACATGGTGAAGCCGGGGGCGGAGGCGCTCTGACCCGGGTCCGGCGACGGGTGTGCGGCCGTGGGCGCTACGGCCGCAACCCCTCCGTGAGCAGTGACAGATAGCGCCGGATGTCCTTGCCCTGCCCGTTGGCCAGCTCCGAGGCCGTGCCCAGTCCGTGCGCGAGGCGCAGGAGTTCGATCGGCTCGATGTCCGGGCGCAGGGTCCCCTCCTCCTTCGCCGCGTCCACCAGACGGGTCGCCGAGCCGCGGATCAACTGACCGCAGGCCGTCAGCGCGGCCGAACTGCCGTCGGTGACCGCCGAGCCGAGCAGGGCCTTCAGGCCGCGTACCTGGAGGGTGGCGACGCACAGTTCGTTCAGCCACTCCATGAGCGCCGCACCCGGCGGCAGCTTCGCGGCGAACTCGTCGGCGGTGGCCGCCAGCGCCTCCATCCGGTCGGTCATCGCCGCCTCCAGCAGCGCCTGCCGGGTCGGGAAGTGCCGGTAGAGCGTGCCGGAGCCGACGCCCGCCCGCTTGGCGATGTCGTCCAGCGAGGCGTTCTCCCCCTGCTCGGCGAAGGCCTCCACGGCGACCTTCAGCAGCCGCTCGTAGTTGCGGCGGGCGTCCGCACGCATGGGCCTGACCTGCGTCATCCAGTTACTCCTTGCGAACCGGGGACTCTCTCCGTATCTTATCGAACACTAAACGGAGACAGTCCCCGCTTAATGGTGTGCTCGTCGTGCTCCGGGCAGTCCGCCTGCCCGTACTCCACCATGCCCGCGCCGGGGACGCACAGACCGGGAGAACCTCATGTCCGCCCCGTCCAGCCCGTCCGTCCCGTCCACCGCCGCCGACGCCCCGCCGGACTCCGCGCACCCCGCCAGGCTCGGCACCGCCCTCCTCGTCATCGTCACCGCCTACATGATGGTCGGCGTCGACTCCACCGTCGTCAACGTCGCGCTGCCCGACATCCAGCGGGGCCTGGGGTTCAGCCGGACCGGCCTGTCCTGGGTGCTCAACGCCTACACCCTCGCCTTCGGCGGCCTGTTGCTGCTCGGCGGGCGCGTCGGCGACATCGTCGGCCGCCGTCGTACGCTCGGCGCCGGAGCGCTGCTGTTCGCGCTGTCCTCGCTGCTCGGCGGGGTCGCCGCGGAGGGCGGCTGGCTGCTTGCGGCACGTGCGCTGCAGGGCGTCGGCGCGGCACTGATCGCCCCCAGCACCCTGGCCCTGATCACCACCAACTTCCCTCAGGGGCCGCGCCGCCACCACGCCCTGAGCGTCTACTCCTCCATGGCCGGCATCGGCGGCTCCGTCGGCCTGGTCCTGGGCGGCATGCTCACCTCGTGGGCCTCCTGGCGCTGGGCCCTGCTCATCAACGTGCCCATCGGCATCGCCCTGTTCGTGGCCCTGCCCCGGTTCGTCGCCGAGACCCCGCGCCACGCGGGCCGCTTCGACCTCGCGGGCGCGCTGACCGGGACGGCCGGGATGACCTCGCTGGTGTACGCGTTCATCCGGGTCTCCGAGGACGGCTGGACCGACACCCGGTCCCTGCTCGGCTTCAGCTGCGCCGTCGCGCTGCTCCTCGGCTTCGCCCTGATCGAGTCCCGGGCCGGTCAGCCGATCATGCCGCTGCGGCTGTTCGCCGACCGGGACCGGGCGGGTGGCTATCTCACCCTCATGCTGCTGCCCGCGGGCATGTTCGGCGCCTTCTACTTCCTCACCCTCATCTGCCAGCAGGTCCTGGAGTACAGCCCGTTGCGCGCCGGGTTCGCGTTCCTGCCCATGACCCTGGCCATGTTCACGATGGTGCGGCTGCTGCCGAAGCTGCTGGCCCGCTTCGGGACCAAGCCGGTACTGCTGACCGGCATCACCCTGCTCGTCGCCGCCGGCGGCTGGCTGTGGCGGCTGCGGCCCGGCGACGGCTACGCCACCGGGCTGCTCGGTCCGCTGCTGCTGCTCGGCGTGGGCGTCGGCCTGAGCTTCATGCCGCTCAACGCGACCATTCTGGCCCGCATCGGGGCACGGGAGGCGGGTGCCGCGTCCGGGCTGCTGCAGACCTTGCAGTGGCTGGGCGGCACCCTCGGACTCGCCGTCCTGGTCACGGTGTACGGCACGGCGACCCGGCACGCCACCGGCACCCCGGCCGACATCCTCACCCACGGCGCGTCCCGCGCCTTCGGCATCGGGTCACTGGTCGCGGTGGCCGCGCTGCTGGTGGCGGGGTTCGTGATCACGGCACCTCGGAAGGAGGCGGCCTGACTGCACGCGTCGCTTGGGGCCGTGTGTCAACTGCCGGTGCGTGGGGGCTGGTCGCGCAGTTCCTCGCGCCCCTTAAGGGGCGCTGCTGGAACCGTCTAGAACAAAGCGCTGTACGCGTTCAGTGCCGGCTGGCCGCCCAGGTGGGCGTAGAGGACCGTGGAGTCGGCGGCGATCTCGCCCCGCTCCACCAGGTCCACCATCCCCGCCATCGACTTCCCCTCGTACACCGGGTCGGTGACCATGCCCTCGGTGCGGGCGGCGAGGCGCATCGCCGCGAGGGTGGTGTCGTCCGGGACGCCGTAGATGCCGGCGTGGTAGCGGTCGTCCAGCTCCACGGTCAACTCGCCCTTGACCCCGATGAGTTCGCCGGTGCGCCGGGCTATCCGGGCCACCTGCTCGCGGGTCTCGGCGGGCTTGGCCGAGGCGTCGATGCCGATCACCCGGCGCTCGCGGCCGCCCGCCTCTTCCAGCGCGGCGAACCCCGCGACCATGCCGGCCTGCGTCGACCCGGTCACCGAGCAGACGATCACCGTGTCGAAGAAGACGCCCAACTGCTGCTCCTGCTCGGCGACCTCGTACGCCCAGCCCGCGAAGCCGAGGCCGCCGAGCGGGTGGTCGGAGGCGCCGGCC
Organism: Streptomyces sp. NPDC001980; assembly: GCF_040296885.1. NCBI lineage: Bacteria > Bacillati > Actinomycetota > Actinomycetes > Kitasatosporales > Streptomycetaceae > Streptomyces > Streptomyces sp. NPDC001980. Next base: position 278,050 of record NZ_JBEOYD010000005.1, on the reverse strand, counting down.
GGGATGGCGTACGGCTTGCCGCCGGACTCCTCGACCTCGCGCAGCGCCAGCTCCCAGCTCTCCTTGAAGCCGATGCCGAACCCGGCGCGGACGAGGCGTACATCCGCCCCGGCCAGCCTGCTGATGAGGATGTTGCCGACCTTGTCGTACACCGAGTCCGGCCACTCCACCCAGCTCTCCTGCACCAGCACGCACTTGAGCCCGGCACGGGCGGCGACGGCGGCGACCTGGCGGGTGTGGTTGGACTGCACCCCGCCGATGGAGACGAGGGTGTCGCAGCCCTTGGCGAGCGCGTCCGCGACCAGGTACTCCAGCTTGCGCGTCTTGTTCCCGCCGTACGCGATCCCGGAGTTGCAGTCCTCCCGCTTGGCCCACAGCGCGGCGCCGCCGAGGTGGGCGGTGAGGCGCTCCAGGGGGTGCACGGGCGAGGGGCCGAAGAGGAGGGGGTAACGGGCGTAGGATTCCAGTGCCGGGGACATGAACAAGCCGCCTCTCTACAGTGCTTCGTCCGGGACCTCACCGTAACGTTCGATGATTTCCCGGGCGAAGGCAAGCAAGTCGCTCACGCGCTGGCCGCTCGGTTGTACCGACGTCCACAGTTCCAGGTTCTCGGGACGGTTGTCGTCACGGATTCCATTCTTGTGGTGCACGCTTTCGACGCGAGGAAGGAGTGGCCGACCGAGGATCGCCTCCATGACGAGTCGATGCTCGGGAACTCGCTTTCCGTCGCGCCAGTAGATCCGGTATCCGTTCTGCAGACTGCCGGTGGTCTCACGGCCGTCGAGGCCGTTCTTCCCACGACGCAGACGGTTGTAGTGCATGTGGCAATACCCCTGTCCACCGCCATACCGTTCGCGCTCACAACCCTGATGCCGACACCCAGTTCCTCTGGGTGTCCACTCGAAGTGAGTGATCAGTGGTGACCCGTGGAGTCGCCAACGCCGATAGTGCGTGCCGCACATGTTGCGCGCCTTGTGCGGCCGCGTGCAGCCGTCCACACCGCAGGGCCGGGGAGGAGATGCCGCTTCCCCCGTAGGAGCACCGCCTCCCGCCGGATCACCGTAAGCGAGCCAGCGTTGGTAGTGGAGGTTGCAATATCCCCGACCCTTGTGCGGCCTCGGACAGTCGTCGATTTCACATGACCTGGAATTCACGTCGCCATACTGACGAAATCGCTGCCGCTCAGGCAAGCCATGGCCAACGGCCATCACGACCGCTCTCGATAAGAGAAACCGTGCGGAAGGCAGCGTCGGAAAGGCCCCCGAACACATGCCGGTGGCCCGTGCCGGACGGGCCGTGGCCCACCCGGTACCCGGCCAGGTTCCAGGTGTAGACCGGGATGTGGGCCGGGACCTGCTGGGTGGGGTCGCCGTGTCGGTTGAACGCGTACTGCTCGTCGGTGACGATCAGCACCCGGTCCTGCCCCCGGTAGTGCGAACGGATCGCCGAGGTGGTGTCGGTGCCGCCCAGGTCGCCGAAGCGGTCCAGGATCTTCAGTACCGACTCGCCCTTGCCGAACGTCAGCCGCCTGCTCGTCGTACCGAACTCGACGAGGTCCGCGTCCGCCGCCCGCAGCGCGAGCGCCGTGCCGAAGATCGCCGCCGCGTCGGCCCGGTTGAGCTCCGAGCGCTCGGACAGCCGCGAGTAGAACATCGAGCCCGAACGGTCGACGAGCACCAGCGTCCGCCCCGGCAGCGCGGGCACGTTGGCCAGCGAGTGGCCGAGCGCCTGCTCCAGCGGGTACGCCCAGCGCAGCGACGGCGCGTGCCGGTACGCGGCGAGGTACCGGAACGGGAACTGCCGCGACCGCGCCACCTCCGCCGGGTCGCCGATCCGGGCCGCGACCGAGGCCGCGATCTCGTCGGAGACGCCGGCCTCGTCGAAGTTCCGCAGGTTGCGGACGAGCGCCATCGTCCCCATGGACGGGATGACCGCCTCCCATGCGGCCTTGTCCATCGGGCCCTGGAGCCAGCCGGCCAGCGCCTCCCAGGTGAGGCCGGCCGCCGCGAGCCGCTCGGCGCCACCGGGCTCGGTGACGACCGCGCGCCGCTGCCCGACGGGCAGCGCCATCAGCTCGCGGTGGGCGCCGAGCACCGGGCTCGACGTGGGCGGTACCGCGGTGTCCGGGTTGTGCCGCCGGTCCAGCGCGTACCGGAACAGCTCGCCCTGCCACGGCTTGTCCGGGTCCGGCGCCGCATGCACCAGGTTGAGGATGTCGCCGAAGCGGTACCCCTTGGACGCGGTGTCGTACTTGAGCAGCGACTTGCCGTGGTACAGCCGTCGTACGGCGTCCGCGATCCCCCGCTTGACGGGCTTGGGAACGGCACGGCCGTACGTCGCCGTCCAGTAGGCGAGCAGTTCGCCGGGCTCGTCGGGCCGCTGGAGCACGGAGGCGACGACCTGACGGTTCGAGGGGCCGTCGGTGGCCCCCGCGGTCAGGCGGGCGTGCACGTACTCGGCGGCGCCCACGATCGCGGCGGTCCGCATGTTGCCCTCGCCGCGCAGCCAGCCGAGCAGACCGGCCGTCCAGGCCGGGTCGGTGACGGCGAGCTCACGCAGGAGCTTGGCGAAGCGGTCGTCGCGGTCCGTGCCGGACTCGTAGAAGGTCTGCTGCGAGACGAAGTTGGCGACGGCGAGCAGGAAGAGCTCGGAGCGCGTGTCCCGCTCACGACCGCGGCCGCCCTCGTAGGTACGGAGGATCCGTCCGGTCGAGGTGACCCGCGAAGTGGGCTGCGCCCGGGCCGCCTTGGTGTTGAACCGCGCCATGGTGAATTCCCCCCGAATTCATTGGAGATTGGGAGGAGGCGCGGCAAAAGGAGGGTGTCCGAGTTCCGGAATCGGCGACGGACTTAAGTCAGATGCTCTATCCATTGAGCTACACCGGCCCTGAGCCGATGACGGGAGTCGAACCCGCAACCTTCTGATCCCGAGAAGTAACCGCTGCCTTCGCACCGGACACCCACCATGAGCTGCGCCTCCCGAGGTCAAGCACACGCACCGGGAGGTGCATGAAGTTTTCGGTGTCCAGAGATCGAAGTCGGCGGAACCGACGTAGGTGCTCTAACCCCTGAGCTACACCGGCGCGTTGTACCGGTGGCGGGACTCGAACCCGCGGCCGCCCCATTAAGAGTGGAAGTAGGTCCTGCCTTCGCACCTGGACGTGCATAACCTTAGGAGGCGGGCCGCGGGCCGGGCGAGTGAATTAACTATCCGCGCTGCTGGCGCTTCCAGGGCCCGGTGATCGCGAGCATGATGCCCGGGGTCTGGATGTTGGCGTAGAGGGTCCGGCCGTCGGGCGAGAAGGTGACGCCGGTGAACTCGCTGTACTCGGGCTCCTCCGCGGTGCCGATGTTCAGCTCGTTGCGGGCGATGGGGTAGGTGCGGCCGCTGTCGGTGGCGCCGAACAGGTGCTGGAGGCCCTCGCCGTCCTCGGCGATGACCAGGCCGCCGTACGGGGAGACGGTGATGTTGTCCGGGCCGTCGAAGTTGCCTTCCACGGACGGGTCCGGGTTGACGCCGATGCGGACCTTGAGCGTGAGGGTGCGCCGCTTGGGGTCGTAGAACCAGACCGAGCCGTCGTGCTGGACGGGGCTCTCCGCGCGGGCGTACGAGGAGACGATGTACACGCCGCCGTCGCCCCACCACATGCCCTCCAGCTTGCGGGCGCGGGTGACCTGGCCGGTGCTGAACTGCTTGCGGACGGAGGTGGACTTCGCGTCGCGGTCCGGGACGTCGATCCAGTCGACGCCGTAGACCGTGCCGATCTTCGTGGCACGGGAGAGGTCGTCGACGAACTGGCCGCCGGAGTCGAAGCACTTGAACGCCTGGAGGGTGCCGGCGTCGTCGGCGAGGGTGCGCAGCCTGCCGCGCCCGTGGTGGAAGTGCTCGGGCGGGGTCCAGCGGTAGAGCAGGCCGTTCGGGTTGGAGGCGTCCTCCGTCAGGTACAGGTGGCCGCGCTTGGGGTCGACGACGACGGCCTCGTGGGCGTAACGGCCGAGCGCCTTGACGGGCTTGGGGTTCTTGTTGGCCCGGCGGTCCTCGGGGTCGACCTCGAAGACGTAGCCGTGGTCCTTGGTGAAGCCGTTGGTGCCGGTCTTGTCCTCGGTCTCCTCGCAGGTGAGCCAGGTGCCCCACGGGGTGTTGCCGCCCGCGCAGTTGGTGGCGGTGCCGGCGATGCCGACCCACTCGGCGACGTGCCCGCCGGGGCGGACCTCGACGACGGTGCAGCCGCCGGCCGCGGCCGGGTCGTAGACGAGGCCCTCGGTGAGCGGAACCGGGTACGGCCAGTTGGCGCGGGGGCCGGCCAGCTCGTGGTTGTTGACGAGGAGGGTGGCGCCGCGCGGGCCGTCGAACGTGGAGGTGCCGTCGTGGTTGGAGGGGGTGAACTCGCCCGACTCCAGCTTGGTCTTGCCGCTGTACGTGATGACGCGGTACTTGAAGCCGGCGGGAAGCGCGAGGATGCCGTCCGGGTCGGGGAGCAGCGGCCCGTAGCCGACGCCGCCGTGCCCGTGCCCGTGCGCCGCCTCGGCCGTCTCGGTCTCGGTGGCGGCGAGGGCGTTCGGGGCGGTGGCGAGGGCGCCGACGCTGCCCGCCAGCGCGACACCGGCACCGGTGATCGCGGATTTCCTTGTGAAGTCCCTGCGGGTGAGCGACATGGTGTCTCCTGTGACGGTCGGAGTGCCGTGGAGGGTGGCGGACCTCAACTCGGCGCACACGCTCCCGCCCACTCCTGAACACCGGTTGAACACAGGGCGACATCGCGGACGTCTGTTCCATGAATCCGTATGCGCCACCCCATGCCGCCCCAAAGCCCCGCCCAAGAAACACACCGCAGAGGTCAACGTCTCCCCTCGGCAGCGGTACGGGATTCGCCGCCGACCGCCGCCCTTCCCGACACCCGGCCTTTCCCCTCCACTCGGCGGCTCCTCCACGGCGCGGCCTCTACGCCGCCGCTCGGTCTCCGCCGCCCGATCTCTTTCCGCCGCGACCGCACTCAGCCGTACACAACGCATCCGGCACTGCCCAACCTCCGCGCGCCCCCACCCCTTCGGCCCCGGCCCCTACCCCCCGTGCTGCGACCGTGCCTTGAACGCCGCCTTGCGGGCCTCCTTGGCCACCTTCTTGTCCGGGTGGAGGCGGCCCATCACCTCGAGGACGTCGGCCGTGTCCGGGTGCCCCACCCGCCACGCCTCGGCGAAGAAGCCGCTGTGCTGCTGGGCCAGGCCCTCGACCAGCGCCTGGAGTTCCTCGGAGTTCCCTTCGGCGGCCAGCTGCGCGGCCACCGTGTCGATGGTCAGCCAGAAGATCATGTCCTGGGACGGCGCCGGCACGTCGTCGGCGCCGCGTTCGGCCAGCCAGACCCTCGCCAGGCCGCCCAGCTCGGGGTCGTCGAGGACCTCGCGGAGGGCGGGCTCGGCCTCGGCTCCGAGCAGGGACAGCGCCTGCTGGCAGCGCAGCCGCCGCAGCGGGGCGCCCGCGTCCGCACCGCGCGCGGCCGCCAGCAGCTCCCGGGCGGCGGCGAGGGACTCCCGGCGGGCCAGCCACTGCTCGGTCTCGGCCTGCGCGGCCCCCTGCGGAAACGCCGCCGTACCGTCGAGCAGCGCGTCCGCACCCTTGTCGGCGAGCTCTCCGACCGCCGGCGCCTCGAAGCCGGCCTCCAGCAGCCGCGCCCGCAGCCCGTACGCGCCGAGCGGGGTGAGCCGCACCATGCCGTACCGGGAGACGTCGGCCTCGTCGACCGGCCCCGCCGCCGGCTCCTCCTCCGCGTCGGCCATCAGCGCCTCGTCGACCGGCTGGTACTCGACGAGCCCGACCGGTTCGAGCAGCCGGAACTGGTCGTCGAGCCGCATCATCGCGTCGGAGACCTGTTCGAGGACGTCGTTGGTCGGCTCCCCCATGTCGCTGGGCACGATCATCGACGCGGCGAGCGCGGGCAGCGGCACCGGCGCCTCGCCGGGACCGCCCTCGCTCACGGTCAGCAGGTACAGGTTGCCGAGGACGCCGTCGAGGAAGTCCGCCTCCGCCTCGGGGTCCCAGCCGAGTGACGAGAAATCGACCTCGCCGCCCTCGTCGAGCGCGTCGACAATTCCGTCCAGGTCGGGCACGCTCGCGTCGGCGATCACGGTCTCCAGCGCGGCCTGCCACACCGCGAGGACGTCGTGCGGCGAGCCCCCGGTGAGCAGTGCCAGCTCTTCCCCCGCCGCCACCGTCCCGGCCTCCTCGTCGGCGATCTCGACGAGTCCGGCGTCCACGGCGACCCGCCAGGCCTCACCGGCGTAGGCGGCGGCGTCCTCCCCGGTGAGTCCGAGCGCCTCGGCGGCGGCCGGGAGCTGCTCCTCGACCAGTTCGCCGCCTGCGTCCACGCGGGTGTCGGGGCCGGCCCAGCGGGCGAGCCGGGCGGCCCGGGTGAGCAAGGGCGTGGACAGCGCGGCGTGCGCCAGCTCCGCTTCGGAACGCAATCGCACCGGGGGCAGGGGGGCGCTGTCAGACATCGGCTGGTTCTCCTCGGACGCCTCAACGGTCGTACGGCGACATGGACACCGTATCGACGGCCGTACGAGCACCTGGACGCCGTACGGCTCAGCCGCTCAGCCTAGACGGATTTCCACCCATGCCGCCCGGTTCATCTCCCCGCCTGGCCCCGCGCATGGCCGAAACCTTGACAACTGCCGTGGCCAGGCAGGAGATTGACGCGCGTAGAAGACGGGGGGACAACTGTTCACTCGGTATCTACGCGTGTCATATCCGCGTCACATGACGTACATGAACGTGTCATGAACGCACCATAAACCGCCCTCGTCCCGGCGCTTCCGTATGTCCCCGGAGGGATTCCCTTGCCGAGCAGGTCTTCCGCGCGTCTCGCCGCGCTCACCGTCGCCGCCGTCTGCAGCGCGGCCTCCACCGTCGCCCTCACCTCGCCCGCCCAGGCCGACGGGCTGCGCATCCACGACGTCCAGGGCACCACGCGCACCTCGCCCTACGCCGGCCAGAAGGTGACGGACGTTCCCGGCATCGTCACGGGCACGCGCACCTACGGCTCCTCCAGAGGTTTCTGGCTCCAGGATCCGACGCCGGACGCCAACCCGGCCACCAGCGAGGGCGTCTTCGTCTTCACCAGCTCCACCCCGAAGGTCGCGGTCGGCGACTCCGTCACGGTCACCGGCACGGTCTCCGAGTACGTCCCGGGCGGCGCCTCCACCGGCAACCAGTCGCTGACCGAGATCACCAAGCCGACGGTCACCACCGTCTCCACCGGCAACGCGGTCCCGGCGCCGGTCGTGATCGACAAGAAGTCGGTGCCGAGCGCGTACACCCCCGCGGGTGACACCGCCGCGAGCGGTTCGGTCAACGGCCTGACCCTGCAGCCGAAGAAGTACGCCCTGGACTACTACGAGTCCGTGGAGGGCATGAACGTCCAGGTCAAGGACGCCCGCGTGGTCACCGCCACCGACCCGTACGCCGAGCTGTGGGTCACGGTGAAGCCGCACGAGAACCGCACCGGCCGCGGCGGCTCGCTCTACCGCTCCTACCGCGACCAGAACACCGGCCGCCTCCAGATCCAGTCCCTCGGCTCGACCGCCGACTTCCCGGCGGCGAACGTCGGCGACACGCTGACCGGCGCCACGACCGGCCCGATGGACTACAACCAGTACGGCGGCTACACCCTCGTCGCGAGCGCGCTGGGCACCCTGAAGAGCGGTGGCCTGCAGCGCGAGACGACGAAGAAGCAGTCGCACGGCGAGCTCGCGGTGGCGACCTACAACGTCGAGAACCTCGACCCCTCGGACGGCACCTTCGCCGCGCACGCGTCCGCGATCGTGAACAACCTCCAGTCGCCCGACATCGTGTCCCTGGAGGAGATCCAGGACAACAACGGCGCGACGGACGACGGCACGGTCGCCGCCGACGTGACGGTGAACAAGCTGATCGACGCGATCGTCGCGGCCGGCGGCCCGAAGTACCAGTGGCGTTCCATCAACCCGGTCAACGACCAGGACGGCGGCGAGCCCGGCGGCAACATCCGCCAGGTCTTCCTGTTCAACCCCGAGCGGGTCTCCTTCGTCGACCGCGCGGGCGGCGACTCCACCACCGCGGTGGCCGTCACCAAGGTGCACGGCAAGGCCCAGCTGACGGCCTCCCCCGGCCGTGTCGACCCGGCGGACTCCGCCTGGACGACCAGCCGCAAGCCGCTCGCCGGTGAGTTCGTCTTCCAGGGCAAGACGGTCTTCGTGATCGCCAACCACCTGAACTCCAAGGGCGGCGACCAGGGGCTGACCTCGCAGTACCAGCCGGTGGTGCGCAGCTCGGAGACCCAGCGCCACGCGCAGGCGACGCTGGTCAACGCGTTCGTCAGGAACATCCTCGACGTCCAGAAGGACGCCGAGGTCATCGCGCTCGGCGACATGAACGACTTCGACTTCTCCGGCACCACCAAGCTCCTGGAGAGCCACGGCGCGCTCTGGTCGGCCATCCAGTCGCTGCCGACCAAGGAGCGCTACACCTACGACTACCAGGGCAACGAGCAGGTCCTGGACCAGATCCTGATCAGCAAGCAGATCCGCGGCAAGGGCGACTTCGAGTACGACAGCGTGCACATCAACTCGGAGTTCCACGACCAGATCAGCGACCACGACCCGCAGGTGCTGCGCTTCCGCCCGTAAGCGGTCGGCCGGGGCTCAGGACTGGCTGAACACCCCGTTCAGCCAGTCCTGCCAGGCGGCCTCGTTCGCCTCCGCGTCGGCGTCCGGCGCGAAGTCGTGGATGCTGATGCCGACCGGGGCGCCCCAGTGATTGCGCCCGAAGAGCCGGACGAGGGCGTCCTCGGTGCGCAGCCCGACGAAGTAGGGGTTGCGGTAGTCGACCACCACGTCGATGGCCCGCCCGCCGGGCCCCCGGACGCTCGCCTTCGCGCCCGCCGCCAGGTCGTCCGGCAGGCCGAGGGCACGGCCCACGGCGATGAAGGCGTCCGGCGCCTGGGACGCCTGCTCCCCGTTCAGCTGGGCGAAGCTCACCGGGCGGGGCGCGAAGTGGGTGAGGTACTCGCGCAGGGTGTGCAGGTAGAAATCAGTGTGCCGGCTCGCGCCGTCGTACTGGTTGTCCCAGTCGTCGGTGAAGATCCCGCTGTGCACGTAGCGCACCCAGGCGCGGCGGCCGCCGTCGCGCTCCTCGATGACGTGCTCCAGCTGGTTGGCGCTCTGCGTCGGGAAGCCGACGTCCTCGCTGCGGGTGACCAGGTGGTGCGGCGGGTCGTAGACGGTGACGGTGGACCCGAAGGCCGCCGTACCGCCCACCCGGGGCTCGGGCGGCTGCATCGGCCACAGATAGCCGCCGGTCCCGTTGGTGATCGCCTCCCACACCTCCCCGGGCGTGGCGTCGACCTCGAACTCACGGGCGATCTCGAATTCCTTGGACATGATGGGGCTCCTGCCGCCTACTGTTCCAGCTCGGGGGTGGGCCGGTCCTTGACCGTGGGATGGACGGCGACCACGATCCGGTGGTCCCGGCCGCCCTCCGCGTCGGGTGCGTCGTACTTGCGGATGAGCGCACTCACGCCCGCCGTCAGCTCCTGCACGAAGGCCGCGCGGTCGGCGGCGGAGGCGAAGCGGACCTCGCCGTCCAGTGCGTAGGTCGCCAGCCGCTTGCGGGCCTCGGCGGCCCCGGTGATCAGCATGCCGACATCGCGCACCAGGCGCGCGCCGAGCGCGAGCAGCCAGCGCGCGGAGAGCTGGTCGCGGAAACGGTCCGGGTCCGGCTGCACGGCGGGCAGGGCGGCCGGCGAGATGACGTACGACGCGGCGGTCGCGCGCATCAGCCGCTCGGTGACGTTGCCCTTGCGCCGCTCGCCGGCGAGCTCGACCAGGCCGTGCCGCTCCAGCGTCTTCAGGTGGTAGTTCACCTTCTGCCGGGGCAGCCCGACCCTGCCGGCCAGCATCGCGGCCGACGCGGGCGCGTCGGCCAGTTCGGCGAGCAGCCTGGCCCGTATGGGGTCCAGCGACACGGCCGCTGCCTCGGGGTCCTCGATCACGGTGACGTCCAGCATGGCTCCACCGTCTCACCGAAAAGTTTTTTTGTCCACGTGAACGGAATTTTCGGTGGCCGGTGGGGCGGAGTCCGGGTGGATCTCAGTGGCGACGGCGTCGGCGCAGCACGCCCACCGCCACGGCGGTGGCGACGGCGGAGACGGCACCCAGTACCGGCCGCGGATTCCGTGCGACGGCCCGGACGACCCGGCGCGCGGGCCGCACGCCACCGTCCCCGACCGTGTGCCGCGCCTCGGCGGCCTTCCCCGAGGCCGGCCTCCCGGCCCGCCCCGCCCGCTCCTGGACCGTGTGCCGCGCCTTCGCCACCCGCTCCTGCGCCGTGTGGCCGCTCCGCACCGCCCGGCCCTGGGCCTGGTGGCCGGCCCTGGTCGCACCCTCGCGCAGCTGCACGGTCAGCGCGCCGGCCTTGTCCCTGAGGCCGGCGGCGCGGGCCCGGGTACGGCCCCCGAGGCCGGCCCTCGCCGCCAGCGCGCCGACGGTGTCGGTCAGTCGGGCTCCCGCCCCCGTCCCACGTGCGGTCCTCTTCGTCATCCGTGCCGCCCTTCCCGGTCTCGTCGGCGTCCGCTCTGCTCGCGGACCTTCCGAGTACCCGGGCCGACCGCACTCAGCCCTGCTCGCCCCGTCCGCCCCGTTCGCCGAGCCGGGCCAGCTGGCTCTGGAACCAGTCGAGGCGGGCCTGCAACAGAGCCGCTTCCGCGACCAGTTCGGGCACCCCGAAGCCCTCCCCCGCCTCCGGACGGCCGTCGCCGGCCCCCGCACCCCCGGCGATCACCCGCAGCCCCTGCCCCGCCAGCCGGGCGAACCCGGCGAGCGGGACGGACGCACGCGCGCGTACACAGCCCGCGCAGGCGGCCGCCAGGGCACGCCAACCGGGCCTGCCCCAGCCCGCGTCGGCGAGCGCGACGGCCGGCGCACCGCAGGCGCACGGCCCGACGGTCGCGGTCCGCACCCGCTGCCGGGCGTAGCGGAAACCACGCTCGAAACGGATGTAGGCGCCGAGGACGGAGACTTCGAGCAGCACGGCCGCCCGGTGCTCGGCGGTGCACAGCAGGGCCTCGGCGACCTCGCGTTCGTGCACGCAGTGGAAGCCGCAGTCGCACAGCCGCGCGGGCGGGCGATGCCGTCGGCCGTAGACGCAGGACGCGTCGTCCAGCACTCCGTACGGCAGCGCGCCGCCCAGCGACACACCGGTGAACCCGGCCCGCGCACCGTCCTGGGACAGCATCGGGTGAGCGATCTTGTAGCCGGTCGGCGGCTCCGTCGGCCGTTCCGCCGGGAGCCACAACCTCATCGGGCGACCGAGGCCTCTTCGGACGCGGATACGGACTCGGTCGCGACCCGGGGTTCGCGGATCTCGTGGATCTCTTCAGAGAGTTCGGGGAGTCCGGGTACTTCGTCGTGGACGAGCGGCCGCTCCTCAGCGACCCCGGTGGCCAGTGCCTTGCCCAGCTTCATGATGCCTCCCATGACCCATGACCTGCCGTCGGTGACCGTCCGGCCCATAGTGGCCCATGAGGGGCCGAGTTGGACACAGGGCCTCGGGACGCCGATAAGGACACCGAACGGACAACGGAACGACCGACAACTTAGCATTGCTAAAACATGTATCGTAGAAAAATTAAGTAGAGCTAAGCTTTCGCGCTGCCGAGACTACCCCCATGACGAACCCACACGGCACCGCCCGTTCGCCCCGCCCCTTCGGCCGCACCCTCTGCGCGATGGTCACCCCCTTCACCGAAGCGGGCGCGCTCGACCTCGACGGCGCCCGGCGGCTGGCCGCGCATCTGGTGGCGGAGGGCTGCGACGGTCTGGTGCTGAGCGGCACCACCGGCGAGTCGCCGACCACGACGGACACGGAGAAGGCCGAGCTGATCGCGGCCGTCCGGGCGGCGGTGGGAGAACGGGTCTCGCTGGTGGCGGGCGTGGGCACCGCGGACACCCTGCACACCGTCGAGCTCACGCTCGCGGCCGAGAAGGCGGGCGCGGACGGCGTCCTGGTGGTGTCGCCGTACTACAGCAGGCCCCCGCAGGACGCTCTCGAGGCGCACTTCCTCGAGGTGGCCGACGCGAGCGGGCTGCCGGTGATGCTGTACGACATCCCGGGCCGCACCGGCACCCGGATCGAGCCGGAGACGCTGGTCCGGCTCGCCGCACACCCCCGGATCGTGGCCGTGAAGGACTGCTCGTACGACTTCCTCGGCACCCAGAAGGTGCTGGCGCGCACGGACCTGGCGTACTACGCGGGCTGCGACGAGCACATCCTCGCCCTGTACGCGGTGGGCGCGGCCGGCTGTGTGAGCACGGTGGCCAATGTCGTCCCCTCCCGGGTCGCCGCGATCCTGGACGCGTTCGACGCGGGCGACACCACCCGGGCCACCGAACTCCAACTGCAGGCCACGCCGTTGATCGAGGCGATGATGGCCGCGGGCCTGCCGGGCACGGTCACGGCGAAGGCGCTGCTCGCCATGATCGGCCTGCCGGCGGGCCCGGTACGGGCACCGCTGCGGCCCGCCGGCCGGGAGGCGGCCGACGGGCTGCGGGCGGTGTACGAGGAGCTCGGGGCGGCCTGATCAGCGCCGCTCGGCGAAGACCGGTGTCCAGCGGCCGGCGGCGCCGTCGTTGCCCTTGCGGAAGCCGCTGAGCGGAACGACCTTGTCACTGCCGATGGTGACCAGGACCAGACGGTTGTGGAACTCGTTGCCGCCGTCCTTGTCGATGTCCCAGGCGATGAGGGACTCGTTGTCGGCCCAGGCCAGAAGCTGCTGCCCGCGCACCTCGGTCTTCTTGCCTGTGCCGAGGTCGGTGATCCAGGACGACGTCTTCATCGTCCTGCCCGCGAAGTCACCGGCGGCCCGCTTGCCGTCGGGCGACAGCCCCGCTTGGACGAACCAGTTCAGGTACCGCTCGTCGATCGGCACGGAGACCTCGTGGCCCTGGAGGTCGTAGAACTGCATCCCGGGTTCGCTGGTCAGACCGGACCAGACGTACTGGCCGGAACGGCTGAGGCCGAAGTCCTGGCGGACGTTGATGTCGGCCATCTCCATGCCGCTGTGCGAGCCGCCGATCTCGCGCCAGGGACCTTTCCCGGAGGCCACGTCGAGGACGTAGAAGCCGGTGCGCGGCATGGTGGCGGGCATGGAGAAGGAGGTGCCGGTCGTGTCGCCCGGCGCCCTGGTCACCACGTCGGGGTCGGCGGAGTAGGTCGTCGCGACCAGTTTGCGGCCGTCGTGGGAGAACTCGGCTCCGCCGACGCCGTGCTCGACCGGGATCCAACGGGCCACCTTGCCGGTGGTGAGGTCGAGCAGGCCGATCCGCCGGGCGGGGATCGTCCTCTCCAGGACAGCGGCCGTCTTCAGACCGGGGGCGACGGCCACGTACGACCAGCGGGTGTCCTTCTCGTAGCGGCCGGTGCGCTGGTTCAGCAGCCAGTAGGTGCGAGTGGTGTGGTATCGGCGGGCCGTCTGCTTGACGCTGTCGGTGGTGTAGTAGGCGGCCATGGTGGCGTCGCCCGCCCGGATCAGCTCGCGGGGCGGCGACTGGTCGGGGTGGGCGCGGGTCTCGCCGGGGTCGAGGACTCCGGCAGGACGTACGTCCTGCTTGCCGCCGTCGAGCAACGGCACGCCCACCGCGACGGCGACGACGGCCGCGGTGGCCACGGCGACGGAGGCGAGCCGGCGGGCCCGGCGGCGCCGGCGGACCGCCAGCACCTGGTCGGCGAACCCGGCCCGCAGCGGCGGCTGTTCGGCCGCCTGTTCGCGCAGCGCGTCTCGGATGAGTTCCTCGACGTTCACGGCCGCACCTCCACGGGCGAGTAGTCACGGGACGGCGGCTGGTCGCGGCCGGTGTCCGGGGCGAGGGCGGCCAGTTCGGGCGCGAGGGTGCGCAGCCGGGCCAGGGAGCGGTGGGTGGTGGACCGCACAGTGCCGACGGAGCAGCCGAGCAGCCGGGCCACGTCGGCCTCCGGCAGGTCCTCGAAGTAGCGGAGGACCAGGACGGTGCGCTGGCGGGCGGTGAGCCGGGACAGGGCCGAGCGCAGGACGAGGCGCAGCTCGGCGGTGGCGGCGGTGTCGGGGGCCGGCGGGCTCTCCGGTGGTTCGGCGACGGTGAGTTCGCGGCGGCGCCACTTCAGCCGCCAGCGGCTGATCTGCTGCCGGTAGAGGACCTGCCGTACATAGGCCTCGGGCTCGTCGATGCGCTGCCAGCGGCCGGCCGCCTTGATCAGGGCGTTCTGCAGCAGGTCCTCGGCCGTGTGCCGGTCGCCGCCGGTCAGCAGCACGGCGGTCCTCAGCAGCGCCGACGACCGGCTGTCCACGAACTCCCGGAAGCTCTCCTGCAGTTCCGCATCCATCGTCACCTTCTCTTCCCCCGGGCCCGCCTCGTGTCCGGACCCTGTACCCCTGGTGACGCGTGCGGAGCGGCGCCACTATGCCTGTCCGGCGCGAGAATATTCACCGGTGTCCGGCGCACCCGCTGCCGTACGTTGGCCCCGTGAGCCGCCCCCTGCTGTTCCTGGACGTCGACGGCCCCCTGAACCCGTACGCCGCCCAGCCCGAGCGACGCCCCGCGGGATACACGACGATCCGGGCGACCGTCCGCCCGGGGCGCCCGCTGCGGGTCTGGCTGAACCCGTCCCACGGCCCGGCGCTGCTCGCCCTCGGCTACGAGCTGTGCTGGGCGACCACCTGGATGGCCGAGGCCAACCGCTGGATCGGCCCGGTCGTCGGCCTGCCCGAGCTGCCGTACGTCGACTTCGGCCGGAGCCTGCTGACGGAGCGGCCGGACGGGGTCCACTGGAAGACCGAGGCGATCGTGGCGTACGCCGAGGGGCGGCCGTTCGCCTGGCTGGACGACGAGCAGACCCCGGCGGACACGCTGTACGTCCGGGCCCACCATCCCGGCCCGGCCCTGCTGCACCACGTCAGTCCCCGGATCGGCCTGCGCGAGGGCGACTTCGCCGCGCTGACGGAGTTCCGGGCTTCCCTGCCGTACGACGACTGAGCGCCCTCCCCGTCACGCGGGAGAGCGCCCAGCCCGGCGGCGGCGTGCGTCAGTTGTGGCTGTGCAGGATCTCGTTCAGTCCGCCCCAGACCGCGTTGTTCGGGCGGGCCTCGACGGCGCCGGAGACCGAGTTGCGGCGGAAGAGGATGTTGGAGGCGCCGTTCAGCTCGCGGGCCTTGACGATCTGGCCGTCGGGCATGGTGACGCGGGTGCCCGCGGTGACGTACAGGCCGGCCTCGACCACGCACTCGTCGCCGAGGGCGATGCCGACGCCCGCCTCGGCACCGATCAGGCAGCGCTCGCCGATGGCGATGATGACGTTGCCGCCACCGGACAGCGTGCCCATGGTGGAGGCGCCGCCGCCGATGTCCGAGCCGTCGCCGACCACGACGCCGGCCGAGATCCGGCCCTCGACCATCGAGGTGCCGAGCGTGCCGGCGTTGAAGTTGACGAAGCCCTCGTGCATGACGGTGGTGCCCTCGGAGAGGTGCGCGCCGAGGCGGACCCGGTCGGCGTCGGCGATGCGCACGCCCTTCGGGGCGACGTAGTCCGTCATCCGCGGGAACTTGTCGATCGAGGTCACCTGGAGGTGCAGGCCCTCGGCGCGGGCGTTCAGCCGGACCTTCTCGATGTCGTCGACGGCGACCGGGCCGAGGGAGGTCCAGGCGACGTTGGCGAGCAGGCCGAAGATGCCGTCCAGGCTCTGGCCGTGCGGCTTCACCAGGCGGTGCGAGAGCAGGTGCAGGCGCAGGTAGGCGTCGTGGGTGTCGAGGGGCTTGTCGTCGAGGGAGGAGATGACCGTGCGGACCGCGACGACCTCGACACCGCGGCGGGCGTCCCGGCCGATCGCCTTCCCGGCGCTCTCGCCGAGCAGTTCCACGGCCTTCTCCGCGGACAGCCGCTCGGTGCCGGACGGGCCGGGCTCGGCGAGGAGTTCGGGGGCGGGGAACCAGGTGTCGAGAACGGTGCCGTCGGCGGCGATCGTGGCGAGGCCGGCGGCGGCGGCACCGGTGGGACGAGGAGCAGTCGTGTCGGTCATGAGGGCAACCTAACCGGCCGGGGGCCTGCGAGGCGAACCAGCGTGCGGGGCGTCTCAGGGGGCGGGCCCCGAAGATGCGCCGGTCGGCCCGCACTCCCCCGTGGCGCGGGCCGACCGGGTCCGGGGGTGGGTCAGGGGCGCTCGCCGGCCTTGTCGACCACCGCCGTCCTGAGCCGCTCGCTGGCCATGGTGACCTTGCCGTTCACGACCGTGCGGTAGCCCACGACGTGGTAGGTCCGCGGGTCGATCAGCATCTGTGCGGCTCCCCCGGTCTTGCCGCCGACCTTGGTGCTGACCTCGCCCGCGCCGACCGGGGTGATGTCGTAGGTCAGGGCGACGGCCTTCCGGCCGGTGACCGTGTCGACCAGGTGGTCGGTGACGGTCCCGCCGGGCAGGAGCGCGAGGGCGCGGTACAGCGAGGCCAGCCCCGCGGGCGGCACGAGGTCGACCTTGAGGAGCTGACTGATCTCGGCGTAGTCGTCCCACGCCTGGGGCCCGTTGTCCCGGACTGCGTTCCTCTTGCGGAGCGCCCGCAGTGTTCCCCCGCCGTCGGCCGGCAGTGCGGCCAGGAACCGGTACACATCACGCGGCGAGTCGTAGTCGTCCGGCCCTTCGCTCCTCAGATGTGCCGGGATGACGGTGAGTTCGGGATCGCCGTCCGCCGGGTGATAGGCCTGCAGTTCGCCGTCGTACCGGCGCCAGTAGTCGGACGGCTGTTCCCCGTGGCCCGGCTTCATGGCCATGCTGGTGTAGATCCACTGCTTCCCGGTGGGCTCGGTGCCCGTCGGCTGCTTCTCCAGCGCATCGGCCGCCCGTTCCAGGAAGTCGGCCGCGCTCATCCCCTTCAGGTCGAGGTCCGGCGTCGCGGGCTGCACCCTGTGTCCCGTGCCGGTGCCGCCCACCAGCAGGGCGGCGGTGACGGCGACGGCGGTCACGGCGGCCACGACCGCGACGATCACCAGATCCCGTCGCCACAGATCCCGCCGCCACAGGGCCCGGCGCCGCTCCCCGGCCCGTACCGCGTCGGTGAGCCGGGCGCGCCCCGCCGCCAGTCGTGCCCGGTCCGGCACCGGGGCGTCGGCGCGCAGCGCGCGCAGCTCGGTCATCTCGTCCATCGCTAGACCACCTCCGCGGTGTCGCCCACGAATGCCGGATCGGCGCCCAGCGCCGTACGCACCTTGCGCCGCGCCCGGTTGAGCCGGGAGCGGACCGTGCCGACGGGAATGTCCAGCGCCTCGGCGACCTCCTGGTAGGTGAGGTCGGCCCAGGCGACGAGCAGCAGGACGTGCCGGTCGGCTGCCGTCAGTGCGGCGAGGGCGCCGGCGAGCGGGCCCTGGGCGTCGATCCGGCTGTCGGTGTCCTCGACCCAGGACTCGCTCCAGGACGCGGCGACCGGGTCGTGCCCGGTGCGGGCCAGCGCCTTGAGCGCCCGTACCTCGGCCCGGCGCTGCTTGCCGATCAGGTTGCCCGCGATGCCGTACAGCCACGGGCGCGCGTTGGGGCGTGTGAGGTCGTAGCGGGAGCGGATCCGGAAGGCGACGAGGAAGGTGTCCGCGGTGATGTCGTCGGCGACGGTGTCGCCGAGTCTGCGCGTCGCGTACCGGTGGATGTCGGGCGCGTAGCGGTCGTAGAGCCGGGCGAAGAGCTCTGGTTGTTCCAGTGACTGGGCGACGATCTCCGCGTCGTCCCCCGCCTGTGCCGTGGCCGGCGGCGGTCCGCTCACGAGGGCTCCCCCTGGTTCGTCGGTGCGTGCGTGTCACCCCCTGTTCCCCGATGTCCGCCGGAGGGTTCACGGTGATCCGGCCGGGTCGGCGGGGAGGGCGGTGGCGGACGCGTTCCGCTCAGGGAATCACGCGCCCCAGGACCTCCCGCGCGTACCCCTCGTCGTACGGCGTCCCCGTCAGCAGCACCTGGAGGCAGATCCCGTCCATCAGCGCGACCAGCGCCCGCGCCGTGACCGGGTCGGTGCGGTGGGCGAGCCGTTCGGCGAGGTCGTCGGCCCACTCGGCGGCGACGGGGCGCAGGGCCGGGCGGCGCAGGGCGGCGAGGTAGAGCTCGTACTCCAGCTCCACGGCGGTGCGGTCACCGCCCAGCCAGTCGCCGAGGATCCGGGCGAGGGCGGCGGCGAGGTCCGTGGCGGAGTCGTCCAGGCCGCCGTGTGCGGCGACCGCCTTGGCGAAGCCCTCGTTCGCCTGGCGCAGCGCGGCGACCATCAGCTCGTCGAGGGTCTTGAAGTGGTACGTGGTGGAGCCGAGCGGGACATCGGCCTCGGCGGCGACGGTGCGGTGGCTCAGCCCAGCGAGTCCCTTCTCGCCGACGACCCGGATCGCCGCCTCGATGATCCGCTGCCGGCGCTCGGGGTCGTAACGGCGGGGCATCAGTGCGCGCCTCCCAGGTTCAGGACCACCACTCCGCCGACGATCAGCAGGATCCCGGCCACCTTGACCAGGGTCAGCGTCTCTCCGAACAGCAGCAGGCCCAGCACGGCGATGGCGGCGGTGCCGGCGCCGGACCAGATCGCGTACGCCGTGCCGATCGACACGGTCTTCAGGGTCTCGGCCAGCAGCAGGAACGAGACGACGTATCCCAGTGCGGTCAGCAGCGACGGCCAGAGTCTGCTGAAGCCGTCCGCGTACTTCATCGCCGTCGTGGCGGCGACCTCGGCGGCTATGGCGCCGGCGAGCGTCAGATATCCCATGTGTACGAGTGTACGCAACGATGTGTACGACTGTACATAAAGGCGGGCGGCGAGTCGGCCCCTGCAGGACATCGGGGAGCGGCGTTTACGCTCCCGCACGCCACGCCAAGATGTTTAATTCTCATAGAAACCGCTAGCTGAAACGGCTCCCCGCGGCCCCGTGACTCCACTAGTGTGTGCACCTCTGTGATCCATCATTGCTTCACAGTTCACCCACCTCCCCTTCACACCCCCGGCTGCCGCTGCCTTGGCGCCGCTGGAGGAAATGCGCATGCCAGAAACCACCCCCCAACCCCCGCCGCATCCCTCCTGGGAGAGCGGCTGGGTTCCCGACACCTCCCGGGCCCCCGGAACCCGAAGACTCTGGCTGGCGGGCACGCTGGCCGTCGCCACCGTCGTCGCCTGTGTCACCGCAATAGCCGTCAGCCGCAGCGCCCCTGACAAGGCGTCACCGGCTTCTCCCACGGTGTCCGCGAACACCGACAACGGCCCCGGTCTGCTCTCCTTCGCCTCGCCGTCGGCGTCGGACACGACCGCCCCGCCCAAGGGCACGTCGGGGATGTCGGCGACCTCGCCGACCGCGTCCACGTCCACGTCCGCCAGGGCGACGGCCACCGCGCCGGGTGCCGGTCCGAAAAGCTCGCCGTCCAGTGCGAAGCCATCCAAGTCCACGCCCTCCAAAGGAAGTTCGGGCGGCTCGACACAACAGCCCAGCACTTCCCAGGAGTCGGTCCGCTCGGTCAACTACCCGGACCGCTACTGGCATGTGAGCGACGGCTTCGTGAAGCTGGACGCGCCGCGCGGCTCGGAGTCCCGTGCGGACTCGACGTTCACCGTGGTCAAGGGCCTGGCGAACAGCTCCTGCTACTCGTTCCGGACGTCCGACGGAAAGTACCTGCGGCACCGCAACTTCCTGCTGCGTGCCGACGGCAACGACGGCTCGTCCCTGTTCCGGCAGGACGCCACCTTCTGCGCCCGGACCTCGTCCTACTCGGGCGCGGTCATGCTGGAGTCGGTGAACTACCCCGGCCGCTACCTGCGCCACCAGAACTTCCAGCTGAAGCTGGTCTCCTACCAGAACAGCGACCTGTACCGCGCGGACTCCGCGTTCCGGTTGGTGGACCCGCTGGCCTGAGCGCACCCGCACATACGGGAAAGCGGCGGCACCCTCCAGGTGCCGCCGCTTTCCCGTACGCGGTGTCAGACGTTGAACCCGAGCGCCCGCAGCTGCTCACGGCCGTCGTCCGTGATCTTGTCGGGGCCCCACGGGGGCATCCAGACCCAGTTGATGCGCAGCTCGTTGACGATGCCGTCCGTGGCGGACTTGGCCTGGTCCTCGATGACATCGGTCAGCGGGCAGGCCGCCGAGGTCAGGGTCATGTCGATCGTCGCGATGTTCGCGTCGTCGATGTGGATGCCGTAGATCAGCCCGAGGTTGACGACGTCGATGCCCAGCTCGGGGTCGACGACGTCGTACAGCGCCTCGCGGAGTTCCTCCTCCGAGGCCGGCTTCATCTCAGCGGTCTCGCTCATGCCGTCTTCCTTTCGGCTTCGGCGCCACCCAGCGCCTGGGCCGTCGCGTCCTTCCACGCCATCCAGCTCAGGAGGGCGCACTTGACCCGGGCCGGGTACTTGGAGACCCCGGCGAACGCGACGGCGTCCTCCAGGACGACCTCCATCGCGTCGTCGGGCTCCAGCCGGCCCTTGGACTGCATCAGCTCCAGGAAGGTCTCCTGGATCTTCCGCGCGTCCGCCAGGTCCTTGCCGACCAGCAGGTCGTTCAGTACGGAGGCCGAGGCCTGGCTGATGGAGCAGCCCTGGCCCTCGTACGAGACGTCCTCGATCGTCGTGCCGTCGTACTTCACTCGGAGGGTGATCTCGTCGCCGCACGTCGGGTTCACATGGTGCACCTCGGCGTCGCCATCCCTGAGACCACGCCCGTGCGGGTGCTTGTAGTGGTCCAGGATGACTTCCTGGTACATCGAGTCCAGCTTCACGGTCTCAGCTCACGCCCTTCAGCCGAAGAAGTTCCGTACGTGCTCCAGGCCCTCGACCAGAGCGTCGATCTCGGCCGGAGTGGAGTACAGATAGAACGACGCTCGCGTGGTCGCAGGAATTCCGTAGCGCAGGCAGACGGGGCGGGCGCAGTGGTGGCCGACCCGGACCGCGATGCCCTGCTCGTCGAGGACCTGGCCCACGTCGTGCGGGTGGATGTCCCCGAGGGTGAAGGAGATCGCGGCGCCCCGGTCCTCGGCCGTGGTGGGGCCGATGATCTTCAGGTCCGGGACCTGCTGGAGGCGCTGGACCGCGTACTCCGTCAGCGCGTGCTCATGGGCGAGGATCTTGTCCATGCCGATGGCGTTGAGGTAGTCGATGGCCGCGCCGAGGCCGACCGCCTGGGCGATCGGCGGGGTGCCCGCCTCGAACTTGTGGGGCGCCGGGGCGTACGTCGACGAGTGCATCGACACGGTCTCGATCATCTCGCCGCCGCCGAGGAACGGCGGCAGGTCCTCGAGCAGCTCCTGGCGGCCCCAGAGGACGCCGATGCCGGTCGGGCCGCACATCTTGTGGCCGGTGAAGGCCACGAAGTCGGCCTGGAGGGCCTGCACGTCCAGCGGCATGTGGGGCGCGGCCTGGGAGGCGTCGATGCAGACGAGGGCGCCGACCTCCTGGGCGCGGCGCACTATCGCCTCGACCGGGTTGACCGTGCCCAGGATGTTGGAGACCAGCACGAAGGAGACGATCTTCGTCTTCTCGGTGATGATCTCGTCGATGTTGGACAGGTCGAGGCGGCCGTCGTCGGTGAGGCCGAACCACTTCAGCTTCGCGCCGGTGCGCTGCGCGAGCAGCTGCCACGGCACGATGTTGGAGTGGTGCTCCATCTCCGTGATGACGATCTCGGTCTCGTGGTCCACGCGGTAGGGCTCGTCGGCCCAGCCGAGCATGTTCGCCACGAGGTTCAGCGACTCGGAGGCGTTCTTGGTGAAGATCACCTCGTCGCGGCTGGGCGCGTTGATGAACTCGGCGACCTTGTCGCGCGCGCCCTCGTACATCGCCGTGGCCTCCTCGGCGAGCACATGCACACCGCGGTGGACGTTGGCGTTGTGACGCTCGTAGTACTCGCTGAGGGCGTCCAGTACCTGGCGCGGCTTCTGGCTGGTCGCCGCGTTGTCCAGGTACACGAGCTTCTTGCCGTCGTGGACCAGACGGTCCAGGACGGGGAAGTCCTTGCGGATCGCCTCGGTGTCGAGGAGGCCCGGCAACTGTGTCACGCGGATACGCCACCCTTCGTGTATGCCTCGTAGCCCTCGTCCTCCAGCTTGTCGGCGAGCTCGGCGCCGCCGGACTCGACGATCCGGCCGGCGGAGAAGACGTGGACGAAGTCGGGCTTGATGTAGCGCAGGATGCGCGTGTAGTGCGTGATCAGCAGGGTGCCGACCTCTCCGGTCTCGCGGACGCGGTTGACGCCCTCGGAGACGATGCGAAGGGCGTCGACGTCGAGGCCGGAGTCGGTCTCGTCGAGGATCGCGATCTTCGGCTTGAGCAGTTCGAGCTGGAGGATCTCGTGGCGCTTCTTCTCGCCGCCGGAGAAGCCCTCGTTGACGTTGCGCTCGGCGAAGGAGGGGTCCATGGAGAGGCGCTCCATGGTCTCCTTGACCTCCTTCACCCAGGTGCGCAGCTTGGGGGCCTCGCCGCGGATGGCGGTGGCGGAGGTGCGCAGGAAGTTGGAGACCGAGACGCCGGGGACCTCGACCGGGTACTGCATCGCCAGGAACAGGCCCGCGCGGGCGCGCTCGTCGACGGACATCTCCAGGACGTCCTCGCCGTCGAGGGTGACGGTGCCGCCGGTGATCGTGTACTTCGGGTGACCCGCCAGCGAGTAGGCGAGGGTGGACTTGCCGGAGCCGTTGGGGCCCATGATGGCGTGCGTCTCGCCCTGCTTCACGGTGAGGTCGACGCCCTTGAGGATCTCCTTCGTGGCGTTGTCGGCCTCGACGGTGACGTGCAGGTCTCGGATTTCAAGCGTTGCCATGGGTGCCTCAGGACTCCTGGGTGAGGGAGACGAGCACGTCGTCCCCTTCGATCTTTACGGGGTAAACGGGGACGGGGCGCGTGGCCGGGAGGCCGGACGGCTTGCCGGTGCGCAGGTCGAAGCTGGAGCCGTGCAGCCAGCACTCGATCTGGCAGTCCTCCACCTCGCCCTCGGAGAGCGAGACGTTGGCGTGGGAGCAGATGTCGTAGATCGCGAACACCTCTCCCTCGGTCTTCACGACCGAGACCGGCGTGCCGTCGAGTTCCACCCGCTTCGGGGTGTCCTCCTCCAGCTCGCTCAGCCCGCAGGCGCGTACGAACGCAGTGGACGTCATGCGACCGAGGCCTCCAGCTCCTCCTCGATCTTGGCGAGCAGCCGCTCCTCGATGTCGGCGACACCGATCTGCTGGACCAGCTCGGCGAAGAAGCCGCGGACGACGAGGCGGCGGGCCTCGTGCTGCGGGATGCCGCGGGCCATCAGGTAGAAGAGCTGCTCGTCGTCGAAGCGGCCGGTGGCGGAGGCGTGCCCGGCGCCGACGATCTCGCCGGTCTCGATCTCCAGGTTCGGCACCGAGTCGACGCGCGCGCCGTCCGTGAGGACCAGGTTGCGGTTCATCTCGTAGGTGTCGGTGCCCTCGGCCTTGGCCTCGATGAGGACGTCGCCGATCCACACCGCGTGCGCGTCCTCGCCCTGGAGCGCGCCCTTGTAGGCGACGTTGGACTTGCAGTGCGGGGTGTTGTGGTCGACCAGCAGGCGGTGCTCCTGGTGCTGCCCGGCGTCCGTGAAGTACAGGCCGTACAGCTCGGCCTCGCCGCCGGTGCCGGCGTAGGCGACGCGCGGGTGCAGTCGTACGACGTCGCCGCCGAAGGTGACGACCACGGACTTGAAGCTGGCGTCGCGGCCGACCAGGGCGTTGTGCTGGGCCACGTGGACGGCCTTGTCGTCCCAGTCCTGGACGGAGACGACGGTGAGCTTGGCGCCGTCGCCCAGGACGTACTCGACGTTGGCGGCGGTGACCACGTCACCGGTGTGGTCGATGACGACGACGGCCTCGGCGAAGGCGCCCAGCTCGATGACCTGGTGGCCGAAGGCGACCCCGCCCTGGCCGTGCACGCTGATCCGGATCGGCTCGGTGAGCACCGTCTCCTTGGGGACGGTGACCACGCCGGCCTGCTCGAAGGCGGAGTACGCCTGGGCGGCGACCCGGTCCACCGGGGCGCCGGCCCGGCCGAGCCGGGGGTCGTCGCGGCCGACCAGCTCGACGGTGACGCCCTCGGGGGCCTCCACCGCGACCTTCAGGCTGTCGCCGGTGGCAACCGCCGTGCCGTCGTGCAGCCCGCGCAGGCGCTCCAGCGGGGTGAACCGCCACTCCTCCTCGCGGCCGTGCGGGACCGGGAAGTCCGCGACGTCGAAGGACGGGGGCGCGCTCATGCGCGTGGCGACGGTCGACTCGGCGGCCACCGCGATGGCGCCGGCGGTGGTGGAGCCCACCGGGGTGTTCTGAGCCTCAGCCATGGCTGTCGTAGTGCTCGCTTTCGGAAATCGTGTGTGTGACGGTGACGGCGGTCGCTTAGCCGACCGCGCCTTCCATCTGGAGCTCGATCAGCCGGTTGAGTTCGAGGGCGTACTCCATGGGCAGCTCCTTCGCGATCGGCTCGACGAAGCCGCGCACGATCATCGCCATCGCCTCGAACTCGGTCATGCCGCGGCTCATCAGGTAGAAGAGCTGGTCGTCGCTGACCTTGGAGACGGTCGCCTCGTGGCCCATGGACACGTCGTCCTCGCGGACGTCCACGTAGGGGTACGTGTCGGAGCGGGAGATCGTGTCGACGAGCAGCGCGTCGCACAGCACGTTCGACTTGGAGCCGTGGGCGCCCTCACCGATCTCGACGAGACCGCGGTAGGACGTCCGGCCGCCGCCGCGGGCCACCGACTTGGAGACGATGTTGGACGACGTGTTCGGCGCCATGTGGACCATCTTGGAGCCGGCGTCCTGGTGCTGGCCCTCGCCCGCGAAGGCGATGGAGAGGGTCTCGCCCTTGGCGTGCTCGCCCATCAGGTAGACGGCCGGGTACTTCATCGTCACCTTGGAGCCGATGTTGCCGTCGATCCACTCCATGGTGGCGCCCTCGTAGGCGACGGCGCGCTTGGTGACCAGGTTGTAGACGTTGTTCGACCAGTTCTGGATGGTCGTGTAGCGGCAGCGGGCGTTCTTCTTGACGATGATCTCGACGACCGCGGAGTGCAGCGAGTCCGACTTGTAGATCGGGGCCGTACAACCCTCGACGTAGTGCACGTAGGCACCCTCGTCGACGATGATCAGGGTCCGCTCGAACTGGCCCATGTTCTCCGTGTTGATACGGAAGTAGGCCTGGAGCGGGATCTCGACCTGCACGCCCTTCGGCACGTAGATGAAGGAACCGCCGGACCACACCGCGCTGTTCAGCGACGCGAACTTGTTGTCACCGACCGGGATGACGGTGCCGAAGTACTCCTTGAAGAGGTCCGGGTGCTCCTTCAGCGCGGTGTCGGTGTCCAGGAAGATGACGCCCTGCTCCTCCAGGTCCTCGCGGATCTGGTGGTAGACGACCTCCGACTCGTACTGGGCGGCGACACCGGCGACCAGGCGCTGCTTCTCCGCCTCCGGGATGCCCAGCTTGTCGTAGGTGTTCTTGATGTCCTCGGGCAGGTCCTCCCAGGACTCCGCCTGCTTCTCCGTGGAGCGCACGAAGTACTTGATGTTGTCGAAGTCGATGCCGGAGAGGTCGGAGCCCCAGTTCGGCATGGGCTTCTTCTCGAAGAGGCGCAGGCCCTTGAGGCGGAGCTTGGTCATCCACTCGGGCTCGGACTTCTTCGCGGAGATGTCCCGGACGACGTCCTCGTTGATGCCGCGCTTGGCGGAGGCGCCGGCAGTGTCGGAGTCGGCCCAGCCGTATTCGTACGTGCCCAGGCCTTCGAGCTCAGGGTGGGCAGTCTCCGTGGGGAGAGTCATGCGGGGTTCCTCCCGGCCGTGCTAGCAGATGCGTCAGTGGAAATCTTGGGGATGAACGTCGTGCAGACGCCGTCGCCGTGCGCGATGGTCGCCAGTCGCTGGACGTGCGTTCCGAGCAGCTCGGCGAAGATCTCCGTCTCCGCCTCGCACAGCTGGGGGAACTGCTCCGCGACATGGGCGACCGGGCAGTGGTGCTGGCACAGCTGTTCGCCGACCGGTGCGGTGCGCGCCGTTGCAGCGTACCCGTCCAGGCTCAGGGCCTTGGCCAGCGCTTCCGTGCGTTCGTCGGGGCTCACGCTCTCGATCGCCTTGCGGTAGGCGCGCGCCTGGGCCGTGATCCGGGCCCGCGCGAAGGCGGCGACCGCCTCCTGGCCGCCTCCCTGCTCGGCGATCCAGCCCAGCGCGTCGGCGGCGAGCTTGTCGTACGACTGGTCGAAGGCGTCCCGGCCGCAGTCGGTGAGCGCGAAGACCTTGGCGGGCCGCCCGCGCGTCCGCGCGCCGTACACCCGCTGCTCGCGTGCCGCCACGACGTCGTCGGCGACCAGCGCGTCCAGATGCCGGCGTACGGCCGCGGGGGTCAGGCCCAGGCGTCCGGCCAGCTCGGTGACGGTCGACGGCCCGTGGTCCAGGATGGACCGCGCGACCCGGTTGCGCGTCGAGCGCTCACCGGTCGCTAGCTCCTCCTGCGGGGTCCCCGTGGGGGTCTCCCGAGCCTCGCCGACGTTTTTCACAACGCCATTGTTGCGTAATTCCTCAGAGCCAGGCAAGCGGCGTCCGGGCGACGGGACGGTGCCCTGCATCACTTAGGCATGCCTAACCAAGCACTGGCCCTGACCTGCGGAAACGATCTTTGATCGATCATCCCTCAGCCAATTCGGTGGCGTTCCACGGCCCCCTCGGGAACACTCCGGAACCATGCCCACACCCCCTCCGACCGGCCCTCTTGTCACGCGGGACGCCCTCGCACAGCAGCTTCACCTGCTGGGTGTCAAGACCGGCGAGACCCTCCTCGCACACACCTCGCTCAGTTCCCTCGGCTGGGTGAACGGCGGAGCCGTGGCGGTCGTCCAAGCCCTCCTCGACGCCCTCGGCCCGGACGGCACCCTGGTGGTCCCCACCCAGACCGGCGACCTCTCGGACCCCGCGGTGTGGCGGAATCCGCCGGTGCCCGAGGAGTGGTGGGAGACGATCCGGGCCACCATGCCGCCGTACGACCCCCGGACCACCCCCACCCGCGGGGTCGGCGTGATCCCGGAGACCGTGCGGACCTGGCCGGGTGCGCTGCGCAGCGCCCACCCGCAGACCTCCTTCGCGGCCGTCGGCCCCCGCGCGGCGGAGATCCTCGACGGCCACGCCCCCGACTGCCGGCTCGGCGAGCGCAGCCCGCTGGCCCGGCTGGAGAAACTGCACGCGCGCGTGCTCATGCTCGGCACCGGCTACGCCACCTGCACCAGCTTCCACCTCGCCGAGTACCGGATCCCCTCCCCGCGCGTCCGGGTCGGCCGCCCCGCCCCCGGGGGCGGCTGGGAGGAGGTCACCGAGCTGTCGATCACCTCCGACCGCTTCGACGAACTGGGGTACGACTTCGAACGCGACCGCCCGGTGGTCCTCCGCGGCCCGGTCGGCGCGGCCGAGGCCCGGCTCTTCCCCGTGGCGGACGCGGTGGCCTACGCCGAGCGATGGCTGGCCGTACATCGCCCCCGTGAGGAGGAGATCTAGCACCCGGCCGTCCGGGTGACGGCAGGCGTCCTTAGACTCTGTCACCATGCGAAGTGAGCCGGTGGTCCAGGTGCGGGACCTGGTGAAGCGGTACGGCGCCAAGACCGCTGTGAACGGCCTCGATCTGACCGCCGAGGCGGGCGTGACCGCCGTACTCGGCCCCAACGGGGCGGGCAAGACGACCACGATCGAGACCTGCGAGGGGTACCGCAAGCCGGATTCCGGCGCGGTGCGCGTCCTGGGCCTCGATCCGGTACGGCAGTCAGCCGAGCTGCGCCCCAGAGTCGGCGTGATGCTCCAGTCCGGGGGCGTCTACTCGGGCGCCCGAGCCGACGAGATGCTGCGGCACGTGGCGAAGCTGCACGCGCATCCGCTCGACGTGGACGCGCTGATGGAGCGGCTGGGCCTCGGCAGCTGCGGCCGGACGTCGTACCGCCGCCTCTCCGGCGGCCAGCAGCAGCGCCTCGCGCTCGCCATGGCCGTGGTCGGACGCCCGGAGCTGGTCTTCCTCGACGAGCCGACGGCGGGCCTGGACCCGCAGGCCCGCCACGCCACCTGGGACCTCGTCCGGGACCTGCGCACCGACGGTGTCTCGGTCATCCTCACCACGCACCACATGGAGGAGGCCGAGCAGCTCGCCGACGACGTCGCCGTCATCGACGACGGCCGGGTGATCGCCCAGGGCTCCCCCGAGCAGCTGTGCAAGGGCGGCGCCGAGAACACCCTGCGGTTCATCGGCCGCCCCGGCCTCGACGTCGGCTCGCTCCTCAAGGCGCTGCCGGCCGACTCCACGGCCGCCGAGCTGACCCCGGGCTCCTACCGGGTCGTCGGCAAGGTCAACCCGCAGCTGCTGGCGACGGTGACCTCGTGGTGCGCCCAGCACGGCGTGATGCCCGAGCGCATCTCGGTCGAACGCCACACGCTGGAGGACGTCTTCCTGGAGCTGACCGGCAAGGAGCTGCGCTCATGACCACCGCGACCGGTACCTTCACCCCCAGTCCGGGTGCCGCCCCGCTCCCCCGCATGATCGCGGCGCAGGCGGCCCTGGAGACGAGAATGCTGCTCCGCAACGGCGAGCAGCTGCTCCTGACGGTGGTGATCCCGACCCTGCTCCTCGTGCTCTTCAGCTCGGTGGACATCGTCGACACGGGATCCGGCAGCTCGGTCGACTTCCTGACCCCCGGCGTCCTCGCCCTCGCCGTCATGTCCACGGCCTTCACCGGCCAGGCCATCGCGACCGGCTTCGAGCGCCGCTACGGCGTCCTGAAGCGCCTCGCCTCCTCCCCGCTGCCCCGCTGGGCCCTGATGACGGCGAAGACGGCGTCGGTCCTGGTCACCGAGGTCCTCCAGGTGATCCTCCTGACGGCGATCGCCTTCGCCCTCGGCTGGTCCCCGCACGGCAACCCGCTCGCCGTCCTGCTCCTCCTGGTGCTCGGCACCGCCGCCTTCTCCGGCCTCGGCCTCCTGATGGCCGGCACCCTCAAGGCGGAGGCGACCCTGGCCGCCGCCAACCTGGTGTTCCTGCTGCTGCTCGTGGGCGGCGGGGTCATCGTCCCGCTCGACAAGTTCGGCGGGGCCCAGCACGCACTCGGCCTGCTGCCCATCTCGGCGCTGTCGGACGGGCTGCGGGACGTACTCCAGCACGGGGCGGGGATGCCGTGGGGCGACCTGGGGATCCTCGCCGTGTGGGCGGTGGTGGCGCTGGGGGCGGCCGGGAGGTTCTTCCGCTGGGAGTGACGGGCCGGCCGTGGCGGAGCGGAAGCCGTCACTGGGCCACGTGAGTGACGTTCGTGCCCAGCGGGAAAAGACGCTCCGTGTACGAGTCGGCGGAACTCCCCAGCGCTCTGCAACCGTTGCTGCACGACAGCGCTCTGCAACCGTTGCTGCACGACGTCGTGATGTGCGTGGCGGCCCCGGCCTTCGTGGCATCGCCGCGGGACGGACAACTGCGCGGTCTTCGGGCCGAGGGCTTCTACGGCCACGACCGCAGGCTGCTGCACACGGCCTGTCTGCTGATCGACGGACGCGAGCCCGAGCCGATCGGTGTACAGCCGCTGGGCCCCGACCGGGTGCGCTTCACCTCGGTCCACCGCTACCAGGGCGACCCGAGCGACGATCCCACCCTGATCGTCGAGCGGGTGCGGGTCGCGGGGCAGGGCGAGTTCATCCAGCTGAGGAACGTCGGTACGGTCACCCGGCGCCTGCGCCTCGAACTGGCGCTGGCGACCGACCTGGCGGACATCGCCGACGTCAAGCGGGGCCGCCGGACGCCGACCGTGCCGTGCACCGCCTCCGGGGACGGCGGCGGTCTGCGCTGGCAGACCCCGGCGGGCCGCGCCGAGGTCCGCACCGTGGGCGGGGCGGGCGCACCGGAGGTCACGGACGGACCGGAGGGCGGTACCTTCGCCTGGCCCGGGATCGTGCTGCGCCCGGGCGAGGACTGGCACACCCACGTCGGCGTGACCGGAGGCGCGGTCCCCACTCCGCCCGGTCACCCCGGCGCACCGCGGTCAGCGGCCCCCTGGGCCGAACCCCGGGTGGCGGGCGACCCACGGCTGGTGGCACTGGTCCGCCGGGGCCTGGACGACCTGGGGGCGCTGCGGCTCGCGGATCCCGAACGCGGAACGCGAACGGCGGGCGGCACCGAGGACCAGTTCATCGCGGCGGGCTGCCCCTGGTACCTGACGTTGTTCGGCCGTGACTCGATCTGGTCGGCGCGCATGATGCTGCCCCTGGGCACGGACCTGGCCCGCGGCACCCTGTGGGCCCTCGCGCGCCGTCAGGGCACGGCCCACGACGTGTTCCGCGAGGAGGCGCCCGGCCGCATTCTCCACGAACTGCGCCCGGCCGACGCCGAACACGGTCATGGCCTGCGTCTTCCCTCCCGCTACTACGGCTCGGTCGACGCGACCCCGTTGTTCGTGTCGCTCCTGGTGGACGCATGGCACTGGGGGCTGCCGGCGGAAGAGGTCGACGCACTGCTGCCGTACGCCGAGCGCGCCATGGAGTGGGTGCTGGAGGTCTGCGCCGGGGACGAGGACGGGTTCCTGCGCTACTACCCCCGGCAGGGCGGGCTGCGCCACCAGTCGTGGAAGGACAGCGAGGACGCCGTCCGGGACGCGACCGGCCGCCGTATCGAACCGCCGCTGGCGCTGTGCGAGGTGCAGGGGTACGCCTACCAGGCGGCGACGGGACTGGCCGAGCTGCTGTCGGCCCGCGGCCGTCACGACGCGGCCGTGCGGCTCCGTACCTGGGCGGACGCGCTGCGCAAACACTTCGCCGACACCTTCTGGGTGTCGGCACGGCGCGGTCCGGCCCCGCGGTACGTGGCGATCGCCGTCGGCCGGGGCCTGGAACCGGTCAGCGGGCCCGCGTCCAACATGGGCCAGTTGCTGTCCACCGGCATCCTGGACGCCGACGGCTGCCGGGACGTGGCGGCGTGGCTCGCCGCGCCCGAACTGAACTCCGGCTGGGGGCTGCGCAGCCGCTCCGCCGGGCTGCCCGGCTTCAACCCGCTGAGCTACCACAACGGTTCGGTCTGGACGCACGACACCGCGATCGCGATCCAGGGCCTGTCCGCGGCGGGCCGCCACGAGGAGGCGTACGCCCTGACGGCAGGCCTGCTCGACGCGGCGAGTCACTTCGAGTACCGGATGCCGGAACTGTACGGCGGCGACAGCCGCACGCAGGGAGCGCCCGCCCCGCTCGCCTACCCTGCCGCCTGCCGTCCGCAGGGCTGGTCCGCCGCGTCGGGTGTGGCCCTGCTGGGCGCCCTGCTCGGTCTCCGGCCGAATGCCAGGGAACGCACCCTCCGGGTCACCCCCATGGTCCGGGAGCTCTCCCCGACCGCGCCGCTGATCCGCACGGTCGAGAGCATTCGCCTGGCCGGACGGAGCATCACCGTCCGCACGGATCACCCGACGGACGGGATCACGGTCGAGGGACTTCCCGAGGGGTGGCGGCACGTGGCCTCCTGACGCCGCCGGAACGGAAGACCCGAACACTCCTCGTAGGACGACAGCAGGGGGGGCAGACAACGACTCTCCAGATCGAATTCCGCCACCACGCGCTTCCTCGCCGCATTGCCGACGGTGCGCGCCAGGCTCGGCGAGCGCAGCAGTTCGGTGATGTGACGGGCAAGAGCATCCGAATCGCCGGGCGGTACGAGGAACCCGGTCGAGCCGTCCCGGCCCACTCCCTCGGCGAGGCCGCCCACGTCGGTGGCGACCACGGGGCGTGCCGAACACATCGCCTCCAGCGCCGCGAGGCCCATGGGCTCGGCGAAGGTCGACGGACACACCACGACACGCGCGCGCCGGTACAGCTCGTGCATTCCGTCCACGCCCGCCCGGTCGAAACTCACGCGATCCGCGACATTCAAATCCTTGGCAAGCCTGGTCACGTCATCTCGGAAACCGACCTTTTCGCCATGGAAATCAACCGAATTCGGTGTGTCCATGAGAACAAGGCGAGGGCGCACCGGAAGATTTTCATTCAGGACCCGACGCATGGCCCGTACGGCCATGAGCGCTCCCTTGTCGGGAATGAGACGGGCCGGCAACAGAATGAGCGCCTCGTCGTCCGGTGCCGGATCGGCGAGTTCCGGAACCCGCAGGAAAGATTCGGCGTCGATGCCGAGATACATGAGTTCCGCGCCTTTCACCCCGAGGTCCTCCGTGCAGGCGTCGCGGAGGAAGCCGGAGACCGCGAAGTGCGCGTCGAACTCACCGCACGCCCTGGCCAGGGCGACGCTCTCGGGGTCACGCCAGATGCTGTGGTACGTGTGCAGCAGCACCAGGTCCAGGTCGGCCCTGAGGTCGAGCAGCGCCTCGGCCGGTGCCGCCGAGAAGTGATGAAGATTGTGGCCGTGGACCAACCGGATCTCCCTGCGGGCCAGTTCGCTCTTGAACCACGTGCGCAGTTCAGCCCGCTCCATGGCGCTCCCGGCGGCCCGGGACAGGTCGAGCCCCGGATGCCGCAGCACCTCGACCCCGCCCTCCGGGGGCGTCCGGACGTCCGACGTCCCCGTGAACACCGTCACCCGGTACCCACTTCTGGCGAGCAGCCTGGAGCAGTTCCAGAGGTACGACTCCACGCCGCCGACCGTCGGCGGGAACGCCCAGTGGACGAAGGCGACGTTCAGCGCCTTCGGGGTCTGTCGATCCGGCTCCTGCCTCATTGCCGCCTCCGGCCACCCTTGCCACCGTGCTCGGGCCACACCCGGTGAACGGCAGAACAGACTTGCGCAAGCCGGGATGTTATTCCACCGACCGGCCCCGAACTGATGGTTTCAACGAACCGGTTACCGATTGGTTGCACGGCAGAGAAGTAGGGAAAACAGAAGATTCGACGACATTCGC
The DNA here is from genome assembly GCF_040296885.1 of Streptomyces sp. NPDC001980. Lineage (NCBI taxonomy): Bacteria > Bacillati > Actinomycetota > Actinomycetes > Kitasatosporales > Streptomycetaceae > Streptomyces > Streptomyces sp. NPDC001980. The sequence goes on along the minus strand of NZ_JBEOYD010000005.1, from coordinate 245,171 downwards.
TCTGAACGTGGGTCGAATCCCACGGCAGTGGCGCGGCTTCGGGGGAACCACATGCGCGCTTGGGTGATCACTGTCTCCGCCGGGGCGGGAACCGGAACGACCGCGTTCGTCGCGGTGGCCGTGAAGGCCGCCGATTCCGGGGGCGCTCTGCTGTGGTGGTTGTCCGTCGCCGCGGGACTGGTCGCGGGCCTGGCCGGCGGCATCGCCGCGCAGGTCGCCCGCAGGTCCGGCCCGGACCTCCTGCCGGACGTGCCGACGAGCGCGCTCCAGGGGCCGCCGCACAACCTGCCCGTCCTCAGCATGTACTTCACCGGCCGCACCGCCGAGACCGCACGCATCGTGGGCGTGCTGCGGGGACCGGACCGCGGGCGCCGGCGGGACGAGCGGCCCGTGCCCCGGGTCTGTGTCCTGTACGGGGCGACCGGTGCCGGCAAGTCACAGCTCGCCGTGGCCTACGCCCGCGACCAGTTGGACCGGCACACCCTGACCTGGTGGCTCAACGCCTCCGGGCCCGACGCGCTGCGCACGGAGCTGCTGGAGTTCGCCCAGTACGTGGGCATCCACGACCAGGAGAGCAAGAACGTCGTCCTCATGAACCTGTGGCGCTGGCTGCGCGACCAGCGCGGCTGGCTGCTCGTCTACGACGGCTGGCCCGCCTACGAGGACGCGCTGCGCAGCCTGTTGCCGTCGGAGGGCGACGGCGAGGTGCTGATCACCACCCAGCAGAACCAGGGGTGGGACGGCCTGCGCGCGAGCCCCATCGGACTCCGGGTCTTCCCGGAGAACGAGGGCATCGAGTTCCTGCGGCGGCGCTTCGGCATCGAGCCGAAAGAGGCCTCGGAGCAGGACCTGGAGGCCTTCACCCGGCTCGGCCGCCAGCTCGGCTGGCTTCCGCTGGCCCTCGAACAGGCGGCGGCCTACATCGTCCAGGCGGAGACGACCGTGGCCGAGTACCTGCGCGACCTGCCCGGCGGAGCCTCGGTCGAGGACACCTTCCGGCTCGCCATCTCCCGCATCTCGGAGACCTCTCCCGCCGCGGTGGATCTGCTGCGGCTGTGCACGTTCCTCGCCTCGGAGGACGTGCAGAAGACCACGCTGATGCAGTACCGGTCGGTCCTCCCGGTCCGGCTGCGGACGGTGATGGCCGACCCGGTCACCTTCAACCGCGCGGTTCTGCTGCTGGTGGACCACTCCCTGCTGACGCGCAGCGGGGACTGGCGCGACGGATCCGCCGCCTACGGCATGCACCCGCGCGTCCAGACCCTGATCCACGACGGGCTGAGTCTGGCCGAGCGCCTGGAGTGGTCCCAGGCGGCGGTGCGGCTCGTGGAGGCCTGCTTCCCCGCGACTCCGGACCTGCTGGCGTCCAGGCCGGTGTGCGAACGGCTGATGCCGCACGTCGAGGCCGTCATCGACAAGCTCGCGTGGGGCGACGACGCCGACGGCGGGCTCGGCGCGTCCCAGGACCCGGAGGCGCTGGCCCGGCTGCTGCACCGCGTCGGCGCCTATCAGGAGCACCGCTGCGACTGGGTGCGTTCCCTGGACTTCTTCGAGCGGGAGGCCGAGCTGCGCGAGATCGGCAACGGCGGCGACCTCCTCGGCCGCGCGACGGCGCGGTACGCCGTGGCCCGTCAGCACTATCTCCTGGCCGGGCTGGACGACGCCGAACGGGAGTGCCGCCGTGCCCTCCGGCTGTGCGACGACCGCGAGGAGGAGGCGTTCCTGCGGTTACGGGCCCACTGCCAGCGACAGCTGGGAGGCATCATGCGCGAGCACAACCGTTTCCCCGAGGCACTGCGCGCGGCCCGGACCGCGGTCGGGATCTACGAGGGGCAGGCGTGGCGGGAGGAGAGCCTCGACTGGGCCGTCGCCGAGCAGGAGACCGGGCTGATCCACCGGAACGCGGGGCGCCTCACCGAGGCCACCCGGCACTACCGGCGGGCGGAGGAGTGCATACCCACCCGGGGCAACCAGGAGCCCCCCGACTACACCGTGTTCCGGGCCATGCTCCAGCGCGACCTGGGCATCGTCGCCCAGGACAGAGGGCAGCTGGAACACGCGGAGTCCATGCTCACCGAGGCCCTGACGGTGTTCGGCGCCCATCGGGGTCCAGAGGACTTCGAGACGGCCCAGATCGCCAAGTTCCTCTCGGACGTGCTCCGCCGGCGCAGCGAGAGCCACAAGGAGCAGGCGCGCCGGAGCCTGCGCCTCCTGCACCGTCGCGACCTGAGCCGCAGGGCCCGCGCCGAACTGGACCGGGCCGAGCGGCTCCTCGGTCCGGTGGTGGAGCTGCACCGCAAACGAAGCGAGGCGGAGGAGCACAAATACGCGGCCTGCCTCAACAAGCTCGGCTCCTTACGGCTCGCGCAGGGCCGGCCGGCCGAGGCGCGGCGGACGCTGGAGCAGGCCGAGGCGATCTACCTGCGGCTCTACGGCGAGCGGCACTACTACCGCGCCAAGTCCCTGACCCGGCTCGGTCCCGTGCTGCGTGCCCAGGGCGACGGCGGCGGCGCGGAGCACGTGCTCCGGGAGGCGGACGGGATCTTCCGGGCGGCCCTCGGTGACGACCACCCCGCGCTGATGGCGGTGTGCGAGCACCTGTCCGACTGCGCCTCGGACCGCGGCGACCACGAGGAGGCAGGCCGGCTCAGGCGCGAGGCGGACCGCATCCGCCGGCTGTTGTGAGCACGGTGACCCCGACCCTCGTGAACGCATGCACAAGCGGCCCCCTACCATGGTGCCCGTGCCAAAGCTGACCCCCGCCGACCTCGTAGCGGCGCTGCGCAACCCGCTCGCCTTCATCGCCGATCACTGGACGCCGGAGCCCCGGACCGTGCGGCGGGCGGCGCTCGCCGCGCTCGTCATGTCGGTGGTCATCGTGGTCACCGGCGGCGCGGTGCGGCTCACCGGCTCCGGGCTCGGCTGCCCGACCTGGCCCGAGTGCACCGCCGGCTCGCTGACCCCGACCGACGCGCTGAGCTACCACAGCGCCATCGAGTTCACGAACCGCATGCTGACCTACGTGCTGTGCGCGGCGGTCGGCTGGGCGATCATCGCGGCCCGGTCCCAGAAGCCGTTCCGGCGCAGCCTGACCCGGCTGGGCTGGGCGCAGTTCTGGCTCGTGATGAGCAACGCGATCCTCGGCGGCATCGTGGTGCTCGTCGGCCTCAACCCGTACACCGTCGCCGCGCACTTCCTGCTCGCCACGGCGCTCATCACGGTCGCCGCCCTGATGTGGCAGCGCACCCGCGAGGGCGACGGCGAGCCGCGTCCGCTGGTCGGCAAGGCCGTGCAGCAGCTGGTGTGGGCCCTGGTGGCCGTGACGCTGCTGCTCATCGCCGCGGGCACGGTGGTGACCGGTGCGGGACCGCACCCCGGCGACTCCGGCGACGTCGAGCGCATCGACGTCAGCTGGTCGGGGGTCGCCGAGCTGCACGCGGTGTTCGCCTGGATCGTGGTGTCACTGACCTTCGCCCTGTGGTTCTTCCTCAGGGGCGTCGGCGCGCCCCAGGGACCGCGGGACCGCGTCCGCGACCTGTTCCTGATCCTGCTCGGTCAGGGCGTGATCGGGTACGTCCAGTACTTCACGCACCTGCCCACGGTTCTGGTCGGCCTGCACATGTTCGGCTCCTGCCTGGTGTGGATCGGCGTGCTGCGCGTTCTGCTGTCCCTGCGGGAACGCGCCGAGGTGACGGCCGACGTGCCCGCTCAGGCGTACGAGGCCGTGAGCGCGTCGATCGCCGGGCCCAAGTAGTCCCGGGTCAGCCGGGCCCGGCGCGCCGTCCACTCCTCGGTGGGCGGGGCGGGGGCGTCGTAGCGGCGGCTCCGGATGTCCTCGACGACCTCGGCGGGCGCGCCCAGACCGGGCAGCAGGTCCAGGGCCTCGCGTTTGGAGATCAGGCGGCCTTCACGTGCGGTGACGGTGGCACGGGCGAAGGTGATCATCCCCAGGTCCACCCAGACGTCCTGGGTCCACAGCGGGGCCTTGTCGACGACGGGCCGCCAGTAGTCCCGCTGGTCCCGGACGACGAACTCGCCGAGTTCCCGGTCCGTCACCGGTGGCAGCAGCCCGTCGGGCGCCCGGCCGTACAGCACCCGTCCGAAGGCGTGCAGCTCACGCCGGGTCACCGGACTGACCGGCCGTTTGAACAACTGCCCGTACGCGTAGGTGAGATGGCTCCGGGTGGGGTCGGCAGCGGTCGACGGGGTCAGATAGGTGCAGTGCAGGACGGGGGCGAGCGGCAGCGCGCGCAGCCGGGCGTGCGCCACGGCGATCTTCCATACGACGGCCGGGGTCACCGGGCCCGGCAGCACCGCGATCAGGTCCAGGTCGCTGCGGCCCTCCTGATAGTCGTCGCCCGCGGCGAGCGAGCCGTGCGCCCACGCGGCCACGGGGTCCAGTGCCGACAGCTCGCGCACGAAGCGGGCCAGTAACGTCTCGGTGTCCATGGGCTCAGTCTGTACAGCTCACTCCAGCCCATACACCCGTTTCGCGTTCCCCGCCGCGATCAGCCTGGCCACGCGCTGGGCGTCGCCGAGCGACCAGGCGCCCTCGGCGACCCAGGTGCCGAGGACCCGGGCGAGGGACTCGCGGAAGAGGCGGGCGCCGACCACGTGCAGCTCGGGCAGGCCGTGGGCGCCGCTGGAGAAGAGGATCTTGCCGAAGGGGGCCAGTTCCAGGATCTCGGCGAGGATCGTCGCGGCGCGGGCGCCGGTGCGCACCAGGGCCGCGCCCGAGTCGGCGTACACGTGCGGGAAGACGCCGGCGAGGTGGGCGGCGTGGCGGTGGTAGGGGTAGCCGTGCAGGAGGACCAGGTCGGTGCCGAGGCCGGCGGTGGCCCGGACGAAGTCGGTGAGCAGGACCGGGTCGGTGCGGTCGATCCGGGCCCCGGGCTCGCCGAGGCCCGCGTGCAGCTGGAGCGGGAGACCGGAGGCGACGGCGATCCAGAGCAGGTGTCGCAGCAGGACCGGGTCGGCCAGCTCGCCGCCGACCCGGCGGCCCGCCAGCCAGCGGCCGGCCGCGCCTCTCACCTCACCGGGGCCGGGGGGTTCGGGGGCCAGGCCCAGGCCGTGCCGGAGACCGGCGACGGAGGTGAAGGCCACCGCGTTCGCCGCCGCGCCGTGCACCGACTCGGCGAGGTTGGCGAGGAACGACTCGACGGTGCCGGAGGTGTCGGCGACCTGCTCGGCGAGGAGCTCCAGGCGGACGATCTCGCGGGCCGCCGCGGCGCCGGTCGAGGCCATCTCGGCGGGGCCGGTGAGGTCGCCGGGCAGGCCGGTGTCGACGAGGTAGGTGGTGATGCCGCTGCCGCGCAGGAGACGGCGGCCGGTCTCCAGGACGCCGAGTTCGCGGCGCCGGGCCAGGTAGCGGGCCGGTGCGCAGTGCGGTTCCAGGCCCAGGAGCGGGGGGCACCAGCGCCGTACCGCGAAACCGGTCTGGGTGTCGAAGAGGGTGGTGCCGGCGGCCGGGGGGCCTTCGGTGCGGGCGAGCTGGGCCTCGAAGGTGCCGAGGCCCAACTCCGTTCGGAGTACGCCGTGGCAGTACTGGTCCACCAGGGACGGCGTCTCGATCATCCGGGCTCCCCGAGGTGGACGGTTGTTTAACCGTCTTAACGGGTGAACCGGGATTGAGGTCGCGGTTCGGGGAGGGAGTACCGGTTGATCGGCGGCTGCGGGCCGTATGCGGTTGCTCGCGCCCACGCGGCGGAGCCGCATGTCGATACGGCCCCGCGCCCCCGAGGGGCGCCTGTTCAGCCGCCGATCTGAATGCCGGCCATCCGCTTCCACTCGTACGGGCCCGTCGTCACCTTGGCCGCGAACTCGCCGTCGAAGGACTCGTGGACCGTGATGCCGGACTTGGCGACCGCCTGCTCGGCGATCTCGTACGTCGGGGCCACCAGGTCGCCCCAGCCGCCGTCCTCGCCGACGAGGACGATGCGGGCGCCGCGTTCGCCGATGTACGCCACCTGGCCCTCGGCGCCGCCGTGGGCCTTGGCGAAGGTGTCGATCTGCTTGGCGAGGCGCGCGACCTTGCGCTCGGCCTTCTGGTCAACCTGCTGCGTGTCTGCCATGGACAGGATGCTACTCACGAGTAGATCCACTGGCGAGGGCAGGACGATGTGATGTGGGTCAGCGCAGGAACGGGTCGACCGCCACGGCCACGAAGAGCAGGGAGACATAGGTGATCGACCAGTGGAACAGCCGCATCTCCTTGAGCTTCCCGCCCGTGACCTCGGCCTTCGCACGGTTCTGCAGCCCGTGCGCCTCCCACAGCCACCAGCCGCCCGCCACCAGGGCGACCAGCGTGTAGAACCAGCCGGTGTAGCCGAGGGGGGTGAGGAGCAGGGAGACGCCGACCATCACCCAGCTGTAGATGACGATCTGCTTGGCGACCACCTTGTTGGAGGCGACGACCGGCAGCATCGGCACGCCCACGCGCGCGTAGTCGTCCTTCACCTTCATGGACAGCGGCCAGTAGTGCGGCGGCGTCCAGAAGAACATGACGAGGAAGAGGATGACCGGCGCCCACGACATGGAGTCCGTGACGGCCGACCAGCCGATCAGCACCGGCAGACAGCCGGCGATGCCGCCCCACACGATGTTCTGCGAGGTACGGCGCTTGAGGATCATCGTGTAGACGACGACGTAGAAGAGCAGCGCTCCGAGTGACAGCCAGGCGCTCAGCCAGTTGACGGTGAGACCGAACAGCAGGGTGGAGACGACCGCCAGGGTGATGCCGAAGGCGAGGCACTCGCGCGGGCTGACCATGCCGGTCACCAGCGGACGCTGCGAGGTGCGGTCCATCAGTGCGTCGATGTCCCGGTCGATGTACATGTTCAGCGCGTTGGCGCCGCCCGCCGAGAGGTAACCGCCGGCGCAGGTGAGGAACACCAGCGTCAGGTCGGGCACGCCCTGCTGCGCCAGGAACATCACCGGAACGGTGGTGATGAGCAGCAGCTCGATGATCCGTGGCTTGGTCAGCGCCACGAAAGCTTTGACACGGGCCCCGAACGGCCGGTGGCTCGGGCTCTCGCTCGCACCGAGCACCCCCGCTGGACGGGATTCGACGGCCGTCACGCACACCCCTGACAGAGACTCCCAGCGAGCCCCGCCGTGTGAACTCACGGTAAAGGCTCGCGCGTACCACGCCACTTTAGACGTTGCCCATACCCCGACCTTCGCGGGGGTGGGGTCGTGTTGGCGGGCGTCTCGGGAGAGGGGTGGGGTGGCTCGATTGAGCAGTCAGATGAGCGGTTCCGTATTCATGTGCCGAATGCCTTCTCGGCCAGTCGGGAGGCGGATCCCCGAGAGTCCCGGCAGTCTGGAAACACTCGAAAAAATGCACGTCCTTACGGGGGTAGGCTCGACAACGGCCGGTGGGCACCCAGTGCACCGGCAGCCGGTGCGGGCATGTGCCCGGGGACCGGTAACCGAACATGTGGAGAGGAGCCCTGACTCAGGGTGAGCACCAAGCCGACCACCACAGACCTCGACTGGACCGAGTTGGACCAGCGGGCCGTAGACACCGCCCGCGTCCTGGCCGCCGATGCCGTACAGAAGGTCGGCAACGGCCATCCGGGTACGGCGATGAGCCTGGCGCCGGCCGCGTACACCCTCTTCCAGAAGGTGATGCGGCACGACCCGTCCGACCCCGACTGGGTGGGCCGCGACCGCTTCGTGCTGTCCGCCGGTCACTCGTCGCTGACCCTCTACACGCAGCTCTACCTGGCCGGCTTCGGCCTGGAGCTGGAAGACCTCGAAGCCTTCCGCACCTGGGGCTCGAAGACCCCCGGCCACCCGGAGTACGGCCACACCAGGGGCGTGGAGACCACCACAGGCCCGCTGGGCCAGGGTGTCGCCAACGCCGTCGGCATGGCCATGGCCTCCCGCTACGAGCGCGGTCTGTTCGACCCGGACGCGCCGCAGGGCGAGTCGCCGTTCGACCACTTCGTCTACTGCATCGCCGGTGACGGCTGCCTCCAGGAGGGCATCTCCGCCGAGGCGTCCTCGATGGCCGGCCACCAGAAGCTCGGCAACCTGGTCCTGCTGTGGGACGACAACCACATCTCGATCGAGGGCGACACCGAGACGGCCGTCTCCGAGGACACCGTCAAGCGGTTCGAGGCGTACGGCTGGCACGTGCAGCGGATCGCCCCGAAGCCGGACGGCGACCTGGACCCGCACGCCATCTACAACGCGATCGAGGCCGCGAAGAAGGTGACGGACAAGCCGTCCTTCATCGCGATGCGCTCGATCATCGCCTGGCCCGCCCCGAACGCGCAGAACACCGAGGCCGCGCACGGCTCGGCGCTCGGCGCGGACGAGGTCGCGGCCACCAAGCGCGTCCTCGGCTTCGACCCGGAGAAGAGCTTCGACGTCGCCGAGGAGGTCATCGCCCACACCCGCCAGGCCGGGGAGCGCGGTGCCGCGGCGAAGGCCGAGTGGGAGAAGTCCTTCCAGCTGTGGCGGGACAAGAACGTCGAGCGGGCCGCCGAGTTCGACCGCATCTCCGCGGGCGAGCTGCCCAAGGGCTGGGAGGAGAAGATCCCGGTCTTCGAGCCCGGCAAGGGCGTCGCGACCCGTGCCGCCTCCGGCAAGGTGCTCCAGGCCCTCGGCGCGGTCGTCCCCGAGCTGTGGGGCGGTTCCGCCGACCTGGCCGGGTCGAACAACACGACCATCGACAAGAACAGCTCGTTCCTTCCGGCGGACAACCCGCTGCCGGGTGCGGACCCCTACGGCCGCACCATCCACTTCGGTATCCGCGAGCACTCCATGGCCGCGGAGATGAACGGCATCACCCTGCACGGCAACACCCGTGTCTACGGCGGTACGTTCCTCGTCTTCTCCGACTACATGCGCAACTCCGTGCGGCTGTCGGCGCTGATGCACCTGCCGGTGACGTACGTGTGGACCCACGACTCCATCGGTCTCGGCGAGGACGGCCCCACCCACCAGCCGGTCGAGCACCTCGCCTCGCTGCGCGCCATCCCCGGCCTGAACGTGGTCCGCCCGGCCGACGCCAACGAGACCGCGATCGCCTGGCGCGAGATCCTCAGGCGCTACACGAAGGTCTTCGGCAAGGGCGCTCCGCACGGCCTGGCGCTGACCCGTCAGGGCGTGCCGGTGTACGAGTCCAACGAGGACACGGTCAAGGGCGGTTACGTCCTCTTCGAGGCGTCCAACGGGACCCCCGAGGTCATCCTGATCGCCACCGGCTCCGAGGTGCACGTGGCCGTCGAGGCGCGCGAGCAGCTGGAGGCCGACGGCGTGCCCACGCGCGTCGTGTCCATGCCGTGCGTGGAGTGGTTCGAGGAGCAGGACAAGGGGTACCGGGACAGCGTCCTGCCGCCGTCCGTCAAGGCGCGGGTGTCGGTCGAGGCGGGTATCGGCCTCACCTGGCACAAGTACGTCGGGGACGCCGGCCGCATCGTTTCCCTGGAGCACTTCGGTGCTTCCGCCGACGGCAAGGTGCTCTTCCGCGAGTTCGGCTTCACTGCCGAGAACGTGGCCGCCAAGGCCCGGGAATCCATCGCCGCCGCGCAGCGCTGACGCTCATATACGACACGTAGGAGATGTAATTCCATGACAGACGCACTCAAGCGCCTCTCCGACGAAGGCGTCGCGATCTGGCTGGACGACCTGTCGCGCAAGCGGATCACGTCCGGCAACCTTGCCGAGCTGATCGACCAGCAGCACGTCGTGGGCGTCACCACCAACCCGACGATCTTCCAGAAGGCGATCTCTTCGGGCGACGGCTACCAGCAGCAGGTCTCGGACCTCGCCGCCCGCAAGGTGACCGTCGAAGAGGCCATCCGCATGATCACCACGGCGGACGTCCGCGACGCCGCCGACATCCTGCGCCCGGTGTACGACGCGTCCGAGGGCCAGGACGGCCGCGTGTCGATCGAGGTCGACCCGCGCCTCGCACACAACACCAAGGCGACCGTCGCCGAGGCCAAGCAGCTGGCCTGGCTGGTCGACCGCCCCAACACGCTCATCAAGATCCCGGCCACCAAGGCGGGTCTGCCGGCGATCACCGAGGTCATCGGCCTCGGCATCAGCGTCAACGTCACGCTGATCTTCTCGCTGGAGCGCTACCGCGCGGTCATGGACGCCTACCTCTCCGGCCTGGAGAAGGCCAAGGAGCGCGGCCTCGACCTGTCGCTCATCCGTTCGGTGGCGTCGTTCTTCGTGTCCCGGGTGGACACCGAGATCGACAAGCGCCTGAACGACCTGGGCACCGACGCGGCCAAGGCGCTGCGCGGCAAGTCCGCCGTCGCCAACGCCCGGCTCGCCTACCAGGCGTACGAGGAGGTCTTCTCCTCCGACCGCTGGCAGGCGCTGGAGAACGCGGGCGCCCGCAAGCAGCGTCCGCTGTGGGCCTCCACCGGCGTGAAGGACCCGGCGTACAAGGACACCCTGTACGTCGACGACCTGGTCGCGCCGAACACGGTGAACACCATGCCGGAGGCCACCCTCGTCGCGGTCGAGGACCACGGCGGCATCACCGGCGACACGATCACCGGCACGTACGAGCAGGCCCGCGCCGACCTCGACGCCGTCGAGGCGCTCGGGATCTCGTACGACGACGTGGTCCAGGTTCTGGAGGACGAGGGCGTCGAGAAGTTCGAGGCGTCCTGGAACGACCTGCTCAAGTCGACCCAGGCGGAGCTGGAGCGCCTGGCCCCCTCGGAGGGCTAAATTGTCGAGCAGCAACCCGCTGCGTGACCCCGCAGACCGACGGCTCCCGCGTATCGCGGGACCGTCGGGTCTGGTCATCTTCGGTGTCACGGGCGACCTCTCCCGCAAGAAGCTCATGCCCGCGGTCTACGACCTCGCCAACCGGGGTCTGCTGCCGCCGGGCTTCTCCCTGGTCGGCTTCGCCCGCCGCGAGTGGGCCAACGAGGACTTCGCCGCCGAGGTCCACGACGCCGTCAAGGAACACGCCCGCACCCCGTTCCGCGAAGAGGTCTGGCAGCAGCTCATCCAGGGGATGCGCTTCGTCCAGGGAACCTTCGACGACGACGACGCCTTCGAGCGGCTCCGCTCCACCATCGAGGAGCTGGACAAGGCGCAGGGCACCGGCGGCAACTTCGCCTTCTATCTGTCCGTCCCGCCGCGCTCCTTCCCTGTGGTCATCCAGCAGCTGAAGAAGCACGGCCTGGCGGACCAGACCGGCGGCTCCTGGCGGCGCGCGGTCATCGAGAAGCCCTTCGGCCACGACCTGAAGTCGGCCGAGGCGCTCAACAAGGTCGTGCACGAGGTGTTCGAACCGGACCAGGTGTTCCGGATCGACCACTACCTCGGCAAGGAGACCGTCCAGAACATCCTGGCGCTGCGCTTCGCCAACACCATGTTCGAGCCGATCTGGAACCGGTCCTTCGTGGACCACGTCCAGATCACCATGGCCGAGGACATCGGCATCGGCGGCCGCGCCGGCTACTACGACGGCATCGGCGCCGCCCGTGACGTCATCCAGAACCACCTGCTCCAGCTGATGGCCCTGACCGCGATGGAGGAGCCCGCCTCCTTCGACGCGGACGCGCTGGCCGCCGAGAAGGAGAAGGTGCTCGGCGCGGTACGGCTGCCGGACGACCTGGGCAGGCACGCCGTGCGCGGTCAGTACGCGGCCGGCTGGCAGGGCGGCGAGAAGGTCATCGGCTACCTCCAAGAGGACGGCATCGACAGCAAGTCGAAGACCGACACCTATGCCGCGGTCAAGGTGGAGATCGACAACCGCCGCTGGGCGGGCGTCCCCTTCTACCTGCGCACCGGCAAGCGCCTGGGCCGTCGCGTCACCGAGATCGCGGTGGTCTTCCAGCGGGCCCCGCACTCCCCCTTCGACCACACGGCGACGGAGGAACTGGGCCAGAACGCGATCGTCATCCGCGTCCAGCCCGACGAGGGCATCACGGTCCGCTTCGGCTCCAAGGTGCCGGGCACCTCGATGGAGATCCGGGACGTGTCGATGGACTTCGCCTACGGCGAGTCGTTCACCGAGTCCTCGCCGGAGGCCTACGAGCGGCTGATCCTGGACGTGCTGCTCGGCGACTCCAACCTCTTCCCGCGTACGGCGGAGGTCGAGCTGTCCTGGAAGATCCTCGACCCGATCGAGGAGTACTGGGACCAGCACGGCAGGCCCGCCCAGTACCCGTCGGGCACCTGGGGTCCCGCCGAGGCCGACGAGATGCTCGCACGAGACGGACGGAGCTGGCGCCGGCCATGAAGATAGACCTCACGGACACCACGGCCGGCAAGGTCAACAAGGCGCTGGTGCGAGGCCGCCGGGCCATCGGCACGCCCGCCGTGGGCATGGTGCTGACCCTCGTCATCGTCACCGACGAGGAGAACGCGTACGACGCCCTGAAGGCCGCCGGCGACGCCTCGCACGAGCACCCCTCGCGCACGCTGGTCGTCATCAAGCGCGTCTCCCGCTCCCCCCGCGACCGTACGGCGTCCCGCCTGGACGCCGAGGTCCGGGTGGGCGCGGACGCGGGCTCCGGCGAGACGGTGATCCTGCGGCTGTACGGCGAGGTCGCCGACCACGCCGACTCGGTCGTACTGCCGCTGCTGCTGCCGGACGCGCCCGTCGTCGTCTGGTGGCCGGTGAACGCCCCGCTCGACCCGGCGCAGGACCCGCTGGGCGCCCTCGCCCAGCGCCGGGTCACCGACACCTACTCCTCCGAGCAGCCGGTACGGGAGCTGTCCGCCCGCGCGGACGCCTACACCCCCGGCGACACGGACCTGTCCTGGACCCGGATCACGCCCTGGCGCTCGATGCTGGCGGCGGCCCTGGACCAGGTGGTCTGCGACGTCAAGGCGGTCGAGGTGGAGGGCGAGGAGTTCAACCCGAGCTGCGAGCTGCTCGCGATGTGGCTCGCGGACCGGCTGGACGTCCCCGTCAAGCGCTCCCTCTCGGCCGGCCCCGGCCTGACCGCGGTCCGCCTCGCCACCAGCGAGGGCGCGATCGCGCTCGACCGCGCGGACGGCTCCCTCGCGACCCTGTCCATCGACGGTCAGCCGGACCGTGCGGTGGCGCTGAAGCGGCGCGACACGGCCGAGCTGATCGCGGAGGAGCTGCGCCGGCTCGACCCGGACGACACCTACGCGTCGGCGCTGCGGTTCGGCGTGGAGCGCCTGAACGCGTCGGCCGCCGCGGAACCGGTACCGGAGGCTTCGGCTCCGGAGGTCTCCCCCAAAGGAGAACCGGTCACCCACGCGGCAGCAGCCCCCGAAGCCGCTGCCGAGGCTCCCACGACAGAAGCGGCACCGCAGGAAAGGCCGCCGCTGAAGAAGAGGGCGAAGGCGACATGAGCACTCCCCAGCTGGTCGTGCACCGCGACAAGGAGCTGATGGCGCAGGCCGCCGCGGCCCGTCTGATCACGAAGATCGTGGACGCCCAGGCCTCCCGGGGCGAGGCGTCCGTGGTCCTCACGGGCGGCCGCAACGGCAACGGCCTGCTGGCCGCCCTGGCGGCGGCCCCGGCCCGGGACGCCATCGACTGGGGCCGGCTCGACCTCTGGTGGGGCGACGAACGCTTCCTGCCCGAGGGCGACCCGGAGCGCAACGTCACCCAGGCCCGCGACGCCCTGCTCGACCAGGTCCCGGTGGACCCGAAGCGCGTGCACGCCATGCCCGCGTCGGACGGTCCCTGGGACACGGACGTGGACGCGGCGGCCGAGGCCTACGCGGCGGAGCTGGCCCGCTCGGCCGGCCCCGAGAACCACGGCTCGGTGCCCACCTTCGACGTCCTGATGCTGGGCGTCGGCCCGGACACCCACGTGGCCTCGCTCTTCCCGGAGCTCCCCGCGGTCCGCGAGACGGAACGCACGGTGGTCGGCGTCCACGGCGCCCCCAAGCCGCCGCCGACCCGTGTCTCCCTCACCCTCCCCGCCATCCGCTCGGCCCGCGAGGTCTGGCTCCTGGCGGCGGGCGAGGACAAGGCCGAGGCCGTCGCCATCGCCCTCTCGGGCGCGGGCGAGATCCAGGCCCCGGCGGCAGGCGCCCAGGGCCGCCAGCGCACCCTGTGGCTCCTGGACTCGACGGCAGCCTCCCAGCTGCCGCGGTCGCTGTATCCGCCGGCTTCGGCGTGACGAAGCCGGCGAAGCCCTGATGGAGGAACCCGTACGGCCACCGCGGCCGTACGGGTTCTTTCATGACCGGCTCTAACGCCCGCGCAGCTCCCGGTACTTGGCCACCAGCGCCTTCGTCGACGCGTCCAGGCCGGGCACCTCCGCGCCCTCCGTCAGGGCGGGTTCCACGCGCTTGGCGAGGACCTTGCCGAGTTCCACGCCCCACTGGTCGAAGGAGTCGATGTTCCAGACGGCGCCCTGGGTGAAGACCTTGTGCTCGTACAACGCCACCAGCTGGCCGAGGACCGACGGGGTGAGTTCCCGCGCGAGGATGGTCGTCGTGGGGTGGTTGCCCTTGAAGGTGCGGTGCGGGACCTGCTCGTCCGGGACACCCTCCGCGCGGACTTCCTCCGCCGTCTTGCCGAAGGCCAGCGCCTGGGTCTGGGCGAAGAAGTTCGCCATCAGCAGGTCGTGCTGGGCCTTGAGTTCACCGCTCAGCTCGGCGACCGGCTCGGCGAAGCCGATGAAGTCCGCCGGGATCAGCTTGGTGCCCTGGTGGATCAACTGGTAATACGCGTGCTGGCCGTTGGTGCCGGGCGTGCCCCAGACGACCGGGCCGGTCTGCCAGTCGACCTCCTTGCCGTCGCGCGCCACGTGCTTGCCGTTGGACTCCATGTCCAGCTGCTGCAGGTAGGCGGTGAACTTGGAGAGGTAGTGCGAGTACGGCAGCACCGCGTGCGACTGGGCGTCGTGGAAGTTGCCGTACCAGATGCCCAACAGGCCCAGCAGGAGAGGCACGTTGGACTCGGCGGGGGCGGTGCGGAAGTGCTCGTCGACCAGGTGGAAGCCGTCGAGCATCTCGCGGAAGCGGTCCGGGCCGATGGCGATCATCAGCGAGAGGCCGATGGCGGAGTCGTAGGAGTAGCGGCCGCCGACCCAGTCCCAGAACTCGAACATGTTGGCCGTGTCGATGCCGAAGTCCGACACCTTCTCGGAGTTCGTGGAGAGGGCCACGAAGTGCTTGGCGACCGCTTCCTGACCGGCCTTCAGCTCGGTGAGGAGCCAGTTGCGGGCGGAGGTGGCGTTGGTGATCGTCTCGATGGTCGTGAACGTCTTGGAGGCGATGATGAAGAGGGTCTCGGCCGCGTCCAGGTCGCTGGTGGCCTCGTGCAGGTCGGCGCCGTCGACGTTGGAGACGAAGCGGACCGTGAGGCCGCGGTCGGTGAAGCTGCGCAGCACCTCGTAGGCCATCGCGGGGCCGAGGTCGGAGCCGCCGATGCCGACGTTGATCACGTTCTTGATGCGCTTGCCCGTGTGGCCGGTCCAGGCGCCGGAGCGGACACGGTCGGCGAAGTCGGCCATCCTGTCCAGGACCGCGTGCACCTGCGGCACCACGTTCTCGCCGTCGACCTCGATCACCGCGTCGCGCGGGGCGCGCAGGGCGGTGTGCAGCACCGCGCGGTTCTCGGTGACGTTGATCTTCTCGCCGCGGAACATGGCGTCCCGCAGGCCGAAGACGTCGGTGGCGGCGGCCAGCTCGCGCAGCAGCCGCAGCGTCTCGTCGTTGACCAGGTGCTTCGAGTAGTCGATGTGGAGGTCGCCGACCTGGAGGGTGTAGCCCGTACCGCGTCCGGGGTCGGCGTCGAACAGGTCCCGCAGATGGGTCTCGGCGAGCTCCTCCCGGTGCTTGGCGAGCGCGGTCCACTCGGGCGTCTGGTTGAGCCTGGTACGGCCGTCTGCGTTCATTCCGACTTCAGCCTTCTTCCTTGCACCTGTCCTGCTGCGTGTCTGCGCCGCTGCCGTTCCAACCTAGTTGATCAGCTCGGGGCACGGCCTGCCGTCACGCTGTCCCGCGGCGCAACAACAGGTACGTCCGGCCGGCGCACCGGTATCAACGAGGTGACCGCCAGGCCGAAGAGGACGGCGGCCAGCAGCGCGGGCCCGTTCAGGCCGTAGGCTCCCGCGACGGCTCCGCCGAGGAGGGCGCCGAGCGGCGCGCCGGACGTGGAGGAGGTGCGGAAGGCGGCGGCGATCCGGCCGGTCATCGACTCGGGCGCGCGTTGCTGCATCAGCGTGACCTGGTTGACATTCCACACCATGTTCATTGCGCCGAGCAGCAGCATGCCTGCGACGAGCGCGCCGAGGTGCCGGACAGTGCCCATGAGCACCAGGGAGGACGTCTGGACCGTCCCGGCGACCAGCAGGGCCCGCACCCGGCCGGTGTGGCGGGCGATGCGCTGGGCGAGGAAGCCGCCGGTGATGCTGCCGGCCGAGTAGGCGGTCATGGCCGCGGCGTATCCGGCGGTACCGGCGTGCAGCCAGCGCGTGACGTGCAGCACGAGGGTGGCGATCAGGGCGCCCATGCCGATGTTGCAGAGCAGGGTGGCCACGCAGACCGCCCGCAGGGCGCGGTCCTGCCACAGGGCGCGCAGGCCCTCGCCGATCTCCGTGCGCAGGGTGCTGCCGGCCGGGCGTGGCGCCCGCTCCGGCGGCGGGGTCCGCAGCGAGGCGACCAGGGCGGCTGCCGCGAGATAGGTGCTCGCGTCGGCCGCGAAGGGCACGAACGCGCCGGCCGTCAGGAGCAGCGGCACGAGCGGGGCGCCGAGCAGGCCGCCGGCGATCTGCTGGCCGGTCATCAGTCTGGCGTTGGCCCCGCCCAGGGCGTGCCGGTCCACCAGGGAGGGCAGCAGGGCCGTGGAGGCGTTGTCGAAGAGTGTCTGCAGGGTGGTGAGCGTGAAGGCGAGCAGGAGCAGGAGGGCGATCGAGGCGTGACCGAGTGCGACGGCGAGTGCGAAGGCGGCGACGAGCAGCCCTCGTACCGTGTCCACGGCCCACATCGCGCGCCGCTGGTCCACCCGGTCCGCGACGGCGCCGCCGAGCAGGCCGAACAGCAGCCACGGCGCATAGCCGCAGGCGGTCACCGAGGCGATGGCGAGCGGGTCGTCGGTCAGGCGCGCGGCCAGCAGGGGCAGCGCGGACGCCCGTAACGCGTCCCCGAACCGGGAGACCACGGCGGCCGTCCACAGCCGCCCGAATCCCCCGCGCCACGCGGGTGCCCCCTCGCTCACCGTCACCGCCGCCCCTCACGATTCGCCGATGCACAAACCGTAGAGGGCACCACTGACAATGAGCCGGACGCGTACCCGGCCCCGGCCGCGGAGACAGCTCCGGCCGGGCGCCCGCAGGCTTCCGGCCGGTCCCAACTCCTAGATCTCGCCCCGCAGTTTGGCGAGCGCCTCGGCGAGGATCGCCTCGCCGTCCGCGTCGCTGCGCCGCTCCCGTACGTACGCGAGGTGCGTCTTGTACGGCTCGGTGCGCGGCGGGTCCGGCGGGTTGTCCCGGTCCTGACCGGCCGGGAAGCCGCAGCGCGGGCAGTCCCAGGTCTCGGGCACCTGCGCGTCGCTGGCGAAGCTGGGCTGCGTCTCGTGCCCGTTGGAGCACCAGAAGGAGATGCGCAGACGCGGCGCGGACTCGCCGCGCTCGGCCTCGCCCATCGGCCCCGCCCCGACCCGGCTACCTCGGATCGCGTTGCCACTTGCCACGGTCGTAACTCCCTGCGTGATGGTGCCGCGAAGCGAGTCGGCGTGTCGCTTCGTTGCGAGCGCCTCAGTCTACGTAAGGCCCAACGCGCGTCCAGTGGTGGGAGTTACCGCCCCAGCACCTAGACGCAAGCCCCATGATAGGCCGCGCTCAGGTGCGCGTACCGAACATGGGGCCTTACGTACAGATTGTGCGTGTGTGCGAGTCGCGGATCAGCTGTTCGTCTTCATCAGGATGCCGAGGACGATGATGCTCGCGAGCCACAGCAGACCGATCACCAGGGTGATCCGGTCCAGGTTCCGCTCGGCGACCGAGGAGCCGCCGACGGAGGACTGCATACCGCCACCGAACATGTCGGAGAGGCCGCCGCCCTTGCCCTTGTGCATCAGCACCAGCAGCATCAGCAGCAGGCTGAAGACGATCAGGGCGATCGAGAACCCCAAAACCACGGCTGGACCAACTCTCTCGGATTCGGATGAACGACTCTGGTGAACCACGGGGACAAAGCGGCAAGCCGCCTTGTCCCCGCAAGGGTACGACGGATCGTCCCCTGGGCCTACTCGCTCGGCCTGATCACTGATCGCGGAAGCGCACGATCTTGACGAATTCGTCCGCGTCCAGCGAGGCACCGCCCACCAGGGCGCCGTCGATGTCGGCCTGCGCCATGATCTCGGCCACGTTGCCGGCCTTGACGGAGCCGCCGTACTGGATGCGGACCTGGTCGGCCAGCTCCTGGCTGTACAGCTCGGCGAGCTTGGCGCGGATCGCGGCGCAGACCTCCTGGGCGTCCGCGGCGCCGCAGACCTTGCCGGTGCCGATGGCCCACACGGGCTCGTAGGCGATCACGACGGTCTCGGCCTGCTCGGCCGGGAGGTCCTTGAGACCGCCCTCGACCTGGGCGAGGGTGTGGGAGACGTGGTTGCCCGCCTCGCGGACGTCCAGCTCCTCGCCGACGCACAGGATCGGGGTCAGACCGTGCTTGTAGGCGGCCTTGACCTTGGCGTTCACGATCTCGTCGGTCTCGGCGTGGTACTGGCGGCGCTCGGAGTGGCCGATGACCACGTACGTGCACTTCAGCTTGGCCAGCATGGGGCCGGAGATCTCGCCGGTGTAGGCGCCGGAGTCGTGCGCCGACAGGTCCTGGGCGCCGTACTTGATCTTGAGCTTGTCGCCGTCGACCAGGGTCTGCACGGAACGCAGGTCGGTGAAGGGCGGCAGGACGGCGACCTCGACGGCCTCGTAGTCCTTGTCGGCCAGGGCGAAGGCGAGCTTCTGGACGTGCGCGATGGCCTCGAGGTGGTTGAGGTTCATCTTCCAGTTGCCCGCCATGATCGGCGTGCGAGTGGTCATACGGGGTCAGTCCTCCAGTGCGGCGAGGCCGGGGAGCGTCTTGCCCTCGAGGTATTCGAGGGAGGCGCCGCCACCGGTCGAGATGTGTCCGAACGCGTTCTCGTCGAAGCCGAGGATGCGCACGGCGGCTGCGGAGTCCCCGCCGCCGACGACGGTGAAGCCCTTGGACTCGACGAGGGCCTGGGCGACCGCCCGGGTGCCCGCGGCGTAGTCGGGGTGCTCGAAGACGCCCATGGGGCCGTTCCAGAAGACGGTGGCGGCGTCGGCGAGCTTCGAGGCGTACAGCTTGCTGGTCTCCGGGCCGATGTCCAGGCCCATCTGGCCGGCCGGCATGGCGTCCGCGGCGACCGTGCTGGGGTTGGCCGGAGCCTTGCCCGACAGGTCCGGGAACTCGGGAGCGACCAGGGTGTCGACGGGCAGCACGATCTCGACGCCGGTCTTCTCGGCGCGCTCCAGGTACTCGGTGACGGTCGCGAGCTGGTCCTCCTGGAGGAGGGAGCTGCCGACCTCGTAGCCCTTGGCCTTGAGGAAGGTGTACACCATGCCGCCGCCGACGAGGATGCGGTCGGCCTTGCCGAGCAGCTGGTCGATCACGGCGAGCTTGTCGGAGACCTTGGCGCCGCCGAGCACGACGACGTACGGCCGCTGGACGTCCTCGGTGAGCTTCTTCAGGACGCCGACCTCGGTGGCGATCAGGTAGCCGGCGTAGTGCGGCAGCCGGGCCGGGAGGTCGTAGACGGAGGCGTGCTTGCGGTGCACGGCGCCGAAGCCGTCGCCGACGTAGACGTCCGCGAGGGCGGCGAGCTGGTCGGCGAACTCGCCGCGCTCGGTGTCGTCCTTGGACGTCTCGCCGGCGTTGAAGCGCAGGTTCTCGATGACCGCGACCTGGCCGGGCTCAAGGCCCCGCACCGCGTCGTGGGCGGCGGGGCCTACGGTGTCCTGGGCGAACGCGACCGGGGCGCCCAGCAGTTCGGCGAGCCGCTCGGCGGCCTGGAGCAGCGAGAACTTCAGGTCCGGGGCGCCCTTGGGGCGGCCCAGGTGGGAGGCGACGACCACCTTGGCGCCCGCGTCGGCGAGGGCCTTGACGGTGGGCAGGACGGCGCGGATGCGGCCGTCGTCGGTGATGAGACCGTCGGCCATCGGCACGTTGAGGTCGGCACGGACGAAGACCCGCTTGCCGTCGACCCCTTCGGCGAGGAGTTCGTCGATCGTCTTCATGGTTGGGGACTCCTACAGGAGGGCTCTTGATCGTACGAGGACTGATCGAACCGTATGTCGTCGGGTCGATCCTTACGTGCGTCAGGGCCCGGGCGGCGCGACCGTGCGCTGCCCGAGCCCTGCTACCGCATCGTGGTGCCTGTTCGGCCGATCAGAGCTGTTCGCCGACGAAGACCGTGAGGTCGACGAGGCGGTTGGAGTAGCCCCACTCGTTGTCGTACCAGCCGAGGATCTTCACCGTGTTGCCCTCCTGGACCATGGTCAGGGAGGAGTCGAAGGTGCAGGAGGCCGGGTCGCCGACGATGTCCGAGGAGACGATCTCGTCCTCGGTGTACGCCAGGTAGCCCTTCAGGTCGCCGTCCTCGGCGGCCTTCTTGAACGCGGCGTTGACCTCGTCCTTGGTGACCTCGCGCTGCAGCGTCACGACCAGGTCGGTGGCGGAGCCGGTCGGGACCGGGACGCGCATGGCGATGCCGTCCAGCTTGCCCTTGAGCTGCGGGAGGACCAGCGCGGTGGCCTTGGCGGCACCGGTGGTGGTCGGGATGATGTTCTCGGCGGCGGCACGCGCGCGACGCAGGTCCTTGTGCGGGAAGTCCAGGATGCGCTGGTCGTTGGTGTACGCGTGCACCGTCGTCATCAGGCCCTTGACGATGCCGAAGTTCTCGTCGAGGACCTTCGCCATCGGCGCCACACAGTTGGTGGTGCAGGAGGCGTTGGAGATGACGTGGTGGTTGGCCGCGTCGTACTTGTCCTGGTTGACGCCCATGACGATGGTGATGTCCTCGTTCTTGGCCGGAGCCGAGATGAGGACCTTCTTGGCGCCGCCCGCGATGTGCTTGGCGGCGTCGTCCTTGTTGGTGAAGATGCCGGTCGACTCGATGACGATGTCGACGCCCAGGTCGCCCCACGGGATGTCGGCGGGGTTGCGCTCGGACAGCACCTTGATGGTGTGGCCGTCGACGGTGATCGTGTCGGCGGTGTGCGACACCTCGGCCTTGAGGCGGCCGAGGATCGTGTCGTACTTCAGCAGGTGCGCGGTGGTCGCGGTGTCACCCAGGTCGTTGACAGCCACGATCTCGATGTCAGCGCCCTGCTCCAGCAGCGCGCGGAAGTAGTTGCGACCGATACGACCGAAGCCGTTGATGCCTACGCGGATCGTCACGAACCGATCTCCTCGTTGGTACGCCGGCCATGCGGTGCCGGCGAGCTGTGTTTGGGATGTCCCCGACCACCCATGACCCTACCTCCCTGAGGCTTCCGTGGTGACATCCAGATGCCCCATACACGGCGAGGCGGTCCGTACCCGCCAGTAGGGGTACGGACCGCCTCGGATCGAGGGTCGTTTTGCCCTGGTTTGTCAGGGAATGCCGACCGGTTTTTACCGCCCTTTCACTCGTTCGTGAGCGGGTCGGCTCACATGTCGAGTGCTGTCGGCATCAGTTGTCGAGTGCTGTCAACGCCTTCTTCACCAGAGCGGCACGATCGGCCGCGGACGTGACCTGTTCCAGGCCGAAACCGAGCAGCACGGTGCGGTCGGTGGTGACCGCTCCGTACGTCTTGAACAGGGCTCCGGTGCGCTCCCAGTCCTTGAGGACGGCCGGGCTGCCCGCGGGCGGGCCGGTCACGCTCCAGGGGCCGAGGGAGGTCTCGAAGCCCTCGGTCTCGGTGGCCGTGCCGCCGAGCACGAGCGAGGCGTCGTCGACGAGGACGCCGTGCCCGCCGGTGCTCGGGTCGGTGATGTAGCCGATGGAGACCTCGACGGTCTTGCCGGCGTATGCGCTCAGGTCGAAGCCCACCGGCTGCCAGCCCGCCGAGCTGCCGGTGAAGCTGTTCCAGGCGCCGCTGGTGCCGCTCGCGGTGCACTGGTTGTCCGCGATGGTCAGGTAGTGCTTGAGCCACGGGTGCTCGGCGATCAGGAAGCCCGCCCCGCACTCGCTCGGTACGGCGCTGCTGGTGGCGCCGTTCTTCTCGGGCAGGGTCGTCCAGTCGTCGCCGCCGACGACGTGCGCCTCGACCACCGCGTGGTCGTAGCCGGGTTCGGTGTCCCACAGCAGCCTGGCGCTGAGGGTCGGCTGCTGGGACGCGGTGACATTGGTGAGGTCGACGGTGCGGGTGAGGCGCTTGTAGGCGTCGTCGGTGTGGACGGCCGCGGCCATGTACGACCCGGAGTACGGCCCGTACGGGTTGACGGTCCCGGCGAACTGGCCCGCGCCCGTGCTGGCGAACTGGGGATAGGTGTCGGTCGAGAGCTCGTCGGAGGTGACGGCGTAGGTCCCGGCCTTGTCGAGCGGGTTCGCGGACGTGCCGCTCAGGGGCCCGCTGAAGCCGTCCAGGGTGCCGGAGCCGGTGAAGCCGTTGGCTCCGGGCGTCGACGTACGGGAGTAGGCGCCCAGGTAGTACTGGCTGAAGTCGTTCGACGGGGTGCCGTCGGCCAGGTTCACGCTGCCGCCGGCCAGCTCGCCGGCCTCGACCAGCTTGCCGCCCTCGTTGAGGTAGGCGCGCAGCTGGAGCTGGGTGTCGTTGCCCGGACCGCTCGTGCCCGAGTAGTGGACGACGGTCTTGAAGTGCTTGAGCACGCCGAGCGCGTCGGGCGCGCCCTGAGTGGCGACGTCCCAGACGACCGCCTTGTGCCCGGCGGCCTTCAGCGCGTCGACGTAGGTCTGCGCCTGGGTGGCCTTGGCGCCCTCCTCGGCGACCACCAGGGTGTCCGCCTTGGCCCGCTCGGCGACGGTGTACGTGAAGTGCGCGCTGGAGACCTTCTTGCCGCTCTTCGTCTCACCGGTGAACCACACCTCGACCTTGTCGCCCGGGTCGCCGTCCTTCACCTTGGCCCGGTACTCGTCGAAGTAGAGGTTGTCCCGACCGCCGTAGGTCTCGCCGCCCTTCCAGGGCTTGAGCGCCATGTCGCGCGTGCGGCCGCCGTTGACGCGGTACTTGAGCTCCTTGTCGCGGATCGCCTTGCGGACGACGACGGAGACCTCCTGGTCGGCGCCGCGCGAGTACGACGTGGAGAACGTCGCCGGGGTGAAGTCGGCGGCGCTCAGGCCGACCGAGGAGACCGGCTGGTCGGGGTGGGCGGCGGTCTCGGCGACGGAGAGCGCGAAGGGGATGTTCTTCTCGAACTCGTCCTGGATCAGCTTCTCGTCGTCCGGGAAGTTGAAGACCGACTGGCAGTCGGCGGCGTTCCAGGCGTCGTTCGGGTCGATGTTCGAAGCCGTCTGGCAGGTCGACATCTCGGGAGTGAACATCGCCATGCCGTTGACGTTCGACGCGTGGCCGTCCGCCTCGCCGTTGGTGGTGTACAGCTCCGAGGAGACCTGCGAGTGGTAGCCGGGGATCGCCGGGTTGTCCGGGGTGCCGGCGAGCGCCTTGTAGAGGACGTCGTCCGGGGTCGGGGTGGCCACCTGCCAGCCGACGCCGTAGAGGAGGAGCTCGGCGGCGGAGTGGTAGTTGATGCCGTACGTGAACCCGATCCGCTTCTCGAAGTCGTCCAGCGCCCTGGTCTCGGGCTCGGACTCGGGGCTCGTGCCGCGGTAGGTCTCGCTGGTGGGGTTGGGGGACGAACCCTCGTCGTCGTAGCCCCACTTGTAGCCGAAGTTGCGGTTGAGGTCGACGCCGTCGCCCGTGCTGATGACCCCGTCGCCGTTGACGTCCCGCAGGTTCTTGCGCCACAGGCGGGTGTCGGAGTTCTGGAAGGTGTAGTCGTAGCCGTCGGGGTTGGCGGACAGCACGAACCACAGCTCGGTCGAGTCGACGATCTTCTTGATGCGCTTGTCGGTGCTGTAGTTGTCCAGGTAGTAGTGCATCAGCCGGCGGGTCATCTCCGGCGTGATCCACTCGCGTGCGTGCTGGTTGGACACGTACAGCACGGAGGGCTTCGAGCCGTCCTTCGAACTCTTCGCACCCTTGGTCAGTTTGAGCGCGAGGATGTCCTGGCCGTCGACGGTCCTGCCGATGGACTCGACCTTGGTGAGACCGGGGTTGGCCTGCGCGGTCGCGAGGATCTCCTGTTCGAGCCCGCCGGTGCCGCTGTACGGGCGGAACACGCCCTGGGAGGCGTCCTCGACCCGGGCCTCCGCCTTGGCCGACACCGTGTGCTCGGTGAGGTCGACGCCCTGCTTCTCCAGCTTCTTCGCCTGCTGGTCGGTGAGGTACAGCTCGACTTCCGTCTTGCCGGATCCGGTGACCTGGTCGCCGAGTTCGTGGCCGTCCTGCCCGGCTTCGAGCAGGAGCGGAATCTGTTTCTTGGTGACGTCGGCGTGGAAGACCTTGACCTGGTCGGGGTCGGTCTGCCCTGAACCTCCGGTCCGCGCCTGGGCCATGGGTGCGAGTGCGGCCGAGCCGATCAGGAGCGCGCCGACAGCGAGGATCGATCTCGCTCTGTGTCTCATGAACCCCCCTAGCAGTGGTTCGCCACGGCGGCGAACTCCTGCCAGGCTCATGACACTTCATGATCCAGTCAAGGGCGCCTCATGGCCAGTTCACGGTGGCTTAAAAGGGACGCAAACACCGGCGCCGACGACCGTCGCGGCCGTCGGCACCGGCGTGCTGACGGTGCCTCAGCCTGCGAGGTTGTCGGCCAGCTCCTCGGAGAGGTTGGCCTCGGTGCCCGGGATACCCAGATCGGACGCACGCTTGTCGGCCATCGCGAGCAGCCGGCGGATCCGGCCCGCGACGGCGTCCTTGGTGAGCGGCGGGTCGGCGAGCGCGCCCAGCTCCTCCAGGGAGGCCTGCTTGTGCTCCATGCGCAGCCGGCCGGCCGCCGCGAGGTGCTCGGGCACCTCGTCACCGAGGATCTCCAGGGCGCGCTGGACCCTGGCTCCGGCCGCGACGGCGGCGCGGGCGGAGCGGCGCAGGTTGGCGTCGTCGAAGTTGGCGAGGCGGTTCGCGGTGGCGCGGACCTCGCGGCGCATCCGGCGCTCCTCCCAGGCCAGCACCGACTCGTGCGCGCCGAGCCGGGTCAGCAGCGCGCCGATCGCGTCACCGTCACGGACGACCACCCGGTCCACCCCGCGCACCTCTCGGGCCTTCGCGGCGATGGACAGCCGGCGGGCGGCGCCGACCAGCGCCAGCGCGGCCTCCGGACCGGGGCAGGTCACCTCCAGGGAGGAGGAGCGGCCGGGCTCGGTCAGCGAGCCGTGTGCCAGGAAGGCGCCGCGCCAGGCCGCCTCGGCGTCGCAAGTGGCCCCGGAGACGACCTGCGGGGGCAGGCCCCGGATCGGCCGGCCCCGGCCGTCCACCAGGCCGGTCTGGCGGGCCAGCTGGTCGCCGCCCGCCACCACCCGCACGACGTACCGGGAGCCGCGGCGCAGCCCGCCGGGTGCCATCACGATCAGCTCGGAGCTGTGGCCGAAGATCTCCAGGATGTCCCGCTTGAGGCGCCGGGCCGCCATCGCGGTGTCCAGCTCCGCCTCGATCACGATGCGCCCGCTCACCAGGTGGAGGCCGCCCGCGAACCGCAGAATGGCGGAGACCTCCGCCTTCCGGCAGCAGGTCCGGGTGACGGGTAGCCGGGAGATCTCGTCCTTCACCGCTGCCGTCATCGCCATGGGCCGATCCTTCCATGCATCCGAAAAATACGGTCGTACGCGGCGGCCAACAGCTCCGGGTCGTGCCGGGGTGAACCGTCGGTCCGGGCCACGGGGCTCAGCTCGACCGCGGCTCCCAGCCGCTTGGCGGCCTCGGTGAGCGAGTCGCGGTCGGGCACGGCGGCCTCGTCGGCCAGCACCACGTCCAGGGCGAGTTTAGGGGCGTGTCGCCCCAAAACCTCCAAATGACGCTGCGGTGAGAAGCCTTCGGTTTCTCCCGGCTGCGGTGCCAGGTTCAGCGAGAGGACCTTACGGGCCTTGGTCTCGGTGAGCGCGTCCAGCAGATCGGGGACGAGCAGGTGCGGGATCACCGACGAGAACCAGGAGCCGGGGCCGAGCACCACCCAGTCCGCGTCCAGGACGGCCGCCACCGCCTCCGGCACGGCCGGCGGGTCGTGCGGCACCAGGTGCACGGACTGCACCTCGCCGGGCGTGAGCGCCACGGTGGCCTGCCCGCGGACGAGGTCCACCTCCTCGGGCCGCTCCGGATCGTGCCCCTTGACCAGGGCCTGCAGCTCAAGCGGCACAGCGGACATCGGCAGCACGCGCCCGTGCGCGCCGAGCAGCCTGCCCACCAGGTCCAGGGCCTGGACGTGGTCGCCGAGCTGCTCCCACAGGGCGACGATCAGCAGATTGCCGACCGCATGCTCGTGCAGGTCGCCCTTGGACTGGAAGCGGTGCTGGATGACCCGGGCCCAGGTCTGCCCCCAGTCGTCGTCACCGCACAGGGCGGCCAGGGCCTTGCGAAGATCACCCGGCGGGAGCACACCCAGCTCGTCGCGCAGGCGCCCGCTGGAGCCGCCGTCGTCGGCCACGGTGACGACGGCGGTGAGGTCGCCGGTGATCCGCCGCAGGGCGGCGAGCGAGGCGGACAGGCCCATGCCGCCGCCCAGGGCGACCACCTTGGGCTGGGCACCGCGGCGTCGCGGCCGGGCGCCGCGGGCCTCGACGGGACGGCCCGCGCGGGACTCGGGCACCACCCGGCGCAGCCTGCTCAGCCGTGGACTGCGCTCGGTCACTCGCGCCCCATGTCCCGGTGCACGACTACGGTCTCCACTCCCTCGGCGGCCAGGCGGGCGGCGAGCTTCTCGGACACGGCGACCGAGCGATGCTTGCCGCCCGTGCAGCCGATGGCGATCGTCACGTAGCGCTTGCCCTCCCGCCGGTACCCGGTCGCGATCAGCCGCAGCAGCTCGGCGTACCGGTCGAGGAACTCCTTGGCGCCCGGCTGGTTGAAGACGTACGCCGACACCTCCTCGTTGAGGCCGGTGTACGGGCGCAGCTCCGGCACCCAGTGCGGGTTGGGCAGGAACCGCATGTCGGCGACCAGGTCGGCGTCGACCGGCAGGCCGTACTTGAAGCCGAACGACATCACCGTCGCCCGCAGCTCGGGCTCCTCCTCGCCGGCGAACTGGGCGTCCATCTTGGCGCGCAGCTCGTGCACGTTGAGGCTGGAGGTGTCGATCACCAGGTCGGCGTCGCCGCGCAGCTCGCGCAGCAGCTCCCGTTCGGCGGCGATGCCGTCCACGATCCGGCCGTCGCCCTGCAGCGGGTGCGGGCGGCGCACCGACTCGAAGCGGCGGACCAGGGCGTCGTCGGAGGACTCCAGGAAGACGATCCGGCGGGTGACACCCCGGCTGTCGAGGTCGGCGAGGGACTCCCGCAGGTTGTCGAAGAAGCGCCGGCCGCGCACGTCGACGACGACCGCGATCCGCGCCACGTTGCCCTGGGAGCGGGCGCCCAGTTCGACCATGGTGGGGATGAGGGCCGGCGGGAGGTTGTCCACGACGAACCAGCCGAGGTCCTCCAGACACTTCGCCGCCGTCGAACGGCCGGCTCCGGACATGCCGGAGATGATCACCAGCTCGGGGATGGCCGCCTCGGGCACCCCGGCAGCGGTGGCGTCCGTACTCACTTCTGCTCCGTTTTCCTGGCCCGCTTCGGCTTGCGCTTCCTGCGGCTGATCCTGGCGCGCCTCGTTGTGCGTTTCCTTGGGCTCGCCCTGCGTTTCGCTGAACGCCGGATCTCGCTGTGCTGTGGGCTGTGCGTCGCGCTCGGTCATCTCTCCTGGCCCCGTCGATCGTCCGGGGCGCCCGCGGGTACGGGCTCCCCCGAGGCGTCCGCCGTCGTCTCGGGCGCCTCGTCTTCCCTGTCATCCATGATCTCTCCGGTCGCCGTGTTCACGGCGGGTGCGGCCGGGGCCGCCTGGGCGAGGGCCACGGCGATGGTCTCGGCCGTCTTACGGCCTATCCCGGGCACTTCCTGGATCTGCTCGATTGTGGCGGATCGCAGCTTCTTCACCGAGCCGAAATGCTTGATCAACGCGTGTTTGCGGGTCTCGCCGAGCCCCGGTACGTCGTCCAGGGGACTGGAGCGGAAGCGCTTGGCCCGTTTGGTGCGCTGGTAGGTGATGGCGAAGCGGTGCGCCTCGTCACGGATGCGCTGGAGCAGGTAGAGGCCCTCGCTGGTGCGGGGCAGGACCACCGGGTCGTCGTCCTCGGGCAGCCACACCTCCTCGAGGCGCTTGGCGAGGCCGCAGACGG
Source organism: Streptomyces sp. NPDC001980 (assembly GCF_040296885.1). NCBI lineage: Bacteria > Bacillati > Actinomycetota > Actinomycetes > Kitasatosporales > Streptomycetaceae > Streptomyces > Streptomyces sp. NPDC001980. The sequence goes on along the minus strand of NZ_JBEOYD010000005.1, from coordinate 216,860 downwards.
CGATGTCGTCGATACCGAGCTCGTCGAGCGCCCGCTTGGCGGCGGCGACCTGCGGCTGTCCGCCGTCGACGACCACGAGCTGGGGCGGGTAGGCGAACTTCCTGGGACGGCCGTCCTCGTCCTTGAAGCCGTTGACGGGGCCGGCGTCGGGGGCGGTCGCGGGGGCGCCGGATTCCGTGGTGGCGTCGGATTCCGTGCGGGCGTCCTCGGTAGCGTCCTCCGCCCACTCGCCGGTCCGCTCCTTCTCGGCGAGGTAGCGGCGGAAGCGGCGGGTGATCACCTCGTGCATGGAGCGCACGTCGTCCTGGCCGGCGAAGCCCTTGATCTGGAAGCGCCGGTACTCGCTCTTGCGCTGCAGGCCGTCCTCGAAGACGACCATGGAGGCCACCACGTCGTCGCCCTGGAGGTGCGAGATGTCGTAGCACTCGATGCGCAGCGGGGCGCTGTCCAGGTCCAGGGCGTCGGCGATCTCCTCCAGGGCACGCGAACGGGTGGTGAGGTCGGAGGCGCGCTTGGTCTTGTGCAGGGCGAGCGCCTGCTGGGCGTTGCGCTGCACGGTCTCCATCAGGGCCTTCTTGTCGCCGCGCTGCGGGATGCGCAGCGAGACGTTCGACCCGCGGCGGCCGGTGAGCCACTCCTGGACCGGCTCGACCGGCTCGGGCAGCGCCGGGACCAGCACCTCCTTGGGGACGGCGTCGCCGCTCTCCTCGCCGTAGAGCTGCTGGAGGGCGTGCTCGACGAGAGCCCCGGTGGTGACGTCCTCCACCTTGTCCGTCACCCAGCCGCGCTGGCCGCGCACGCGTCCGCCGCGCACGTGGAAGATCTGTACGGCCGCCTCCAGCTCGTCCTCCGCGACGGCGATGAGGTCGGCGTCGGTCGCGTCGGCGAGCACGACCGCGTTCTTCTCCATGGCCTTCTTCAGGGCCTCGATGTCGTCGCGCAGCCGGGCGGCCCGCTCGTACTCCATCTCCTCGGCGGCCTCCGTCATCCGCTGCTCCAGACGGCGGAGGTAGGTGCCGGTGCGGCCGGCCATGAAGTCGCAGAACTCCTCGGCCAGTTCGCGGTGCTCCTCCGGCTCGACCCGGCCGACGCAGGGGGCCGAGCACTTGCCGATGTAGCCGAGCAGACAGGGGCGGCCGGTGCGGGCGGCGTTCTTGAACACCCCGGCCGAGCAGGTGCGCACCGGGAACACGCGCAGCAGCAGGTCGACGGTGTCCCGGATCGCCCACGCGTGGCCGTACGGCCCGAAGTAGCGCACGCCCTTCTTCTTGTGACCGCGCATCACCTGAACCCGCGGGAACTCCTCGTTCATCGTCACCGCGAGGTACGGGTAGCTCTTGTCGTCGCGGTACTTCACATTGAAGCGGGGGTCGTACTCCTTGATCCAGGAGTACTCCAGCTGGAGTGCCTCGACCTCCGTGGACACCACGGTCCACTCCACGGACGCCGCGGTGGTGACCATCGTCCGGGTGCGGGGGTGCAGGCTCGCCAGGTCCTGGAAGTAGTTCGCCAGGCGCTGGCGCAGGCTCTTCGCCTTTCCGACGTAGATCACCCGGCGGTGCTCGTCACGGAACCTGTACACCCCGGGAGTGTCCGGGATCTGTCCCGGCTTGGGGCGGTAGCTGGAGGGGTCGGCCATGTCTCACACCCTACTGGCGAGCACCGACACCGCGACGAGCCTGTGGACAACCGCGGGCGGGGCGGGCGGGACGGCGGGGGTACCAGGGGCTCCGAGGGGGCGAAGCCGACGGGACGGAGAGGCAGGGCCGAGGGAGCAGAGAGGGGCCGCAAGCCTGCGGGGGCGTTCGGGACGCCCGGCCGAGTGGGCGCCAGGGGTCCGTGGCCGGCGCTTCGTGGCCGGCGCTTCGTGGCCGGTGGCAGGTGCATACCGGCGGCAGGCCGGGGATCTCGGAGGTACGGCGATGCACCGTCGGAACTCGGTGCGCGGACTCCGCGCGTCCGGGCGAGCACAGCGGGCACCCAGCCCCCCGTGGTCTCCCGCCCGCCGTCCCTGCCCGTCCGGAGAACGGATCGCGGAATCGGACACCTCCGCGGCATCGCGAGCCGTTCCGGCGTTCCGCGGGCGCGGGCGCGGTGCGCGACCGGCTCGCCGCCGCTTCGCGGATCGTGACGGATCTTGCTCTGCTTCCTCCCCAAATCGACCCCTCATCCACGAACGATCTCCGGCCTCCTGGCCGAGAGCGGCACGGCCGTGCCGGCACGGTCCCGCCGGTGACAGGGGCGCGCCCCGGCCAGGTGGGCGCTCTCGACCGGCCGAAGGTGTTGTCGGGGATTGGTCAACACGCTTCAATGCGGTGGAACTCGGGGCCGTGAGCGACGGCCTGCGGACGCGGCGTGCCCAGGTGCGGCCGCCCCGGCGCCGACGGGGTGGCCCCGAACCGCGCCAACGGCCTGACCAGCCGTTGAACCCCCCGACAGAGAGGCCCCCTGCATGCGGCACGGCACACAGCACGCGGACGTCGCGACCGCGGAACTGGACTCGGCCCTGCGCGGCGGCCCCTTCCACGTGGCCCTGCGCGCCGCGATCGCCGCCCGCGGGCTGCCGCTCCAGCGCGTGCAGCACCACCTGTCCCGCTACGGCGTCAAAGTGGGCGTCACCAGCCTGAGTTACTGGCAGCAGGGTGCCCGTCGGCCCCAGCGCCCGGAGTCGCTGCGGGCCGTCCGCGCGCTGGAGGAGATCCTCCAGCTCCCGGACGAGTCCCTGATCCGGCTGCTCGCCGAGACCACCGACCAGGAGCCCGCCGTGCGCCGCCCCGCCACCCGCTCCTACCGCTCCCTGATCGAGGCATGTGACGTCCTCGACCGGATGCAGGCCGAGCTCGGCTGGTCCCTCGACGGCGGCCTGCACACCCTGGGACATCACGAGCGGGTGCGGATCGGCGCCCACCGTGAACTGGCCGCCCGCGAGTCGCAGCACATCGTGCGCGCCCACCGGGACGGCGTCGACCGCTTCGTGGCCGTCCACCACGGCGACCCCGGCTGCGCCCCGCAGCACATGACCGTGCGCGCGCTGGAGAACTGCCGTGCGGGACGCGTCCGTTCGGACCAGGAGACCGGCCTCCTCGTCGCCGAACTCCTCTTCGACACGCGTCTGCGCTCCGGCGACACCTTCCTCTTCCGCTACGCCGTCGAGGACGGCACGGCAGGTGCCTCACGCGAGTACGTCCGCGGCTTCGGCTTTCCGGGCGGCCAGTACACCCTTCAGGTGCGTTTCGCCGCCGACGCACTGCCGACCCGCTGCCACCGGTTCGCCCAGCACTCGGCGGCGGCCCCCCGCAGCGGCCGGCAGACCCTGCCGCTGAGCGGACTGCACCGCTCCGTCCACCTGGTCGAGCCCCGGGTACGGCCGGGACTGCTGGGGATCGGCTGGGACTGGGAATGAACCGGAGCTGACACCCAGCCCTCGGATCAGGCTCCCGGCCCCGCCACGAGCCGACCGTTCGCTGCCTTGACCGGCAGTTCGTTCAACGGCTCGGTGGCCGGCGACCGCACCACCTTGCCGGTGACCGCGTCGAACTCGCTGCCGTGACAGGGACAGACCAGGGTCGTGCCCTGGAGCTTGTTGATCGGGCACCCCGCATGCGTGCAGATCGTGCTGTACGCCTTCAGGGCGCCGTCGGCGGACCGGCTGACGACCACGTTGTGCTCCCGGTAGAGCCGGGCGCCGCCCTTGGTGACCTCGCTCTCGGCTCCGAGGTCGACCGGCGCGGTCGGCGTGGCCTCCGCCGTGGCCGCACCTCCGGGTGCCCGGCAGGCGGCCGCCCCCAGCCCGGCGACCGATGTGACGGCCGCTCCGCGCAGGACGGTACGGCGACTTGCGGAGGGGCGGGCGGGCACGAGGGGCTCCTGGTGGATCGGGGTTGCGGAACTCCGGGAGACAGCCGCCCGGGACCGTGCGGGACGACACTACCTGGGCGGATCGTCCCGCTTCGGGGTGGGGCGCAGTGAGGGCGGAGTTCACCCGATAGCGCGTAAACGCTTACGCAAGCGTTTACGCGGTCCTGCCGGATGGGGTAGCTTCCGGCCGAAGGCCCCACGGCGGCCCGAGCGGGAACCGACGTACCGATCGGAACCGGCAGCCCGAGCCGGAACCACTGAGCCCTTGCCCCGGGGGGGAAGCGACGAGGGGAGTCCCATGCCCACCATGGCCGACGTCGCCCGGAGCGCCGGTGTCTCCGTGGCGACCGTCTCCCATGTGCTGAACGAGACCCGCCCGGTGCTGCCCCACACCCGTCAGGCCGTGCTCGACGCCATCGAGGAGCTGGGCTACACGCCCAACACCCTCGCCCGCGCCCTGGTCACCTCCCGCACCCGCTCCATCGGGCTCGCGGTGTCGGCGATCAGCAACCCCTACTTCACGGAGATCCTCCAAGGCGTCGAGGCCGCTGTCCTGGAGCACGGCTACAGCCTGCTCATCGCCGACCCGCACGACGACCCCGAGCACGAACGCAAGGTCGTCCAGCTCCTCCACGAACGCCGCGTCGACGGCCTGATCGTCGCCCCCTCCGCCGACCCGCACGCACTCCTCGCCTACCTCGACCGTCATGCCGTACCGACCGTCCTCCTCGACCGGGTCATCGACGGCCGCGCGGACACCACCCCGCCCTTCGACCAGGTCTGCGCCGAGAACACCGAGCCCACGGCCCGGCTCGTCACCCACCTCGCCGGTCTCGGACACCGCCGGATCGGCCTGGTCGCGGGGCTGCCCGGGCTGAGCACCACCGGTGAGCGGGTCGCCGGCTACCGGCAGGGGCTGGCCACGGCCGGGATGGCCTTCGACGAGGACCTGATCGTCCCGGGCAACTCGGAATCCGCGGGCGCCGAGCAGGCCACCGCCGCCCTGCTGTCGCTCACCGCGCCACCCACGGCACTCGTCACCGCCAACAACGCGATGACCATCGGCGCCCTGCGTGCCCTGCGCGCGCAGGGCCTCTCCGTACCGGACGACATCGCCCTGTGCTGCTTCGACGACTTCGCCTGGGCCGACCTCTTCTCGCCGCGGCTCACCGCCATCGCCCAGCCCAGCAGGGAGCTCGGCGCCGAGGCGGTCCGGGTGCTCCTGGAACGGCTGACCTCACCCAAGCGGCCAGCCCGGACCGTACGGCTCCCCTGCACCTTCGTGCACCGGACGTCGTGCGGGTGCCGGGAGGAGGACAGCGCCGCGGACACCCCTCGTACCCCTAAGTACCTCTAGCACCCTTGGCACGCCTGGCACCCCTGGAAAGGAACCCTCTCGTGATCGTCGTCGCCGGTGAGGCACTGATCGACCTGGTACCGCAGGGCACGGGCGCCCTCGCGGCCCTGCAGCCGGCGCTCGGCGGCGGCCCGTACAACACGGCCGTGGCCCTCGGCCGCCTGGGCTCCCCCACCGCGTTCTGCTCCCGAGCCTCCCATGACGCCTTCGGCGAGGCCCTTCTGGACGGGCTGCGGCGGGCGGGTGTGGACGTCTCCCTGGTGGAGCGCGGCCCGGAGCCGACCACCCTCGCGGCCGCCACGATCGACCCGCGGGGCTCCGCCTCCTACTCCTTCTACGTCGAGGGCACGGCCGACCGCCTGTTCACCACCCCCGCCGGCCTCCCCGCCACGACCCGGGCCGTCTCCTTCGGCACGCTCTCGCTCGTCCTGGAACCGGGGGCGAGCGCCTATGAGGAGCTGATGCGCGACGCGGCCGGGCAGGGCCTGTTCACGGCACTCGACCCGAACATCCGGGCGGGTCTGATCGCGGACCCGGACGCCTACCGGGCCCGTTTCAAGAGCTGGCTGCCCTCGGTGACTCTCCTCAAGCTCTCGGAGGAGGATGCCTTGTGGCTGGGCGGCACCCCGCTCGAATGGCTGGCGGCGGGGCCCTCGGCCGTGGTGATCACTCACGGCGGTGACGGTCTCAGCGCCTTCACCCGCGACGGCACCGTGTACGCCGTGCCCGGTGAGGAGGTCGCCGTCGTGGACACGATCGGCGCCGGTGACACGGTGAACGCGGCTCTGCTGCACGGCTTGGCCGCTCAGGACGCCCTGTCCGCCGAGGCGCTCCTGGGACTGGGCGCCGACGGGTGGACGAGGCTGCTGCGATGCGCGGCGCGGGCGGCCGCGATCACGTGCTCCCGGGCGGGTGCGGAACCGCCGTACGCCTCCGAACTCGAAGGCTTCTCTCTCTGACTCGCTGTTGAGGGGTCAAGGTCCGTCGTGGCCGCGGGAATCCGGCGGCTGATCGTGGAACGAGCGGCGCCCCGCGGGAAGTTCCCGTGGGGCGCCGCTTTTCATCGGGTCTGCCGCAATCTGCCTGGATCTGCCGGAGCAGGTGCGCGAGCGGGTCCTCAGGCCTTGCGGGCCCGCGTCGTCTTCTTCGCGGGGGTCGTCTTCTTCGTGACCCCGGCCGTCTTCTTCGTCGCCGCGTTGTCGGCGTTGTCGGCGTTGTCGACGGCCGTGGCGGTCGCCGTCCTTCTCGCCGTCGACTTCGCCGCGACGGTCTTCTTCGCCGCGGCCGTCTTCTTCGCCGCTGTCCTGCGCGGTGCCTTCACCGAGCTGGCGTCGCTGATGCGGTCGGCACCGAGGACCTCGCGCAGGAACTTGCCGGTGTGGCTGGCCGGGACTCCGGCGACCTCCTCCGGCGTACCCTCCGCAACGACGAGTCCGCCGCCGGCTCCGCCCTCGGGACCCATGTCGACGACCCAGTCGGCGGTCTTGATCACGTCGAGGTTGTGCTCGATGACGATGACCGTGTTGCCCTTGTCGACCAGGCCCCCGAGGACCTTCAGCAGCTTGCTGATGTCCTCGAAGTGCAGACCGGTGGTCGGCTCGTCCAGGACGTAGACCGTGCGGCCGGTGGAGCGCTTCTGCAGTTCGCTGGCGAGCTTCACGCGCTGCGCCTCGCCGCCGGACAGGGTGGTGGCGGACTGGCCGAGGCGGACGTAGCCGAGGCCGACGTCCTTCAGCGTGTTCAGGTGGCGGGCGATCGACGGGACGGCCTCGAAGAACGCCGTGGCCTCCTCGATCGGCATGTTCAGGACCTCGGAGATGGACTTGCCCTTGTAGTGGACCTCCAGGGTCTCCCGGTTGTACCGGGCACCGTGGCAGACCTCGCACGGGACGTAGACGTCCGGGAGGAAGTTCATCTCGATCTTGATGGTGCCGTCGCCCGCGCAGTTCTCGCAGCGGCCGCCCTTGACGTTGAAGGAGAAGCGGCCCGGCAGGTAACCGCGGACCTTGGCCTCGGTGGTCTCGGCGAACAGCTTGCGGATGTGGTCGAAGACGCCCGTGTACGTCGCCGGGTTCGAGCGCGGGGTGCGGCCGATGGGCGACTGGTCGACGTGCACGACCTTGTCGACGAGGTCGTCGCCGTCCACGCGCGTGTGCCGGCCGGGGACGTTCCGCGCGCCGTTCAGCTCGCGGGCCAGGTGCGTGTACAGGATGTCGTTGACCAGCGTCGACTTGCCGGAGCCGGACACGCCCGTGACGGCCGTGAAGACTCCCAGCGGGAACGACACGTCGATGTCCTGCAGGTTGTTCTCGCGGGCGCCGTGCACGGTGAGCCGGCGGGACGGGTCCTGCGGGCGGCGGATGTCGGGCAGCGGGATCGACTTCCTGCCCGACAGGTACTGGCCGGTCTGCGACTCGTCGTTGGCGAGCAGCTCCTTCAGGGAGCCGCTGTGCACGACCTTGCCGCCGTGCTCGCCGGCGCCGGGGCCGATGTCCACGACCCAGTCGGCGACCTTGATGGTGTCCTCGTCGTGCTCGACGACGATGAGCGTGTTGCCCATGTCGCGCAGCCGGACCAGGGTCTCGATCAGCCGGTGGTTGTCGCGCTGGTGCAGGCCGATCGACGGCTCGTCGAGGACGTACAGGACGCCGACGAGGCCGGAGCCGATCTGCGTGGCCAGGCGGATGCGCTGGGCCTCGCCGCCGGAGAGGGTGCCGGCCGCGCGGTTCAGCGAGAGGTAGTCCAGGCCGACGTCGACCAGGAACCGCAGCCGCTCGTTGACCTCCTTGAGCACACGCTCGGCGATCTTCTTGTCGCGCGCGTTGAGCCTGAGCTCGCCCAGGAAGTCCGCGCAGTCGCTGATGGACATCGCGGAGACCTCGGCGATCGACTTCTCCATGATCGTGACCGCGAGGACGATCGGCTTCAGGCGCGTGCCCTGACAGGTCGGGCAGGGCACCTCGCGCATGTAGCCCTCGAAGCGCTCGCGGCTGGCGTCGCTCTCGGCCTCGCTGTGCCGGCGCTTGACGAACGGCACGGCGCCCTCGAAGGGCGTGGTGTACACGCGCTCGCGGCCGTACCGGTTGCGGTAGCGGACCTCGATCTGCGTCTTGTGGCCGTAGAGGAGGGCCTTCTTGGCACGCTGCGGCAGCCCGGCGAAGGGGATGTCGGTGCGGAAGCCCAGCGCGTCGGCGAGGGCGCCGATCAGGCGGCCGAAGTAGTCCTTGGTGTGGCCGTGCGACCAGGGGTGGATGGCACCCTCGTCGAGCGACTTGTCCTCGTCCGGGACGATCAGCTCCGGGTCGACCTCCATGCGCGTGCCGATGCCGGTGCACTCGGGGCAGGCGCCGAAGGGCGAGTTGAAGGAGAAGGAGCGGGGCTCCAGCTCCTCGAAGGACAGGTCGTCGTACGGGCAGTACAGGTGCTCCGAGTACATGCGCTCGCGCTCCGGGTCGTCCTCTGGGAGGTCGACGAAGTCGAGCACGACCATGCCGCCGGACAGGCCGAGCGCGGTCTCCACGGAGTCGGTGAGGCGGCGCTTGGCGGTGTCCTTCACCGTGAGGCGGTCGACGACCACCTCGATGGTGTGCTTCTCCTGCTTCTTCAGCGTCGGGGGTTCGGAGAGCTGGACGGTCTCGCCGTCCACGCGCGCGCGGGAGTAGCCCTTGGTCTGGAGGTCGGCGAAGAGGTCGACGAACTCGCCCTTGCGCTCGCGCACCAGCGGCGAGAGCACCTGGAAGCGGCTCCCCTCCGGCAGCTCCAGGACCCTGTCCACGATGGCCTGCGGGGACTGGCGCGAGATCGGCCGGCCGCACTCGGGGCAGTGCGGCTTGCCGATGCGCGCGAAGAGCAGCCGCAGGTAGTCGTAGACCTCGGTGATGGTGCCGACCGTCGAGCGCGGGTTGCGCGAGGTCGACTTCTGGTCGATGGACACCGCAGGGGACAGGCCCTCGATGAAGTCCACGTCCGGCTTGTCCATCTGCCCGAGGAACTGGCGGGCGTACGAGGAGAGCGACTCCACGTAGCGACGCTGGCCCTCGGCGAAGATCGTGTCGAAGGCCAGGGAGGACTTGCCCGACCCGGACAGACCCGTGAAGACGATGAGCGAGTCACGAGGCAGGTCGAGCGAGACGTTCTTCAGGTTGTGCTCGCGCGCGCCACGGACGATGAGACGGTCGGCCACAGCCGGTCCGCACCTTTCTTGAGAGAAGTGACAGGGGCAGGGCCCCGTGCTTCTTCAGACTAGGGGGAGCCACTGACAACGCCGGTCGGATTCCTGGATGCATCAACAATCCCGGACCATCCAGCATGCCCGACGCCGCCACCGACGATATAGCACGCGCATTCGATTTACGGAGCCCATGCGAAACCTTCACCCGAAGGTGTGGCAGGGCTACTGTCAGCCCCATGATTGATCACGCTCATGACCTGGCGTCTGTACATGAAGCGACCGGACGGCTCCTCACCGCAGCCGCCGCACTGGACAACGCGGCCGGCGCGCGACCGTCACGGCTGCCCGGCTGGACGGTCGGCCACGTTCTGGCCCACCTCGCCCGCAACGCGGACGCGCTCGCCAACGTGCTGGACGGACGTCCCATGTACGTCTCCGCCGAGGCACGGGACGCCGACATCGACCGGGACGCACCGCGCGCGCTCGGCGCCCAGCTCGAAGACCTGCGCGCGAGCCACGACGGATTCCGGGCCCGGGCGGCCGAGCCCGCGGACTGGACGCGCTCGGTGGAACTGCGCAACGGGGTCACCGACATCGCCGCCAGGGTGCCATTCCGCCGCTGGGCCGAGGTCGAGCTGCACCATGTCGATCTCGGGATCGGGTACGAGCTGGAGGATCTCCCGGCGGAGTTCACCGAGCGGGAGATCGACTTTCTGGTGGATCGCTTCGGCGGGCACCAGGAGGTCCCGTCGACCGGTCTGCGCAGCGACAGCGGCCAGGTCTGGACGACGGGCGGTGGCGCCCCGGGAGGTCCGATCGCCGTCGAGGGATCCGCCGCCGACCTGCTGGGCTGGCTCGCCGGCCGCCGCGCCGGCTCGGCCCTGGTGGTGAAGGGCGGCGCGCTGCCCGCGCTTCCGCCGCTGTAGTGCGCGTGCAGCGCGCGGCGCATCGGCACCCGCTCCCCGCTATAGGCTGACCGCCATGACGTACAGCGGAGAGGTCACGGTCGGCGGACCGGCGGACGTGCACGAGCTCAAGGACCTGATGATCACCAAGATCGCGGTCGGGCCGATGGACAACAACGCCTATCTGCTGCGCTGCCGCGCCACCGACGAGCAACTGCTGATCGACGCGGCCAACGACGCGGAGACGCTCCTCGGCATGATCGGTGACGACGGCATCGCGTCCGTCGTCACCACGCATCAGCACGGCGACCACTGGCAGGCGCTGGCCGAGGTCGTCGCCGCCACCGGCGCGCGCACCTACGCGGGCCGCGAGGACGCCCCCGGCATCCCGGTCACCACCGACGTCCTCGTCGGCGACGGCGACGTGATCCGGGTCGGCCGCGTCGAACTGACCGCCCGCCATCTGGTCGGCCACACCCCGGGCTCCATCGCCCTGGTCTACGACGACCCGCACGGCCATCCGCACGTCTTCACCGGGGACTGCCTCTTCCCCGGCGGTGTCGGCAACACGCGCAAGGACGCGAAGGCCTTCGCGAGCCTGATCCGCGACGTCGAGACGAAGATCTTCGACGTGCTCCCGGACGAGACCTGGGTGTACCCGGGGCACGGCAACGACACCACGTTGGGCACGGAACGCCCGCACCTGCCGGAGTGGCACGCGCGCGGGTGGTGAGTGCGGGGCGCCCAGGTGGTGAGCGCGGGGCGCGCGGGTGGTGAGCGCGGGGCGCGCAGGCCCATCGCGCGCCCCGTGTGAACAGTTCGCACGCGCCGGCATCCGGCGCACGCTCCCCGCGCGCGCCGTTGCGCGGTCAACTGGTGGCAGCCCCGCACAGGATGACGGCTCCTGCGCGGTACGGGCCGCCGGTCATCATTCCCCGCCCTCGGCCGGCGGCCCCGGCGTGTCCGCTCCCCCACGCGCAGCGTTCACAAAACCGCAACACCCGTTCCCAGTATGCGGACAAACACCCGCTTGACGTGGACAAACGCGGCGTTCGCTGTCACTCTCCCGCCATGCACCCTGCCCCGAGCGCACTGCGCCGCGCTGCCGCCGCTGCCACCATAGCCCTGCTCGCCACCGCCGTCGGCTGCGCTCCGCAGCCGGACGACAAGGCGTCCGGCGGGTCCTCCTCATCGGCCGGAACCACCTGCGCCAAGGGCAAGTTGGCCACCCAGACCTCCGGCAAGTTGACGATCGCGACGGACGAACCGGCCTACGAGCCGTGGTTCAAGGACGACAAGCCGGCCAACGGCGAGGGCTTCGAGTCGGCGGTCGCATACGCCGTGGCGAAGCAGCTGGGGTACGACAAGAGCGCGGTCGTCTGGCAGAGCGTGCCGTTCAACAAGGCGTTCGCGCCCGGTGTGAAGACCTTCGACTTCGACATCAACCAGGTGTCCATCAGCGCAGAGCGCAAGAAGGCCGTGGACTTCTCGTCCGGCTACTACGACGTGCGTCAGGCGGTCGTCGCGCTCAAGGGCAGCAAAGCCGCCAAGGCGACGGACATCGCGGATCTGAAGGGTCTCAAACTGGGCGCCCAGGTCGGCACGACCAGCCTCAACTACATCAGCGACGTGGTGAAGCCGTCGCAGGAGGCGGCCGCGTTCTCCAAGAACGACCAGGCCATCTCGGCACTCAAGAACGGCCAGGTGGACGCGATCGTCGTCGACCTGCCGACGGCCTTCTACGTCACCGCGGCCCAGGTGACGAACGCCAAGATCGTCGGCCAGTTCGAGAACCAGAGCGGTACGCCCGAGCAGTTCGGGCTCGTGCTGGACAAGGGCAGCGGCCTCACGTCCTGCGTGACGTCGGCCGTGGACGCCCTGCGCCAGGACGGCACCCTGGCGAAGCTCGAGAAGCAGTGGCTGTCCGACGCCGTCGACGCTCCGGTGCTCAAGTGACGGTCACGAAGGACGAGTCCGGCCAGGAGGGTGCGGACGACAAGGGCGACATGTCCGCCGGTGCCCCCGCGGGCGCCGACGGTTACACCCCCTCCGAACGGCGGCTGGAGCGGGAGCGCTACAAGCGTGCCCGCGCCCGTCGCGCGACGGCGATCGCGGCGCTGTCGACTCTGGTCACGGCCGTCGTCCTGTACGTGGTCGTGGTCAGCGCGCCGGGCTGGGAGCGCACCAAGGAGACCTTCTTCGACGGGCAGTACGCGCGCGAGGCGTTCCCCAAGGTCCTCGAAGGTCTCTGGCTCAACGTCCGGCTGCTGCTGATCTGCGGCGTGCTGGTGCTCGTCCTCGGCATGCTGATCGCCATCGCCCGCACGCTGCCGGGGCCGGTGTTCTTCCCGCTGCGGGCGCTGGCGGCGGCGTACACGGACTTCTTCCGTGGTCTGCCGCTGATCATCAACCTGATGATCGTGGTCTTCGGGGTACCCGCGCTGCGCCTCCAGGGCGTGACCGTCGACCCCGTGCTGCTGGGCGGTACGGCGCTGACCCTGACGTACTCCGCCTACGTCGCCGAGGTGTTCCGCGCGGGCATCGAGTCCGTGCACCCCTCGCAGCGCGCCGCGGCCCGCTCGCTGGGGCTGACCAACCGGCAGGCGCTGCGGTACGTGGTGCTCCCCCAGGCCGTGCGCCGTCAGGTGCCGCCCCTGCTGAACGACCTGGTGTCGCTGCAGAAGGACACCGGGCTCGTGTCCATCGGCGGTGCCATCGACGCGGTACGGGCGGCCGACATCATCGCCCAGCGCAGCCTCAACTACACGCCGTACATCGTCGCCGGCCTGGTCTTCGTGGCGCTGACCATCCCGATGACCCGTTTCACGGACTGGGTGACGGCCCGGATGGACCGGCAGCGCGCCCAGGGAGGATCCATATGAGCGACGCTCCTGTTCTGCGCATGGAGTCCGTCCGCAAGACGTTCGGGGATTCGGTCGTGCTGCGGGACGTGGACCTGGAGGTCGCTCCGCACACGGTGACGGCGCTGATCGGCGCCTCCGGGTCCGGCAAGTCGACGTTGCTGCGCTGCGCCAACCTCCTGGAGGAGATCGACGACGGCGCGATCTGGCTGGGCGACGAGGAGATCACCGACCCGCGCGCCGACCAGGACGCGGTGCGCCGCCGTATCGGCGTGGTCTTCCAGGCGTACAACCTCTTCCCGCACATGACCGTGCTGGACAACATCACCCTGGCGCCGCGGCGGGTGCACGGCGTCTCCCGCGCGGAGGCCGAGGAGCGGGCCGGGGAGCTCCTTGAACGCCTCGGACTGGGCGGCAAGGCGGGCGCCTACCCCGACCGGCTGAGCGGCGGTCAGCAGCAGCGGGTGGCGATCGTACGCGCCCTGGCGGTGCGGCCCCGGCTGCTGCTGCTCGACGAGATCACCGCCGCCCTCGATCCGGAGCTGGTGGGCGAGGTGCTCACCGTGGTCCGTGACCTGAAGGGCGAGGGGATGACCATGGTGCTGGCGACGCACGAGATGGGCTTCGCCCGGGACGTCGCCGACCAGGTCTGCTTCCTCGACGGCGGCGTCGTACTCGAACGCGGCACCGCCGAGCAGGTGTTCGGTGATCCGCAGCAGGAGCGCACCCGGCGCTTCCTGCGGCGGATCGTGGAGGCCGGACGGCTCTGAGGCGCTACGCGTCCGCGGTCGCGGCGCCGACCAGTGCCGCCACCCGCTCCACGCCGAACACATATCCCTGCACGCCGCATCCGGCGATCACGCCGTCGGCGCGCAGGGAGACGTAGGAGTGGTGCCGGAACGACTCGCGCTTGTGGATGTTGGAGATGTGGACCTCCAACACCGGCATGCCGTCACAGGTGTTGAGGGCGTCCAGGATCGCGACCGAGGTGTGCGAGTAGGCGCCCGGGTTGATGACGATGCCGCAGTGGTCGAGGCGGGCCTCGTGGATCCAGTCGACCAGTTCGCCCTCGTGGTTGGACTGCCGGAAGTCCACGGTGCCGCCGTGCGCGGCCGCCGCCTTGGCGCACAGGGCCTCGATGTCGGCGAGCGTGTCGGAGCCGTAGATCTCGGGCTGGCGCTGGCCCAGCAGGTTCAGGTTGGGCCCGTTGAGGATCATGATCGGGGCGTTGGCCAGGGTGCGGGGCACGATTCCTCCGGTCCGTGGGAAATCCATGGGAAAGACGAACGGCCCGGGAGGGACCGCTGTTCGGTCCGGTCTATCACGGTGCGCGGCGGCTCCTGTGAGGGGCGTCTCACCACCGCGCGCCCCCGTAACCCGCGATCACCCTGGGTAGTTGACGGAGCATGCATGATGCACGCACCGTAAGGGCCCCCGCGATGCTGCGGCTGGCGGCCGCTTCACTCACCGGGACCGCGATCGAGTTCTACGACTTCTTCGTCTACGGGACGGCCGCGGCGCTCGTCCTGGGACCGCTGTTCTTCCCGACGTTCTCGCCGCTCGCGGGGACGCTGGCGGCGTTCGGGACGTTCGGTGTGGGGTTCGTGGCCCGGCCGTTGGGCTCGGTGCTGTTCGGGCACTTCGGTGACCGGCGCGGCCGGCGCCCGGTGCTGTTCGCGTCCCTGCTGCTGACGGGCGCGTCGACGGTCTCGGTCGGGTTCGTGCCGTCGTACGACAGTATCGGCATGGCCGCCCCGGTGCTGCTGCTGGTACTGCGCTTTCTGCAGGGGCTGGGGCTCGGCGGGGAGTGGGGCGGGGCGGTGCTGCTGACCGCGGAGCACGCGCCCGCGGGACGGCGCGCCCTGTGGTCGAGCTTTCCGCAGATCGGTCCGGCCATCGGCTTCCTCCTCGCCAACGGCGTGATGCTGGTCCTGTCGGCGTCCCTGACGGACGCCCAGTTCGCGCAGTGGGGGTGGCGGGTGCCGTTCTGGGCGGCCGGGGCGCTGGCGCTGGGCGGGCTGTGGCTGCGCTCGGCGCTCCCCGAGAGTCCGCAGTTCCTGGAGATCGAGGAGCCCGCGCGCATGCCGTTCGCCGAGGTCGTACGGCACCACTGGCGGCTGGTGCTGCTGACGGCGGGAGCGCTCGCGGTCGGGTACGCGGTGTTCTACGCGGTGACGACCTGGTCGCTGGCGTACGGGACGGAGCGGCTCGGGGTGAGCCGTACCGTCATGCTGACGTGTGTCATGGCGGCCGTCGTCGTGAAGGGGGCGCTCACGCCGGTGATGGCCCTGCTGGGCGACCGCTACGGGCGGCGGGCGCTGTGCCTGGTGGGGTGCACGGCCTCGGCGCTGTGGATGTTCCCGATGGTCGCGCTGCTCGCGACCGGACAGCCGCTGCTGATGTTCCTCGGGTTCACCGGTGCCCTGGTCGCCTTCATCACCATGTTCGCGGTGGTCGCCGCCTATCTGCCGGAGCTGTACGAGCCCCGGGTGCGCTGCACCGGTGCCGCCGTCGGCTACAACCTCGGCGGGGTCCTTGGGGGCGCGCTGACGCCGATCGTGGCGACGGCGCTGGCGGAGCACAGCGGGCGCGTGCCCTGGGCCGTGGGGGCGTATCTGACGGCGATCGCGCTGCTGAGCCTGGGGTGCTTCGCGCTGCTGCCGGAGACGCGTCCGGTGCCGGTGGCGGCGGTCGAGCCGGTCGCCGGGTGAGGGCTTCCGGAGCCGCTACGGGTTGATCGCAAGTTCCAGGTAGGCGGCGAACAGCACCAGGTGGACGCCGCCCTGCAGCGGTGTGGCCCGGCCCGGCACCACCGTCAGGGAGCTGACCACCACGGTCAGGGCGAGCAACAGCATGTGGGTGGCGCCGAGGCCGAGGACCAGCGGGCCGGAGAGCCATACGGAGGCGAGGGCCACGGCGGGGATGGTCAGGCCGATGCTGGCCATGGCCGAACCGAGCGCCAGGTTGAGACTGGTCTGCACGCGGTCACGGCGGGCCGAGCGCAGGGCGGCGATGGTCTCGGGGAGCAGTACCAGCAGGGCGATGACCACGCCGACCACGGCCTGGTGCAGGCCGGCCGCCGCCACGCCGGACTCGATCGTCGGCGACACTCCCTTGGCCAGTCCGACGACCCCGACGAGCGCGAGGCCGAGCAGGCCGAGGCTGATCCAGGCGGCGCGCGCGGACGGGGCCGCGGCGTGGTCGTCGGCGGTGATCACCTCGCCCTGCCGGGTGATGGGCAGGAAGTAGTCGCGGTGCCGCACGGTCTGGGTGGCCACGAACAGGCCGTACAGGATCAGTGACGACAGGGCCGCGAAGGTCAGCTGGACGCCGGAGAACTCCGGGCCCGGTCTGCTGGTGGTGAAGGTCGGCAGTACGAGGCTGAGCGTGGCCAGGGTGGCCACGGTCGCCAGGGCGGCGCCGGTGCCCTCGGGGTTGAAGACCGCGGTGCCGTGGCGGAGTGAGGCGACGAGGAGGCAGAGGCCGACGATGCCGTTGCACGTGATCATCACGGCCGCGAAGACGGTGTCCCGGGCCAGGGTGGAGCTCTTGTCGCCGCCGTCGACCATGAGGGTGACGATCAGGGCGACCTCGATGACCGTGACGGCGATGGCGAGGACCAGGGAACCGAAGGGTTCGCCGACCCGGTGGGCCACGACCTCGGCGTGATGGACCGCGGCGAGGACCGATCCGGCGAGGACCACGGTCACCAGCGCGACGACCGCGCCGGGCAGACTGCGGCCCCAGGTGAACAGGAGCAGGACGACCGCGAGCACCGGCACGAGGAGCGTCCACTGGGTGGTGAGCGACCTGAGCCGAGTGATCATGCAGCGATGGTGGCAGAGGCGTACAGGCTTCGCATTCCGGTCTTTTCGGGCTCCCGGGGGCCTGCCGCCGGCGCGGCGCGGCCCCCGGATCGTACGGCTGCGGTCGGTTTCGGGCGATTACGTGAAGTCGGTCAGGTCCACGACGTCACAGTCGGTGAAGGACGGCGGCCGAGTGCACAGGGCGGCCATCTGCTCGGCGAACTTGCTCGTCTCGGGGTCGCTGCTGTTCTGCATGGCCTCCTCGTAGGAGTTGAACTCGATCACGCCGAGGTAGCGTCCTGGCCGGCTCCGGTCGCTGAGGATCAGGCGGCGTGTGGGGCTGTTCTCGCGGCCGGCGAGCCGACCGCCCATCTCGTCGGCGAGGGCCTTCATCTCGTCGATGCGGTCGGTCTCGAAGTCGATGATCTGGACGAATGTCACGGTTGCCTCCACCGGGCGGCGGCGTCCCCGGACCGGGGACGTTCCGCCACCCAACGAAGCATCCGGAGCGGTGGGGCGGCAATGTGCTTCGCACCTCTGCGCGGGGTGGTTGTTCCTACGTCCGACGTGGTCAGACGTCGATGCTGTCCTTCGGAGCGCCTTCGCTCGGAGCCTGCGCCGCCTCGGCCGCCGCCTGCTTCCTGGAGGCCCTCAGGCTGGTGATCGTGGTGACGATCAGGACCGCGCAGATCACGCCGAGCGAGACCGGGATGCTGATCTCCGGGACATGGACGCCGGACTCGTGCAGCGCGTGCAGCACCAGCTTGACGCCGATGAAGCCGAGGATGATCGACAGGCCGTAGGAGAGGTGGACCAGCTTCCTCAGCAGTCCGCCGATGAGGAAGTACAGCTGCCGCAGACCCATCAGCGCGAAGGCGTTGGCCGTGAAGACGATGTACGGGTCCTGCGTCAGGCCGAAGATCGCGGGGATGGAGTCCAGCGCGAACAGGACGTCGGTCGTACCGATCGCGAGCATCACGACCAGCATCGGGGTCATGACCCGCTTGCCGTTCTGCTGGATCCACAGCTTGGTGCCGTGGTAGCGGTCGGCCACGCCGAACCTGCGCTCGGCGGCCTTGAGCAGCTTGTTCTCCTCGAACTCCTCTTCCTCCTGGTCGGCCCGGGCCTCCTGGATCAGCTTCCAGGCGGTCCAGATCAGGAAGGCGCCGAAGAGGAAGAAGACCCACGAGAAGCTGGCGAGGATCGCGGCGCCCGCAGCGATGAACACGGCCCGCAGCACCAGGGCTATGAGGACACCGAAGAGCAGCACCCGCTGCTGGTACTGCGAGGGCACGGCGAACTTCGCCATGATCAGGACGAAGACGAAGAGGTTGTCGACGCTCAGCGACTTCTCGGTGATGAAGCCCGCGAAGAACTCGCCGGCGGGCTGGCCGCCGCCGAAGACGAGCAGGCCGAGGCCGAAGAGTCCTGCCAGGGCGATCCAGACGACGGTCCAGATTCCGGCTTCCTTGACGGACACGTCATGCGGCTTGCGGCCGATGAAGAAGTCGACCGTGATCAGGGCGGCCAGCCCCAGGATGGTGAGGACCCAAAGGGTCACGGATACATCCACTGTTGCCTCCGGTTAGTGAACGGCAAAGATTCGCGTTGCGCTACCGGAGGTCTCTTCCACCCGGGACGGGCCGACGCCCCGGGATCCGACCGGATCCGTATTGACGGGTACGCCGCAGCAGACAGGGAGTACTCCCCTCCGTGCGGAAAACACTACCCCAATCACCAAGGAAAGGTAAAGCGATTGGCAAAAGAAAGGCCAAGTTACCTGGTCAGGGCACTTTACATACGCTTGGTGCGAGCTGTCGCGACCTGGGTGAGAACCTGCTGGAGCACCTGGCTGCCGGGCGGTACAAGGCCGGGCTCGTATGTCCAGGCATGCCCCACCCAGGGATCGGCCAGGTGATCGTCCGGTACCGGCGTGAGTCGCATCAGTGAACGCCAGAGCGGACCGAGCAACGGGCCGTAGGCAACGGCGTCCTCACGATCGGCGACCAACAGCAGATGGACGCCGGCGTCCGGGCCCTCGTCCGCGAGATAGCGAAGCTGGGTGACGGCCCGGTCGTCGAAGCCGTGCGGAAAGTCGTTCACGATCAGCAGCTGCCGCGAGGTGTCCAGACCGGGCGGCAGCGCGTCGGGCGCACCGCCCCGCACCGCCATCTGCACCAGGTCGACGCGCTCCGTGAGCCGCCCGAGCACACCGGCCACACCGGCGGCGCCCGTCGCGGGCGGCGCGTCCAGCGCACCGGCCCCGGTCAGCGGTGCGAACGCGGACGCGCCGGCACCCGCCGGATCGATGACCTGCACGCCGAACTCCCCTGCCGGATGCACGGCGAGGAGCCGGGCCGCGAGCGCCACCGCCGTCTGCAGAGCGAGGTGCCGCAGCTCACCCGCCTCCTCGAACGGGGATGTGTCGGGGACGCCGCCGTCGATCCACAGGCCCCGCTCCAGGGGCAGCCGGACCAGCATCGGGATGCGCAGCGGGGCGCTCTCCGGGAGGTGGAGGTCACCCAGCCTGATGGCCATCGGCGGCTCCGTCGGTACCCGGTAGCCGTGCCAGACCGGGTTGTCCCAGCGGGCGTACGCAGGTGGCAACGCGGGCTCCACCACCTCGGACTCGGCGGTGAGCTGGGCGAGGTCCCGGTCGAGCGCCGCTCGCGCCTGGTCGACCAGCTGGGCCTGTCGGGCCTGGGCCGCTTCGCGTGCGGCGTCGCCCGCCGAGCCCAGGCGGCTGCGTGGGTCGGAGAGGACCTGGTCGAGCTCCTTCTCCATGCGCGACTCGGCGAAGTCGACAGCGCTGCGATAGGCGGCGGTGGAGCGGGCCAGGTCCTCGAACATGCCCCAGACCTGGTTGTAGAGCCGCTCGTCCATGGACCAGCCGGCGGCGTCACCCGCGACGGGCGGCGCGGGCCCGTCCGCCGGGGCCGCCGCGGCCTCGGGGGCCGGGGGCTGGGACGCCCGGCGGCGCTTCGGATGCGTGTAGTCGATGGGGCCGCCCGTGGAGGTGGCGGCCGCCGAGCCGTCCGGCCCGCCGGAAGCCGGGGGCCTGCCACCGTCGTCGGGCGTCGGCTCCGGCTCGACAGGCCCGTCGGAGGGGGAAGGTCGGCCGGCGCTGTCGCCGGGTGCCTGGACGTCGTACGGAGACCCGGCTGCGGCGGCGGTGCCCGGCAGGTCGGGGCCCGCGACGGAGGCGGCCGTGCGCCGGGAGCGGTCGGTGTCCGTGGTGCGGGCGGTGTCCGTGGTGCGGGCGGTGTCCGTGGTGCGGGCGGGCACAGAGCGGGCCAGGCCGCGCGCCACCGCTTCCTCGATCCCGCGGGCGAGTTCGGCGGCCTGGGGCAGGCCCTGATCGGTGAGGAGCCCCGTCAGGCCCTCCGCGTAGCCCTGGCCCACCGCGCGGATCTTCCAGGCGGCCTGGCGGCGGTAGAGCTCCAGGGCGACGACCGCCGACTCGGCGTCCAGGCCGGCGAGGGTGTAGCCGGCGACCTCGATGCCGTCGAGTCCGGTGACCGCGGCGCGCGGCGCGGCGAGGGCGCCGAAGCGGAGCGGCCCGCCGGGCGCGGCGGGCAGTGCGATCAGGACGCTGACCCGGTGCACGGTCTCGGGCATGGCGTCGAGGTCGACGGCGAGCCGGTGTTCGGCGGCCGCCTGCCGGGAGACCTCGATCCCGGGCAGTGTGGGCGCGCCCGGATGGGCCACCCCGTCGGCGCCCCGTACCCGGCCGCTCTCGTCGGCGAGGGTGGCCCCGGCCACGACCGGCACGTCGGCCGAGATCCGGATCTCGATCCGGTTCCGCGAGAGCGGATGGTTCTGCCCGCGCACCAGCTCGGCCGCCATTGCCCACGTCCCCCTGTGTGTCGTGTCCTCGTGTGCCGCCGGGCCCCCGCAAAGCGCTCCGCTGGAAGTGCCGCAACGGGTCGTCCGACGTCTGCTGCGCCGTAGAGGCCGGCCGCGCCCACGCGGCGGAGCCGCACATGTCTCAGCCCCGCGCCCCTTTGCGGCGCTGCCGCACCGCGGTGGACTCCACCCGGCCTGCCTAGAGGATCGGCAGGATCGCCGGCACCAGGTCCTGGAAGGTGCGGCCCTTGGCCGGGACGCCCAGGGCCGTCATCGTCCAGCCGGATCCCGTCCGGTGCACCTTCGCCATGATCTGGGCGGTGTACTCGCCGCCGCCGTCGAGCGTGTAGCGGGCGAGTTCCTGACCGGTGGTCTCGTCGACCAGCCGGCAGAAGGCGTTCTGCACTTCCTGGAAGGTCTGGCCGGTGAAGGAGTTGACGGTGAAGATGATCTGGTCGACGTGGACCGGCACGCGCGCGAGGTCGACGAGGATGGCCTCGTCGTCGCCGCCCTGACCCGCGCCGCCGACGAGGTTGTCGCCCGTGTGGCGGACCGAGCCGTCGTCGCTCACCAGGTGCCGGAAGAACACGACGTCGACGGGCTGCTTGTCGGCGAACAGCACCGCTGAGGCGTCCAGGTCGATCTCACGGGTGCGCGAACCGAACAGCCCGCGCCGGGGAGCCGCCTTCCAACCAAGACCCATGCGGACCGCGCTCAGGGATCCGCCGTCCTTCTTCTCCAGGCTGATGGCCTGGCCCTTGGTCATGTTGACGGTCACGGCTGCTTCCCCTCGTCGGATGTCCCCGGTGGCCGCGAAGTGCGCGGTTGCCCAAAACCCTATGCAGCGCCACTGACAGTGCCGAACCCCGGCCCGCGCTTTGTGTCGGTCTTGCAACACTTCGCGCCGTTGCCGGGGTCCGGCCGCGGCCCAGGGGTCAGGCCAGGCCCGCCTCCCTCATCTGGCGCAGTTCCTTCTTCATCTCGGAGACCTCGTCGCGCAGCCGGGCCGCGATCTCGAACTGCAGATCAGCGGCGGCGGCACGCATGCGCTCCGTCATCTCCTCGATCTGCTCGGCGAGTTCGGCAGCCGGACGGTCGGTGGGCACGGCTTCCTTGGCCTTGCCCTTGGTTGCCTTGCCGGCCTTCGCGCCCTTGGCCGCCTTGTCGCCCAGGGCAGGAACGGGAGCCTTGGCCCCCTTGCCGTCCTTCAGCTTGCGATAGCCCGAGCCGAGCAGTTGTTCGGTGTCGACCTCTTCGCGGGCGATCTGCGCGACGATGTCGTTGATCTTCTTCCGGAGCGGCTGCGGGTCGATGCCGTTGGCCTTGTTGTAGGCGACCTGCTTCTCCCGGCGCCGGTTGGTCTCGTCGATGGCCTTCTCCATCGCCGGGGTGATCTTGTCGGCGTACATGTGGACCTCGCCGGAGACGTTGCGCGCCGCGCGGCCGATGGTCTGGATCAGCGAGGTGCCCGAGCGCAGGAAGCCCTCCTTGTCGGCGTCGAGGATCGCCACCAGGGACACCTCGGGCAGGTCGAGGCCCTCCCGGAGGAGGTTGATGCCGACCAGGACGTCGTACTCGCCGGAACGCAGCTCGCGCAGCAGCTCGACGCGGCGCAGGGTGTCGACGTCGCTGTGCAGGTAGCGCACCTGGATGCCGAGCTCCAGGAAGTAGTCGGTGAGGTCCTCGGCCATCTTCTTGGTGAGGGTGGTGACCAGGACGCGCTCGTCCTTATCGGTGCGCTTGCGGATCTCGTGCACCAGGTCGTCGATCTGGCCCTCGGTGGGCTTGACGACGACCTCGGGGTCGACGA
Source organism: Streptomyces sp. NPDC001980 (assembly GCF_040296885.1). Taxonomy (NCBI): domain Bacteria; kingdom Bacillati; phylum Actinomycetota; class Actinomycetes; order Kitasatosporales; family Streptomycetaceae; genus Streptomyces; species Streptomyces sp. NPDC001980. The sequence continues at coordinate 194,246 of NZ_JBEOYD010000005.1, read as the reverse complement.
GGCCGGTGGGGCGGATGATCTGCTCGACGACGCCGTCCCCGCGGGAGAGCTCGTACGCGCCGGGGGTGGCCGACAGATACACGGCCTGCTCGATCCGCTCCTGGAACTCCTCCCACTTCAGCGGGCGGTTGTCCAGCGCGGAGGGCAGCCGGAAGCCGTGGTCGACCAGAGTGCGCTTGCGGGAGGCGTCGCCCTCGTACATGGCGCCGATCTGCGGCACGGTGACATGCGACTCGTCGATGACGAGGAGGAAGTCCTCCGGGAAGTAGTCGAGCAGGGTGTTCGGCGGGGAGCCGGGCGAGCGGCCGTCGAAGTGCATCGAGTAGTTCTCCACACCGGAGCAGGAGCCGATCTGGCGGAGCATCTCGATGTCGTACGTGGTGCGCATGCGCAGCCGCTGGGCCTCCAGGAGCTTGCCCTGCTTCTCCAGCTCGGCCAGGCGCTCCCCCAGCTCCTTCTCGATGTCGTTGACGGCCCGCTCCAGGCGCTCGGGGCCCGCGACGTAGTGGGAGGCCGGGAAGACGTACAGCTGCCGGTCGTCGCTGATGATCTCGCCGGTGAGCGGGTGCAGCGTGGACAGCGCCTCGATCTCGTCGCCGAACATCTCGATGCGGACGGCGAGTTCCTCGTAGACCGGGAAGATCTCGATGGTGTCGCCGCGGACACGGAAGGTGCCGCGGGTGAACGCCAGGTCGTTGCGCGTGTACTGGATGTCCACGAAGCGGCGCAGCAGGTCGTCACGGTCGATCTCGTCGCCGACCCGCAGCGGAACCATCCGGTCGACGTACTCCTGCGGGGTACCGAGGCCGTAGATGCAGGAGACCGAGGCGACCACGATCACGTCGCGGCGGGTGAGCAGCGAGTTGGTGGCGGAGTGGCGCAGCCGTTCGACCTCCTCGTTGATCGAGGAGTCCTTCTCGATGTAGGTGTCCGACTGCGGGACGTACGCCTCGGGCTGGTAGTAGTCGTAGTACGAGACGAAGTATTCGACCGCGTTGTTCGGGAGAAGCTCGCGGAACTCGTTGGCCAGCTGGGCGGCCAGGGTCTTGTTCGGCGCCATCACCAGGGTGGGGCGCTGGAGCTTCTCGATCATCCACGCGGTGGTGGCGGACTTGCCGGTGCCGGTCGCGCCGAGGAGGACGACGTCCTTCTCACCGGCCTCGATGCGCCTGGCCAGGTCGGCGATGGCCGCCGGCTGGTCGCCGCTGGGCTGGTAGGGGCTGACGACCTCGAAAGGCGCCACCGTGCGTTCGATGTGGGAAACGGGCCGCATGGGTTCCACCGTACGACCCCGCACTGACAACCGGTTCTGATCAGCGGTTCTGCGGGGTGCGCGCGCTGTGGTGGCTCTGCTGGCGGCCGACGCGGACCTGCGGGCGGCGGCTGGGATGGTGGGTGACCTCGTCGGCCGGGACGCCCGGCTTGTGCTCTACGCGGAGCTGGTCGGGCTTGCCGGTGACCATCAGCGGGTCGAAGATCACGACGACGGCGGCCAGGCAGAGGAAGGCCAGCGGGCCGATCAGCATGGGGGCGAGCAGGGAGGCGGGCGAGTCGCCCGGCGACGTCACGCCGGCGCTGTGCAGGTGGACGGTGAGGGCGGCCATGCCGGTGTAGTGCATGCCGCTGACGGCGAGCCCCATGACGAGGCTCGCGCCGACGCTCCACAGGAAGCCGCGGACCTGCCCGGCCGCCCACAGGGCCGAGGTGGCGGCGACGACCCCTATCACGACCGACGCGGCCACCGTGAGCGTGTTGTACTCCAGGGTTCCGTTGAGGCGCAGCCCGGCCATGCCCAGGTAGTGCATCGAGGCGATGCCCAGACCGGTGATCGTGCCGCCCGTGAAGAGCGCGGTTCCGGTGGCGCCCCGGTAGCCGACTATGAAGATCCCGACGCCCACCATGACGATGGCGAGGCCGAGGCTCGCGTAGGTGAGGGGTTTGTCGTAGTGGATCGGCGTCTCCCTGACGCTGAACCCCATCATGGCGACGAAGTGCATGGTCCATATGCCGGAGCCGATCGCCGCCGAGCCCAGCGCGAGCCAGGCGGGTCGCCAGGAGTGGGCCACCAGCATCGCCCGGGTCGTGCAGCGCAGCCCGAGAGCGCCACCGAGGCAGGCCATCAGATAGGCCACCAGCGGAGTGACGACCCCGTAGCTGAATCCGTCGACCGTGCCCTGCATGCGCGGCTGCCCTTCACCCTTTGCGTCCCGGAATATGTGCAATGCGCCCCCGTCCCAGGACCGCCCGAGCGGTCAGGGTTGACGCAGAGAGTATGACCCGCACCGGAATGGTCGAACGATTTTCCGGCAAAGAAACACGCCCTTGCCGCAGTTGTGCGGCAACGGTGAGCGGGCTTGGGCCACTCCATTCAATCTGTGGCCATCCCGTACCCAGCCGCTGTTGACTCCCTGCTGTCACTCTTGTGCTGTCCGTATTCGCTCGACGTGAGGAGTGCCCATGCACGCGCGCGCAGTCGCCGCCACGGCCACCGCCACCGCGCTGCTGGGAGCGGCCGCCCTGCTGAGCCCCGTCCCCGCAGCCCGGGCCGGCGACACCGCCGAGCCCACGGTGCTCGCGCACCGGGGTGCCTCCGCCTACGCACCCGAGAACACTCAGGCCGCCATCGACAAGGCGGCCTCGCTGGGCTTCACCTGGGTCGAGAACGACGTCCAGCGCACCAGGGACGGCCGGCTCGTCGTCATCCACGACGACAGCCTCGAGCGCACGACCGACGTCGAACAGGTCTTTCCCGACCGGGCGCCCTGGAAAGTGAAGGACTTCACCGCGGCCGAGATCGCCCGGCTGGACGCGGGCAGCTGGTTCTCCCCCGCGTACCGGGGCACGCGGGTGCCGACGCTGGCGCAGTACATGCGCCGGGTCGACCACAACCACGAGAAGCTGCTCCTGGAGATCAAGAACCCTGAGCTGTACCCCGGCATCGAGCAGCAGATCCTCAAGCTGCTGGGCGACGAGGGCTGGCTGGACCGCCCGCACCTGGACCGGCTCGTCGTGCAGAGCTTCAGCGCGGACAGTCTGCGCACCGTCCACGAACTCCGGCCCGCCGTGACGACCGGCTACCTCGGCACACCGTCCGTGGGGTCCCTGCAGCGGTACGCGGGCTTCGTGGACCTGATCAACCCCTCGGTGGACTCGATCTCCGCCGGCTATGTGAAGAACGTGCACTCGTTCGAGGGTCCGCACGGCAGGCCGCTGCGCGTTTTCACCTGGACGGTGAACGACGCGGTGACCACCTGGAAGGCCGTCGGCTACGGCGTGGACGGGATCATCACCAACAAGCCGGACGTGGTGCGGGCCGCGCTGCGCGCGAGCTGACCCGGGCCGGGGCGAGGGGCATTGTCAGTGGCGGGCCGTACGGTGGGGCACATGGACAGCGAAGGACAGTACGGGCAGCGGGTGGTGTGGGCCGTCGTGGCCACCGACATCGGTCCGCTGCTGCTCGCGGCGACCGGGACCGGCCTGGTCAACGTGGTGTTCCACGCCACCGAGGCGGTGCGGGAGCGGACGGTGGAGCGGCTGGCGGCCCGGCTGGGCACCGAGCCCGTCGAGGATCCCACGGAGCCAGTGCTGGCCGAGGCGATATCCCAGCTGCGGGCGTACTTCGCGGGCCGGCGGCAGGACTTCGACCTGCCGCTGGACTGGTCGCTGATCTCCGGCTTCAACCGCCAGGTGCTGCGCGAACTGGCCGCCGGTGTCCCGTACGGCACGGTGGTCGGGTACGGCGATCTGGCGGGGCGCGTCGGGCAGCCCGGCGGGGCGCAGGCGGTGGGCGCGGCGATGGGCGCCAACCCGCTGCCGGTCGTCGTGCCCTGTCACCGGGTGGTGGAGAGCGACGGCGGGATCGGCGGGTTCGGGGGCGGTCTGGAGACCAAGCGGAAGCTGCTCGCCCTGGAGGGCGTGCTTCCCGAGCCGCTGTTCTGAGACGCGCTCCCGAGTCCTTTCCGTGCGGCGCTCCGCGGGCGCGGTCAGGCGTAGTGCCGTGCCTCGACGACGTTGCCGTCGGGGTCCCGGAAGTAGAAGTTCCGCGGGGCCTTGCCACGGGCGCCGAAGGAGTCGCGTCCGATGTCGGTCATGGGGACGGCGTGCTCGGCGAGGCGGGCGCGCAGGGCGTCGAAGGCGTCGGACGGCAGGGACAGGCAGACGTGGTTCACGGGGTGGCCCGCGCTGTCGGCGGTGCCGGGAAGTGCCGGCATGCGCTCGGCGAGGGTGAGCGGCGCGAGGTCGATGATGGTCTCCCCGTTGACGCGTACGGAGGGGAAGGACACCTCTCCAGCGGTGAACTCGGCGACCCGCAGCGGCTCCAGGCCGAGCATCCGCTCGTAGAAGCCGGCCGCGGCGGCCGGGTCGGCGACCCAGAGGACGACGTGATCCAGGCGTACCGGGTGATTCGTCATGCCGCCCAGGCTGGTGGCGTCCCCCACAGGCCGCAAGCGTTTAGCCGGGTACGGCCCCCGCCAGAAATGAGGGAAGACCGACGGACAGGAGGCAGGCGTGGTGCTGGTGGTGTCGGAAGAGGTCAGGGAGGCGCTCGGCGCGGGTCGCGCGGTGGTCGCCCTGGAGTCCACGATCATCGCGCACGGGCTGCCGCGCCCGCGCAATCTCCAGGTGGCGCTGGAGCTGGAGGACACGGTACGACGTGCGGGCGCGGTGCCCGCGACCATCGCCGTGCTGGACGGGCTGCCCCATGTCGGCCTGGACAAGGACCAGTTGGAGCGGATCGCCAACGAGGACGGGATCCGCAAGCTGGGCCACCGCGACCTGCCGCTCGCCGTGGCGGCGGGGGCGAGCGGGGCGACCACCGTGTCGGCGACGGCGCAGCTGGCGGCACTGGCCGGCCTCCGGGTGTTCGCGACGGGCGGTCTCGGCGGGGTGCACCGCGAGTGGACGGCGACCCAGGACGAGTCCGCCGACCTCGGCCTGCTGGCACGCACCCGGATCACGGTGGTGTGCGCGGGCGTGAAGTCGATCCTGGACGTGCCTGCGACCCTCCAGCGCCTGGAGACCCTGGGCGTGGCCGTCGCCGGTTACGGCACGGACCGCTTCCCCGGCTTCTATCTGTCCGACTCCGGGCATCCGGTCGACTGGACGCTTCAGACCCCGGAGCAGGTCGCGGACGTCATGCGGGCACAGGACGCGCTGGACGCGGCGGACTCGGCGCTGATCGTCGCCAACCCCGTCCCGGAGGCGGAGCAGCTCGACCCCGCGCTGCACGCACGCGTGCTCGCCGACGCGCTGCACGCGTGCGACGCGGAAGGGATCGCCGGTCAGGCGGTCACGCCGTTCCTGCTCGACTATCTGGTCCGGCACACGGACGGCGCCTCCCTGGAGGCCAACCTGGCGGCCGTGCGCGGCAATGTCGGGCTGGCGGCGCGGATCGCGTCGGCGTGGGCCAGGGGGTGACGACCGAGCGGGCGGCGGCGCCGGGCGCGGCAGCGGCACCTGGTGGGGAGCTGACGCCTGACGGGGAAGTGACGCCTAGCGGTGGCCGGGCTCCGGGCGGGGCGCTGCTGGTCGTCGGGGACGTCGTCACCGATGTGGTCGCGCGGTACCGGGGGCCGCTCGCGGTCGGCACCGACACGGCCGCCGTGATCCGGACCCTGCCCGGCGGGGCGGGCGCCAACGTGGCCTGCTGGGCAGCGCACACGGGCTGTGCGGACGTACGGCTGCTGGGGCGGGTGGGCGCGGACGCGGCCCAGTGGCACGAGCGGGAACTGGCCGCCGCCGGGGTGCGGTCCCGGCTCGTGGTGGACCCCGAGGCCGCGACGGGGGCGGTGATCTGCCTGGTCGACAACGGTGCCTCGGCCGAGCGGACCTTCCTCACGGACAGCGGGGCGTCCCTGCGGCTGGAGCCCTCCGACTGGTCGGACGCGCTGCTCGACGGGGTGGCCCGGCTGCATCTCTCCGGCTACCTGCTGTTCTCCGAGCCGAGCCGGGCACTGGTGGCGACGGCCCTGGCGGCGGCACGCGCGCGTGGCGTACCGGTGAGCCTGGACCCGGCGTCGGCCGGGTTCCTCGTGGCGCTGGGCGTGGACCGCTTCCTGACGCTCGTCGAGGGGGTCGACGTCCTGCTGCCGAGCCGGGACGAGGCCTGTCTGCTGACGGGGCTGCCCGATCCGGCGGACGCCGCGGCCAAGCTGAGCCGCCAGGTGCCGCTGGTGGTGGCCAAGGCGGGAGCGGACGGCGCGCTGGTGGCCCGATCGGGCGGCGTCCTCGCACGCATCCCGGCCGCACCGGCGACGCCCCGGGACACCACGGGCGCCGGTGACGCCTTCACCGGGGCGTTCCTCGCCGCGCTGGTCGCCGGCACGGATGCCCAGGAGGCGGCGGCGCTCGGCTGCCGGGCGGGCGCACGGGCGGTGGAACGCGTGGGTGCGAGACCGCCCGCCCGCGACTGACCCGGGCGCCCGCCGGGAAGCGGCGGGCCTACGCCTTGCGGCCCCACGCAGAGATCATCGGGGCCGTGGCGAGGTCCATGCTGCCCGTCGCCACGTTGGCCAGGTGCTGGTCGATGTCCTCGTCGGTGGCAAGGCCGGCCGCTACGAGCCGGCCCCTGATCTGCCGGACGGTGGCCGACTCCAGAGCGGTGCAGGCGGGCGAGGCGACGGGGAAGCAGGCGTCCGCCTCCACGTCGTGCAGCCCGGCCTCGCGGAGCAGCCGCGGAAGCTTGCGGCCGTACGACAGGTCGGCGCCGCGTTCGGCGAGGAGCTTGCGGAAGCCCTGGCGCAGGCGGTTGGCGAGCTGCTGCTCGGGGCCGTACTCGTAGGGGCAGGTGAGGGGCTGGAGGGCGGGGTCGGCGTCCTCGATCAGCAGCCGTCCGCCGGGGCGCAGGGCCTTGATCATGGACCGCAACGCCCGTTCCCGGTCCGGCACATGGACCAGGACGAGCCGGGCGTGCACCAGGTCGAAGCCCTCCCCCGGCGGCTCCTCGGCGCCCACGTCGTGGGTGCGGACCTCGACGGGTGCGTGGGCGGCCGCGGCGAGCAGCGAGGTGTCGATGTCGGTGGCGACGACCAGGCCGGTCGGCCCGACCTTCCCGGCCAGCCAGGACACCACGGAGGTGCCGCCGGCCCCGACCTCCCAGCAGCGCCAGCCCGGTCCGAGACCGAATGCCTCGAGGTGGCGGAAGGTGGTCGGGTCGAAGAGGTTCGCGAAGGCGTCGAAGCGCTGTCCGGCCTCGCTCTGGCGGTTGTCGAGAAGATATCCGTCGGCCTGTGTCATGAAGCGATGATTTCAGTTGCCCGGCACACGGTTCGGGAACGCGGATCGGGGACACGGGTCGGGAATGCGGTTGTCCACAGGCGGGAACCAACCGGAACCCGCTGTTCCCACAGGCTTACCCGTGTCTCACACCGGGCTGGCAGACTTGCCGGGCAAGGCGGGAAGCGTTGCGCGAGTGGATCCATGCAAGGAGATCCGGATGACGATGGCAGGGAATCTGCGCAAGGTCACAGGGCTGGGCAGGACCGGCGGCCTGCGCAGGGTGGCGCGGCTGGCCCGGCGGCGGCCCCGTGTCGACCTGAACCATCACGCACGGTCCCCGCTGGGCTCCTCGGTGGTCAACTGCGTGACGTACGAGGACGGGGTCCGGGTTCCGGAGTGCAGCGACCTGTTCTCCGCGGTGCAACGGGTGCGCAAGAGGGGAGACGGGTTCGTCTGGCTGGGGCTGCACGAGCCGACGGACAGCGAGTTCGCGGGCATCGCCGAGCTGTTCGACCTGCACCCGCTGGCCGTGGAGGACGCGGTCGAGGCCCATCAGCGCCCGAAGGTGGAGCGGTACGGCGAGACGCTCTTCGCCGTGTTCAAGACGGTCTGCTACGTCGAGCACGAGAAACTGACGGCGACCAGCGAGGTGGTCGACACCGGCGAGATCATGGTGTTCGTCGGCGAGGACTTCGTGATCACGGTACGGCACGGTCGGCACGGCTCGCTGGGGCCGCTGCGCGAGGAGTTGGAGGCCACGCCGAGCCAGCTCGCCAAGGGGCCGGCGGCGGTGCTGCACGCGATCGCGGACCATGTGGTCGACGACTACCTGAGCGTCACGGACTCGGTGCAGGGCGACATCGACCAGGTCGAGGCGGACGTGTTCGCGGAGAACGGCGCACGGGCCGACCCGGGCCGGATCTACCAGATGAAGCGTGAACTCCTGGAACTGAAGCGGGCGGTGGTGCCTCTCGGCAGGCCGATGGAGGAGCTGACCACCCGGCCGATACGGGTGATCGACCCTGAGATACAGGCCTACTTCAGGGATGTGCTCGACCATCTGATGCGGGCGAAGGAACAGATCGCGGCCTTCGACGAGTTGCTCAACTCCATCCTCCAGGCACATCTGGCGCAGGTGACGGTCGCGCAGAACGAGGACATGCGGAAGATCACGGCCTGGGCGGCGGTGATCGCCGTGCCGACGATGGTGTGCGGCGTGTACGGCATGAACTTCGATCACATGCCGGAGCTGCACTGGCGGTTCGGCTATCCGCTCGTCATCGGCGTCATATCCCTGGCGTGCCTGGTGCTGTACCGCGGCTTCAGGCGCAACGGCTGGCTCTGAGCCGCCCGGCCGCGGGCGGCGCCTCAGGCCGAGAAGGCGACGACCCGGCGCGGCACGACCCTGATGATCAGGCGGGTCTCGTCGTCCTTCTCCGCGGGTGGGTCGATGCCGAGGTACTTGTGGGAGAGCTCGTGCGGGAGCCGCTTGTCCTCGTCCGGGAGGATCTCGGCTGTGCCCCGGATCTCGGCCGAGTGGTAGGGGTTGGCCAGGTCGAAGACCGTGAGGCTGACGCGGGGGTCACGGCGGAGGTTGCGCACCTTCTGACGGCCGTCGGTGGAGGAGAACAGCACGGTGTCGCCCTCGCGCTTGATCCAGACCACCGAGTTGTGCGGGGCGCCGTCGGGGCCGAGGGTGGCGACGCTGGCGAAGTTCCTGGCGTCGAGGAGGGCCCGGAGGGAGTCGTCGAAGGTGACGGGAGTGATCGAGGAGGCAGGCATACGGCCAGGCTACTTATATGCGCGTGCATATAAAAGGGTTTACCGGATCTCCTCCGAGGCCGAGCCGCGCCAGACCGGCCGCACCGTCCTCGATCCGGTCCCGCCGCGGGGCCACTCAGCCGCTCCACGCCGGATGCCGCGGGTCGTCGGCGCGGACCAGGACGTCGGCCGTGCCGGCGGGGTCGGTCTCGGCCGCATAGCGCTCGAAGGCAGGGAGGGTCCAGTGGTCGGTCTCGGGGGTACGGCGGCGCAGGGCACCGGGAGTCAGGAGGAGGTGGACGGTCAGGTCGAACGGGAACCAGTGCCGCAGCAGGAGCGGTCCGTGCAGCAACAGAAGTCCACCGGGCGGGAGTTGGACATAGGGGCTGCGGGTGGCGCGGTCGGTGGCCGGGTCCCACAGATCGGGCAGGACGCGACCGTTCCCGCCGGGATCGAGGGGGCCGAAGACCTCCCGCCACAGGGCGTTGGTGTCGAACCAGCCGCCGTAGTACGACTCCGCGTCGCGCCGGCCGTGCTCCAGGCGCAGCGAGGCGGGGCGCAGGAAGCCCTCGGTGCCCACGACGAGGGACGGCCGGCCCCTTACGCGCAGCGCCTCGCCGACGCGCTCCGCGAGGTCGCCGGGCCGGGCGGCCGGGGCGCCGTCGAAGGCGACGCGTGGCCAGGCACTCCCGTCGGCGGGCTTCAGTTCGACCAGCCGCTCGGCGAGACGCTCGGCGAGCCGGTCCCAGGTGATCGCTTCGAGTCGCACAGGATCATGATGCCGGGTCGGCCGTTCGGGCACGCCGGGGTGGTTCCGGGGCCGGGCACCGGTGACGGTTGGCGTGACGGGCCGCGCGCCGGGCGGGAGGATGCCGTCGCCCGGTCGTCAGGGAGGACGCGAACGACGTGAGATCAGTCCCCGGGGAGGGGAAAGTACCGCATATGACACGCCTTGCAACTCCCCCTCACCACGGTGGACTTCTGGTCGTGCAGCCGCTGCGGCACAAGCGGTGTGCGGCGTGCCGGCGGGGGCCGCTGTCGCTGCTGGTGGTGGAGGACGGGGTACCGCGGTGCCTCGAGTGCGCCGATCTCGGGCATCTGGTGTTCCTGCCCCGTGGCGACACGGCACTGACCCGGCGGTCGCGGGAGGAGAGCACGCTGTCGGCGGTGGTGGTCCGGTTCAACCGGCGCAAGAGCCGGTACGAGCGGCAGGGCGTCCTGGTCGAGGAGGCCGCGCTGGCCCGGGCCGAGGCGCGGTGCCTGGCCGACGCAGAGGCACGGCGGCGGCGCCGGGCGCGGGACACGAAGCGGCGGGCGGCCGAGGACGTGCGCTTCACGGAGGCGTTCGCGGCGGAGATCCTGCGCCTGTTCCCGGGCTGCCCGGTGGAGCGGGCCCGGGCGATCGCGGCACACGCGTCGGTGCGGGGCAGCGGACGGGTCGGGCGGACCGCGGCCGGGCGGGCGCTGACGGAGGGGGCGGTGGTCTCGGCGGTGGTGGCCGGAGTACGGCACGTGGACACGCCGTACGACCAGCTGCTGATGAGCGGGGTGCCACGGTACGAGGCGCGGCGAAGGATCGCGCGGACGGTGGAGGCGGTGCTGCGGGAGTGGGAGGCCGGGGTGGAGATCCGCCTGACCGGGTGACGGCGGGCAGGGGTGGAGCCACGGCGGCGGCGGGAGCGGGGACGGAGGTGGGGGGTGATTCCGGTCGGATGTGTATGTGGACGGGCTTCACAGTCATGGGGAGGGGTGGCCCGTGGGCATGGATCTGAGAGGCGGAGGCGTCCATGGGCGAGAGTGGGTGTGGTGGCCGTGATCGACGGGCCGTATTACGTGCTGGTCCTGTTGGGGGTGCTGGGGGCCGGGCTGGTGGCGGGGGTGTTCTGCGGGTTCTCGACCTTCGTGATGCGCGGGCTGGCCTCGTTGCCGCCGGCGCAGGGGATAGCCGCGATGAACGCGATCAACCGGGCGGCCCTGACCCCGGCGTTCATGCTGGTGTTCGCGGGGTCGGCGGTGGTGTGCGCGATGATCGCGGTGGTGACGTTCGTGGTGTGGCCGGACGACGGGAAGGTGGAGCTGCTGCTGGGCAGCGGGCTGTATCTGTTCGGTTCGTTCGGGCTGACCGCGATGGCGAACGTGCCCCGGAACGAGGCGCTGGCCAAGCTGGAGCCAGGGGCGCCGGAGGCCGTCTCCTACTGGCCGGTGTACGTGCGTGAGTGGACGCTCTGGAACCACGTGCGCACCGTCGCGGCGGCCGCGGCGGCGGTCGTGTATGTACTGGCCCTGTCCTGAGGCAGACGTGGGAGCACATCGGCCCCACGGCTGGATATCGGCTGGACAGGGGCTGGATCCCGCCTGACGGCCGCCTGCCAGCCGGCTGGCAGGCGGCTGGCATCCGGCTGGCTCCCCGCTGAGGAAGCCCTCACCAGAAAGCGCTGTCAGCCACTCTGCGGGCGTAACCGAGCGGACGTATCGTGGCCGAAAGAGTGCCGCCCGATGACGCACGGCCTGGGGTATCAGCACGCGAGGAAGACGACCATGGCCGATCCCAAGGGGTTCATGACCACGCCACGCGAGGAGTGGCCGCGGCGGCCCGTCGAGGAACGGGTCCGGGACTGGGACGAGGTGTACGTCCCCGGCGCGCTGCTGCCGATCATCAGCAAGCAGGCGGACCGCTGCATGGACTGCGGGGTGCCGTTCTGCCACGACGCGTGTCCGCTGGGCAACCTGATCCCCGAGTGGAACGACCTGGTGTCGCGGGAGGACTGGCGGGCGGCCAGCGACCGGCTGCACGCCACGAACAACTTCCCCGAGTTCACGGGACGGTTGTGCCCGGCGCCGTGCGAGGCGGGGTGCGTGCTCGCGATCAACCAGCCCGCCGTCACCATCAAGAACGTCGAGTGCGCCATCGCGGACCACGCCTGGGCGGAGGGGTTCGCCTCGCCGCGGCCACCGGAGCGGTTGTCGGGGCGGACCGTGGCGGTGATCGGGTCCGGGCCGACCGGGCTCGCGGCGGCGCAGCAGCTGACCCGGGCCGGGCACACGGTCGCCGTCTACGAGAAGGACGACCGGCTCGGCGGGCTGATGCGGTACGGCATCCCCGAGTTCAAGATGGAGAAGCGCCATCTGGAACGGCGGCTGGGCCAGATGCGGGCCGAGGGGACGAAGTTCCGTACGTCCGTGGCGGTCGGGCGCGACCTGCGGGCGGCGGAGCTGCGGACCCGGTACGACGCGGTGGTGATCGCGACCGGGGCGACGGCGTGGCGGGAACTTTCGGTGCCGGGCCGGGAGTTGGACGGAATACACCAGGCGATGGAGTATCTGCCGCTGGCCAACCGGGTGTGCGAGGGAGATCTGGCCGAGTCGCCGATGTCGGCGGCCGGGAAGCATGTGGTGATCGTGGGCGGGGGTGACACGGGGGCGGACTGCCTGGGGACGGCGCTGCGGGAGCGGGCCGCGTCGGTGACCCAGCTGGACATCTACGCGCAGCCGGGCGCGGAGCGGGACGAGGACATCGAGCCGTGGCCGACGTACCCGAAGATCTACCGGCTGTCGGCGGCGCACGAGGAGGCGCGGGACCTGGAGACGGCGCCTTCGGCGGACGCGGACGCGCGGTTGTTCGCGGCGTCGACGCTTCGCTTCACGGGCGACGGGAACGGGCATGTGCGGTCGCTGCATCTGGTGGAGGTGGACGCGGCGCGGCTGCCGGTGCCGGGAACCGGGCGGACGCTCCCGGCCGACCTGGTGCTGCTCGCGCTCGGTTTCTCCGGGCCCGACCGGGAGGACGGGCTCATCGACCAGCTGGGGGTGGCGACGGAGCCGCGCGGCACCATCTCCCGGGACGCGGGGTTCGCCACGAACGTGCCCGGCGTGTTCGCCGCCGGGGACGCGGCGCGCGGGCAGTCGCTGATCGTGTGGGCGATCGCCGAGGGACGGGCGGTGGCGGCGGCCGTCGACCACTACCTGACAGGGAGTTCGCAACTGCCCTGGCCGATATCGCCGCACGACCGGCCGATGACGGTGTAGGCGCCGAGGAAGGGGCCGGGACCGGAGCCGACAGGCGCGGTCGGCGGGAGAGTTGCGGGGTGCGGTGGGCGTCGGCGTGCGCGGTGTGGGTTCTCGGCCCTGGGGAGGGTGCAGGCTCTCGGCCCTGGGGAGGAGGTGGGGCGTACTGCCGGGAGACGAGTCGGTCGGGATGTTCTCCTTCCGGCTCACGAAATCCCTTCGCCGGCGGCCGGAGAGTGGACTGCAGACGGCATGGAGTTCAACGTCGGTGGGATTATGGGCTCAGGAGGCGTGTCACGGCCGGCCCGGAGTGAGGCGGCCGAGGGCGCCCCCATCCTTCGTTCCGTCGTCAGACGCAGGGCCACCCCCGCGCGTCCCCCCTGTTGACGGTCGGTCCTGGAGGGTGTTGATGACGACGCTCGACGAACGTCATGGGCTGGTCGAGACGCAGGGCCCGGTAGCCGTTCCGCTGGACCAGCCGTTCGCCGCGCTTCCCCTGCACGCCGGTTCCAAGGCCGCCAACCTCGCGCGTGCCGCGGGTGCCGGGCTGCCGGTGCTCCCCGGATTCGTCATCCTCGACGGCGCCGCCGGCGCCCACGGCGATCCGGCCGCTCTGTGGCCGGCCTGACAGGAACTCTCCGAGGGCGGTGCCCTGCCGTTGGTCGTACGGTCCTCCTCGCCCCAGGAGGACACCGAGTCCTCGTCTCTGGCGGGGCAGTTCACGTCCGTCCTCGACGTGCGCGGCTGGGCGGACTTCGGTACGGCGGCCCGGCCTGCGCGCGGGGCACGGCTGCTCGGGCCCGGACCGGTCGCGGAGACGCTGCCGGGACAGCTCCTGCCGCTGGAGGCGGACCTGTGGGTGACGCCCATGGCCCGCGGGCTCGCCGCCGCGCTGGACATCGGAGGCAGCGCGCCGCGCCGGCTGCTGGGCCGGCAGCGTCTCCGCGACCGTCCCGCACGCCTCCCCGCCGAGCGACGGCTCCCCGCCAAGCCACACCTCGCCGCCGAGCGACGGCTCCCCGCCGAACCACACCTCCCCGGCAAACCACGGCTCCCCCGCCCTCCCGCCTCGTGAAGCCCTTCGTCTCCGGGTCCGGTGGGTTCAGGAGTGACAGGTCCGGCTCGTGCGGGAGGCGGCACGGCGGCTCGGGCTGGGCGTGCAGCGGGCCGGTCTGCTGCGGTGGCCGGAACTGGTCGCCGTGCTCGAAGGTGCCGCGCTTCCCGCCGATGTCCACGCGCGCGTGCCGGAGCCCGAGTCGCCGCCTCTCCCGGACGCCTTCCGGCTGGCGGACGGCGCGGTCGTCGCCGAGCGCAGGGGACACGGCGCCGCGCGTGGCGTGTCGGGCGGCCGAGCGGTCGGGACGGTCTGGGACGGGTCCGGGCCCCGGCCGGCCGACGCCGTGCTCGTCGTACGGACCCTCGATCCGGTCCTCGCCCCGCTGCTGCCCGGTCTCGCCGGGCTGGTCGCGCAGACCGGTAGTCCGCTGTCCCATCTTGCCGTGCTGGCACGGGAGTTCGGGGTACCGGCGGTGGTCGGCGCGGCGGACGCGGTACGGCGGTTCCGGCCCGGGTCGCGGATCGCCGTCGACGGGACCGGTGGTGACGTACGGGCGGGAGGCGGGTGATGCGGCGGATCGCGTATGTGTTCGGCGGGCTGGCAGCCGCGGGGGCAGGGACGTACACGGTCGTCTACCTGTACCGGTGGCAGTGGCAGCGGGCCATCCTGTACGGCGTGCTGCTGCTGGTCGTGGAGGTGATGCTGCTCGGCATCGTGCTGCTGGGGCGGCTGACCCGGATCGAGGAGCGGCTGCGGGACGGCGAACTGCGGCACCGGAAGTCGGCGGTACGGCAGGAGGAGGTGCTGGCCCGGTTGCGGGAGGCGGTGCCCGGGCACGGCGTCGCCGCCCGGTTCCGCTGGCTGGAGGACACCGCGGACCGGACGTACGTCTTCGTTCCCGTCCTCATGGTGACCGGCGTACTGCTGTCGGGGCTCGCCTGGCTGGTGCAGCGGGTCGCGTCGGCGACGGCCCGGCCCGCCGAACGGCGGCTCGCGGGGCGGCTGGCCGTCCTTGCCGCACCCGCACCCGCACCCAAACCCGGACGCGGCTCACGCGATCCGGCAGACCCGGAGGACCTCCCCGCGCTCCCCCGGGCCGCCCGGGGCCGCACCGTCCGCCTGGCCGTCGGCGCCGTCGTCGGCGCCGCCCTGCTCGGCGGGTTGGTCGTCGGTCTCGCCGACCTCACCCAGACGCGCGAGCAGCACGAGAACGACGACGAGGCGACCTCCGTGCTCGTCCAGGTCGACACCCGCGGTGCCGGCATGACGGGTGAGCGGCGGGCGCTGGCCGCCGAGCAGGTGTGGGAGCGGTGCCGGGACTCCACGTCCGTGCCGTTGCGGCACGCGGTACTCGGCGACCTGGGAGACGGCGTGTTCGCCGGGGTCGTACGGCCCGCGCTCACCGAGCACGACCGTATGCGGTTGCGCGGCTGCCTGGAGGACACCACCCTCGAACGCACCCACCTCACGGTCGTCGGCATCGGGGACGCGGATGCCGACGACGACTGACCCACGGAGCTGACTCACCGAACCGGCCCACCGAACCGGCCCACCGACGTGAACAACGCCTCACCCACCGAGCCGAACACGGACAACTCGCCCGTCCGAGCCCCGGGTTACGATGCCGAAGCGCCCCCGTCCCCGAGTCCCCCGGGTCGCCCATGGCCTTCGCCCTCGTCCCCTCGCCCCGAAGCGCCCTGCCTGGACGTGCCCTGCCGCGCCCTGGCGGATCTGGTCCTGGCTGTGATGTCCGCGCTCCGGGGGACCTATGGGCTGCGGGGGCCTATGGCTTGCGCGCCACCGCCCCGTAGCCCGGGATCACCCCGTCGTCCTGTCCCGGTACCGGCTCGCCCAGCTCCTGGTGCCAGTGGTGGACGACCGACACACCCGGTTCGACGAGTTCGAGGCCCTCGAAGAAGCGGCCGAACTCCTCGCGGGAGCGCAGCGCCAGGGTGACCCCGGCCGCCCTGAGTTTCGCGACGGCCGCCGCCGACTCCTCCGGGGTGAAGTCGGCGGTGGCGTGGGTCATCATCAGGTAGCTGCCGGACGGCAGTTCGGACAGCAGCCGGCCGACCAGTTCGTGCGCCCCGTCCTCGTCGGAGACGAAGTGGAGCAGGGCGACGAGCGACAGCGCGACCGGGCGGTCGAGGTCCAGGACCGCCCGCGCGCCGGCGACGATCGCCGCCGGGTCGCGCACGTCGGCCTGGAGGTACTCCGTCGCGCCCTCGGGTGTACCGCGCAGCAGGGCCGCCGCGTGGGCGAGCACGATCGGGTCGTTGTCGCAGTACACCACCCGGGCGTCGGGCGCGATGTCCTGGGCGATCTGATGCAGGTTGGGCTCGGTCGGGATGCCCGTGCCGATGTCCAGGAACTGCCGTAGGCCGTGCTCGGCCAGCCACCGGGTGGCGCGGTGCATGAAGGCGCGGTTGACCCGCGCCATCACCGGCACCCGGGGATCGAGGGCGAGCATCTGCCGCCCCAGCTCCTCGTCAACCGGGTAGTTGTCCTTGCCGCCCAGATACCAGTCGTACATGCGCGCCGGGTGCGGCTTGCTGGTGTCGATCACGAGACACTCCGTAAACGTCTGACGCGGTCGATGATCAATTCAGCACCATTACAAAGAAGTTGAATAAGAAGAAAGAAAAGGAGGCAGAAGGAGACAGAAGAGGTTCAGGAGAGCAGGAAGTCGGCCTCCCCCGCCTTGGCGCCCTCGATGAAGGCCGTCATCTCGTCCGTGGTGTAGATCAGCGCCGGCCCGTCCGGGTCGGTCGACTGACGGACGGCGATCCGGCCGTCGGCCAGCTTCATCGCCTCCAGGCAGTTGCCCCCGTTTCCGCCACTCCACGGCTTGTGCCAGCCCTCGCTGCCCAGTTCCCGGGCAGGCATGCCGTTGTAGATCCGCTCGGTACGGTTCCGCGGCCCGGACTGGGGCTTTATGCGATCCATTCACAGCTCCTTGCGGAGATCCCGGAGGATCTCCTTCGTGCGTTGTGCCGTAGCGGCCTGCGCCGCCATGCGGTCCATGACCTCGAGGTGGGTCGCCACCTCGGTGCGCGCGTCCAGGTAGACGGCGCCGGTCAGGTACTCGCTGTAGACCATGTCCGGAAGTTCGGGCATGGCAAATCGGAACAGCACGAAGGGCCCGTACGTCCCCGGGTGCGGCCCGCTGGAGAACGGGGCGACCTGGAGCGTCACATTGGGCAGCTTCGTGACGTCGAGCAGTCGGTCGATCTGTGCGCGCATCACCTCCGGACCGCCGACCGGGCGGCGCAGTGCGGTCTCGTCCATCACCGCCCAGAAGCGGGGCGCCTCGGCACGGGTGAGCAGTTGCTGGCGTTGCATGCGCAGGGCGACATGGCGCTCGATCTCCTCCGGCTCGGTCTGGCCGACGGCGCCCGACTTCAGCACCCCGCGCGCGTAGTCCTCGGTCTGCAGCAGCCCGGGCACGAAGTGCGGCTCGTAGGAGCGGATCAGGCTCGCCGCGCCCTCCAGGCTGACGTACATGGAGAACCAGCTCGGCAGGATGTCGTGGAACCGCTGCCACCAGCCGGGCCTGTTGGCCTCCTCGGCGAGCCGGACGAAGAGGTCGGCCTCGTCGTCGGTCACCCCGTAGGCCTTCAGGAGCAGTTGGAGGTACGGGATCTTGAGGGCGACCTCGGCCATCTCCATACGGCGGACGGTGGCGGGCGCCACGCGGAGCACACGGGCGGCCTCCTCGCGCTTGAGCCCCGCGCGTTCCCGGAGGTCGAGGAGGCGCCGACCGAGGACCACCTGGCCCACCGTCGGCGCGGACCGCGGCTCGCTCACGCTCCACCTCCACGAAGTTCACTGTTCCCCGGCCGGGCTCGCCTGCGCCCTGGCCGCCACACACATACACGGTCACGCACATACACGGTCACGCACATACACGGTCACGCACGCACACGATCACGCATGCACACCGTCACGCCGCACATACAGGTGTCACCCGGCATGCTGACAGCCCAGCGGCGCCATTCGAAGACTCACTCGAAGACCCGGCAGAAACCACCGAATCAACCAATAAGACCGAATTGGCCGTAACAGCCGGAACATCCTGTTCGGTCGCATCGATCTCATTGGCCGGATCGGTCCGTCGGATCCTCACTCATCCCAACTGGCGCCGCTCGACATGCTGTTGCGAGCAGTGTGCCACGGCCCTTCACCGCGTCACACAGCACTCTGCATTTTTCAGAGTGACACTTGCCAAGTGTTCACGGCGGGGAGATAGTGGCAAGCGTGATTCCGTCCGCGCCCTTAGGAACAGACACCACCGCAGACCGTCTTGGTCTCGGTGCTGATGGGGGTCCTCCCGTGCGAACTCGTTCGAGCGTGGGGGAGGCAGTCGACCCAGGTGAGGGCACTGCCACGCGCCGGTTCCGGTTCGAGCTCGCCGCTCATCCGGGTTCCCCCGCTCAGGCGAGACGCCTGGTGCGTGCCCGGCTGGCCGGCTGGTCGGTCTGCGCGGACACCTGTGACACCGCAGCCCTGGTCATATCCGAGCTGGTCACCAACGCGATCGTGCACACCGCGAGCAGTCGCGTCGTATGCGAGTTGCACGACCACGACGACACGGTGCGCATCGCCGTGCAGGACGAGGGCTGTGCGCCCGACGAGCCCCACCCGTCCCCGCAGCGCCCGGAGGAGGAGCACGGGAGGGGGTTGCTCCTCGTCGAGGCGCTGTGCCAGGCCTGGGGGGCTCAGGAGCACGGGCCCGGGCTGCTGGTCTGGGCGGAGCTGCGGCGCCAGACCGACGCCGCCCGGGAGACCGGCGAGCCGCGCAACGACCTGGGCTGGGGCGCGCGTCCCGCTCCGGGTCCGTCACACGGCTCGTCCCACGAACCGGCGCACACCACGGTGCCCCGGCCGTCGTCGGGCTCCGGCGCGGAGGGGCAGTCCGAGGCGCTGGGGCCGGTGCCCCGGCGGAGGCAGGCATGAACGGCGCATCCGGCTCCGGCCATTCGCTGGGCCTCGACACGCTGATCCGCCTGAAGCGCGACCGGCGGTCGTCGTCCGCGGGCGGTGTCGGCGGGTCGTTCCCGGTGCCCGAGGGCATGACGGCACCGCTGGGCTGCGACGCGGTGGCGGTACCGGCACGGCTCGGGCCGCTGGTGGTACCGCGACTGCCGCGGGTGGGATGCGTGTACGCCGATGGGACGCACTGGTGGTGGATCGTCCCGTCGGACTCCGACGACGCCCTCACCTGGCCCGCCCCCGCCCACTACGGCCCGGGCGCCCCGCTTCCCGACACCGCCCGCCTGATCCACCGCCCCGAGGGCACGGTGCCGTACACCCCACCGATACCCCTGTACCTCGCCCTGTGCCGGATGACGGGAACGACACCGGAGTGGTCCCGTCCCCTGAGCGCGTGACGCTGCGCGGCCTCGGCCGGCAGAGGGGCGGAACCGGCCTTCTCGGGACGTGAGTCGGCTCCGTGGTGGCTCGGGATCTGCTCGGTCCCTGCCGCTCGTGCACTCCCCCGCACGTCGGGGTCCCCTCGATCCGTACCCCTCGCGCACTCCCCCGCGCCCCGAGAGCCTCGTCGCGCGCCCTGCCCGGTGGCGGCTCCGCCCGCGATAGTGGCCGTTCGTCCACGGTCACAGTCACCGTCACGGACACGGGCTCAGTCACGGTCACGGACACGGACTCAGTCGCCGTCACGGACACGGACTCGGACACGGCCCCGGGGAGGATCGCGGTGAGGAAGAGGCGGGACACGGCGGCACCCGAGATGTCGGAGTCGGAACAGCTGCTGTTCGGGGGACCGCTCCGCTACGACATGGGCTGGAGCCAGCACGGAAACGCCTTCCTGGAGCTGGACTTCCGCGCCATGATGACCCGGCTGCCCGGCATGCTCGCGTCCAGTCTGCGGCTGGCCCGGCAGGCGGACGCCGGGGCCGCGCGGATCGTGCTGGCCGCGCAGGTGGGCGTCGGGGTGGCCCAGGCCGTGAGCCTGCTCGCCGTGAACAGCGTGCTCGGCCGGCTGATCGGCACCGGCACCATCGAGGAACGGCTGCGCAGCGCCGCCCCCGCCCTGGTGGTCATGGCCGCCGTCATGTTCGTGGCCGCCCTGCTGCGCGCCGCGTCCACGTACGCCACCGGCCGCCTGGAGCCCAAGGTCGAGCGGGTGGCGACCGAGATGTACCTGGAGCGGGCCGCGGCCGTCGAACTCGCCGCGATCGAGGACCACGCCTTCCACAAGCTGCTGGACACCGCGCAGTACGGCGCATCTTCGGCCCGCCGCATGATCATGTACGGCACGCGCGTGGTGAACGCGATGATCTCGCTGATCACCGCGGCCGGTGTGCTGACCGTGCTGCACCCGGCCCTGCTCCCGCTGCTGATCACGATGACGATCCCGAGCGCCTGGGGCGCCCTGACCAACGCCCGGCGCCGCTACGAGTCGTTCCACACCTGGGTGCAGCACGCCCGCGCCGGCCACCTGATCAGCGCCCTGCTCACCGAGCCGGAGGCGGCGCCGGAGATCCGGGTGCACGGGGTCGGCCCGTTCCTGCTGCGGCACTACCGGGCGATGTCGGAGACGGCGGAGGCGGAGCAGGCCCGGCTGGCCCGGCTGGCGGCCCGTACCGGCCTGATCGCGGCGGCCTGGACCGGCCTCGCGACCGTCGCCACGTACGCGACGCTGGGCGGGCTGCTGCTGAGCGGGGCGATGGCCCTGTCGGTGGCCGGTACGGCGGTGATCGCGATCCGCAGCGGCTCGGCGAGCCTCAACACCCTCGTGCTGGAGATCAACACGCTGCACGAGGAGGCGCTGTTCGTGGGCGACTTGGAGCGGCTGTACGTCGAGGCGGCCGAACGGGCGATCCCGGTCGGCGGCGACCCGCTCCCCGACGATCCCCGGGAGATCCGCTTCGAGAACGTCACCTTCACCTATCCGAGCGATCATCCGAGCGATCATCCGAGCGATCATCCGGGTGACCGTCCGGGTGGTGCCGCCCGCCCCGCCCTGGACGACGTGACGCTCGCGCTCCCCCTCGGCCGGATCATCGCTCTGGTCGGCGAGAACGGTTCCGGCAAGACCACCCTGGTCAAGCTGCTGGCGGGGCTGTACCAGCCGGATCGCGGCTGCATCCTGTGGGACGGCGTCGACGCGGCACGGGCCGACCGGCACCGGCTCGCCGAGCGCATCGCCATGGTCGCCCAGGACTTCAAGCGCTGGCCGTTCACCGCCAAGGTCAACGTGGCCGTCGGCCGCTCGTCGGCACCGCTCACCGACGAGCGGCTGGCCACCTCGGTCGCGGAGGCAGGCGCGGAGGAGGTGGTCGAGGACCTGCCGCGCGGCCTGGACACCCTGCTGGCCCGCAACTTCAGCGGCGGGCACGAGCTGTCCGGCGGCCAGTGGCAGCGGCTGGGCATCGCGCGGGCCGCCTACCGGCGCGGCCGCATCCTGATCGTGGACGAGCCGACGGCCGCCCTGGACGCCCGGGCCGAGCTGGAGGTCTTCGAGAAGATCCGCGCGCTGGCGGGCAGCGGGCAGACCGTCGTACTGATCACCCATCGGCTGGCGTCGGTCCGGCACGCGGATCTGGTGCACGTCCTCGCCCAGGGCCGGGTGGTGGAGTCGGGCACCCCCGACGAACTCCTGGCGAGCGGCGGGGTCTACGCGGAGCTGTACGCGCTCCAGGCGAACCAGTTCACGGTGAAACTGCCGGTCCGCAAAGCCGGTTAGCGGTCCGGGGGCGGTCAGCGGTCCAAGGCCCGGTCAGCGGTCCGGAGGCGGTCAGCCGTCAGAGGCAGGTCGGTCGTGAGAGGCCGGTCAGTCGTGAGAGGCCGGTCAGCTCTCGACACCGCCGGCGCCGCGCACGATCACCAGGAACGTGTCCGTGGCCAGATCCATCACGACCTCGGCGGGCATCCCTTCCAGCCGCCGGGCCTGCGCGAACTCCTCCGCAGGCCATGATCCTCGCGGTCCGCCTGCGGGAAAGCGCTCGAGCACGGTTCGCCCGTTCACCATCCTGCACCTCCAGAAATGCGTCGTACCTGTAGGAGTTAACGCTCTGGAGAACGCGAATGGCTCGCCCGGTGACGCTACTGAGACATACCCGACACACCGTCGGCGCGGACGGTGAGGGTCCGTTGACTTTCGGCTGACTTTCGGCCACTTCCGTGACCGGCTGTGTCAGTCTTCGTACTCGTCGTGATAGAGGACGCGGTCACCGCCCTCCGGCAGCCGGCCGAGGGCCGTCAGGTCGAGCAGGGAGGTCGTCGGGCCGAGTCCGTCGAGTCCGCGGTCGTACACCGAGTAGGTGTGGAAGACCCGGTCGTGCTCCCGCAGGAAGCAGCTGATGCCGGGCCGTTCGACCGGTTCGTCGTCCACGACGATGGTCGCCTCGAAGTCGCGGTTGAAGTCACGGTCGAAGTCGGTGTGGCAGGACGAGTACCAGGGCAGCGTCCAGCCCATCCGCGCCTTGAACGGCAGGATCCTGGTGAACGGCGCCCGCGAGACCACCGCGAACGCGGTGCCACGCGCCCGCAGATGGGCGAGGTGGCCGATCTGGTCCAGGAAGGTGGCGCAGCAGGGGCAGCCGGCCTCCCACTCCGGGGCGAACATGAAGTGGTGGACGACGAGTTGGGGCCGCCCCTCGAAGAGGTCCAGCAGAGTCGCCTTGCCGTCACCGCCCTCGAAGACGTACTCGGGGTCCACCTCGACCATGGGCAGCCGGCGCCGCTCGGCGCTCAGCGCGTCCCGCGCCCGCGTGAGCGCCTCCTCCTTGCGCAGTAACTCCGCACGCGCGGCACGCCACCGCTCACGCGAGACGATCTCCGGAAGCGACATGGGCCCTCCTGTACAACGGTCGGTTCCGGGTGGTGACCGCGGGAGGGGAGAGAACTCATCGGCGCCGCCGAGGATTTTTAATCCGTGCCCCGGCACCCTTGCGTGCCCGTGCCTCGGCACCCTTGCGTGCCCGTGCCCCGACACCCTTGTGGGCCCAGGCCCGCGCCCGTCAGGTGTCGTACTCCTGGATGCGCCGTCCGTGTCCGCGGTCGACGAGCCCGGGCAGCCGGTCCGCCAACTCCTGGACGACCGCGGGCACATCGAGGGTGAGCAGCTCGCGGTCGCGCATCAGGACACGGCCGTCGACGATCGTCGTGCGGACGTCGGCGGAGCGGGCGCTGTGCACCAGGGTGGCGGCCAGGTCGTGGACGGGCTGGGTGTGCGGCCCGGAGATGTCGACGAGGACGATGTCGGCGCGGCGCCCGGCGGCCAGGCTGCCGATGCTCGCGCCGAGCCCGACGGCCCGCGCGCTCTGCAGCGTGGCGTGGTGCAGGGCCTGGCGGGAGGTCAGCCAGCGTGGATCGCCCTCGCTGGACTTCTGCATCAGCGAGGTCAGCGCCATCGACTCCCACACGTCGAGGGAGTTGTTGGAGGCGGCGCCGTCGGTGGCGAGGCCGACCGGGACGCCCGCGGCGCGCAGGGCGCGGACCGGTGTGGTGGTGGGCCATCCGAACTTGAGGTAGGTGCGGGGCGCGGTCGCCACGGCCGTACGGCCGCCGGTGCGGGCCAGCAGGGGCAGGTCGCGGTCGAGGATGCCGGTGCCGTGGGCGATGAGCAGGTCCGTGTCGAGGAGACCTGCGCGGTCCAGGATCTCGACGGGGGTGGCGCCGTGGCGGGCGAGGCTGGTCTCGGTCTGGTCGCGGTTCTCGGCGGCGTGCAGGTGCACGGGCAGGCCGTGGGCGCGGGCGAGTTCGGCGGTGGCGGCGAGGTCGGCGTCGGTGACGGTGTACGGCGCGTGCGGGGCGAGGGCGGTGGTGATACGGCCGCCGGCCCGCCCCCGGTGCCGTAGCGCGAACTCCGCCGACCGCTCCCGGCCCGCGTCCCCCTGCGAGGAGAAGTACGCCTCCCCCAGATGGGCCCGCAGCCCGCACTCGGCGACGACGGCGGCCACCGCGTCCATGTGGAAGTAGTGGTCGGCGAAGCAGGTGACCCCGCCCCGGATCAGCTCGGCACAGGCGAGCCGCGCCCCCAGCTCCACGTCCCGTTCGGTGAGGTTGGACTCGACGGGCCAGACGACGTCGTTGAACCACGCCTCGGTGGGCAGGTCCTCGGCGAGTCCGCGCAACGCGACCATGGGCGCGTGCGTATGGCAGTTGATCAGCCCCGGCACGGCGACCTGCCCTCGCCCGTCGATCCGCTCGACGACGGCGGCGTCGGCTTCCGCTGCTGCGTCGGCGTCCGCCCGCACGTCGACGTCTCCCCGTGCGCCGACGGCCTCGATGATCCCGTCCCGCACGACGATCGTGGCGTCCTCCAGGAAGCCGATCCGCTCCTGGTCGTCGTGGACGAGCGCGGTGCAACCGGTGATGACGAGGCCTGCGGCAGCGGAGCCACGGCCGGCGGAACCGGCGCCGCGATCTGCGGGAGCGGAGCTCATCCCCCCAACGTAGGGCACGGTCCTCGGCCCGAGTGAGCCGAACCGCGCATCCGGTCCCGGCACTGTCGCAGGGCGGCGCGGACGAGCACGCTGGCCGCACCACCTCCTGGAAGGAGCCCGGCATGCTCCTGGGCACCTGGAACCTCGAAAACCTCTACCGGCCCGGCAGCCCCTACGGCCCCAAGGACAAGTCCGCCTACGAGGCGAAGCTCGCCGCCCTCGCCTCCGTGATCGGCGCGCTCGACCCGACCCTGCTCGGCGTCCAGGAGGTCGGCGACCCCGACGCCCTGGCGGACCTGGCCGAACTGCTCGGCCAGAGCTGGCGGTTCACCCTCTCCTCGCACCCCGACGGCCGGGGCATCCGGGTCGGCTTCCTGGCCCGTACCGAGCTGACGGTGGCCGTCGACACCGCCGCGTTCCCGGCCGGACTGCGCCCGGTGCAGACGGACGACTCGGGCGCGACCGCCGCCCAGGCCGGGCGCGGCTTCCTGGCGGTCACGGTGCAGGCCCCGGCCGGACCGCTCACGGTGGCCGTGGCCCACCTCAAGTCCAAGCTCCTGACCTATCCCGGCGACCGCTTCTACCCGCACGACGAGGGCGAACGGGCGCGCTACGGGGCGTACGCGCTCTACCGGCGCGCCGCCGAGGCGACGGCGCTGCGGGCGCTGGCGGACGAACTGCTCGCCGGGCAGGGCACGTCCCGCGACGTCGCGGTCCTCGGCGACCTCAACGACGAGATACTGGCGGCCACCACCCAGATCCTCCTCGGCCCGCCCGGCTCCGAACTCGGCACCTCCGGCTACGACCACCCGGACAAGGGCGACGCCGTACGGCTGTGGGACATCGCCCCGCGCATACCGGCGGAACAGCGCTACTCCCGCGTCGACTCCGGGCGGCACGAACTGATCGACCACATACTCCTCAGCCACCACCTGGTGCACCGGCTGACGGAGGCGGGCACGGGCCTGCCGGGCACCAGCACACCGCCGGACCTGCCGTCGGTGGGCGAGGATCCGGCGAAGCGGCGCGGAGTCGCGGGGTCGGACCACGCGCCGGTGTGGGCGCGGTTCGCGGACTGAGGCCAGACGCTGCCCACTCCTCCGGGACGCGTGACGGCCTCGGGCGGACCGGGACCCGGGGGGCGGCCTCGGGCTGACACTGGGCGACAACGGCCTCCGCGATAATCACGTCGCCCGTCACATCGCCCGTCACATCACCGCTCTCCCCGGACGACTGGAGCCCCCCTTGCCCGCACTGCACGACTTCGCCACCTGGGAGCCGGTACTGCGGCTGCTGCGTGCCGCCCATGCGGAGCGTCTCGCCGCACCGGGCGGCCAGGTGGTGGGCCGTATCGGCCTGTTCGGCTGGAGTCTGGACCTGCCCCGCCCGACTCCGCCGCCCGGACGAGCCGCTCTGGTGGAGGACGTGCAGGACGAGTTCGACGCCGTACAGCGGGTACAGGAGGCGCTGGCCGAGGCCGGAACCGACGACATGGCCTTCGCCGCGGAGATCCGCACTGACGGGCGGACCGTGCTCCATCTCATCGGCGGCAGCCCCGCCGTGACACCCGGGATCGGGGGCGCGCACCCGGGTTCGCTGATCCTGGTCGAGGACGCCGTCCCCGAGCCCTGGCGCCGGCTGCCCGAGCCGACGCCGGGCGCGGTGCCGCACCCCTCGGCGGACCCGGGGCTGCTGGAGCGGACGCTGCGCGAGCGGCTCCCCGACGCCGTCGGCGCGACCGAGGCGGAGATCGCGGCGGCGGAGGCCCGGCTCGGCGTCCCGCTGCCCGCGGAGCTCAGGACGCTGTACCGGGTGGCGCGGGCGCGCTGGGAGGACTGGCCGGACCCGTACGCCGTCGTCGAGGCGGTCGGCTGCGAACTCTTCCCGCTGGACGAGGTGTACCTCGCGGACGCCTCGACCCGCCCGGCCGACTGGCGGTTCGCGGCGATGGACGCGGTCGTCACCCCGCCGGACGCGACGGTGCAGGGGCTGGTCGGCTCACCGGGCTGGATCGTCTTCGGCGACAACGGCGGCGGCGACCGGATCGCGGTCGACCTCACGCCGGGCCCGGCCGGCCACTCCGGGCAGATCATCGTGATCGGCCACGAGGACCACACCGGAGCCGGCCTGCTCGCCGGCTCCCTCACCGATCTGGTGGCGAACCTGCCCGAGGACGAACGGCGCGGTGGCGCTGCCGGGCGCCGGCCGCCGGCCGTGGCGTACGTCAACCACGCGGGCATCGGGAGTGTCGAGGAGGCCGCCCATCCCGGCCTGGAGGTGCTGAGCATCGGTGTGCTGGACGAGGGCCGGCGGTTCGGCCTCGCCCCGGTTGTCGGGCTGCCCCGGCTGCGCACCCTCCGCGCCTACCCCGGTACGCTCGCCGACCCGCTGGAGATCGCGAAGCTCACCGGTCTGGAGTTCCTGGAGCTGAGCCCGGAGGACTGGCGGGGCCTGCTGGACGCGTCGGCGGTGCCGCGCAGCCTCTCGGCGGCGGCCATCGAGGTGCACGGCGACCGGCCGCCGCTGCCGGTCGTGGCCCTGGCCAACGAGATCCTCGCCCTCTGGAGCCGCCCGCCCATCCCCGTGACGGTGCTGGAGGGCACCTTGGCGCGCTGACTACGCGGCGACCGGCATCCGCGGCACCGCGACCCCGAGCCGCTGCCCACCACGCTCCAGCTCCCCTGCCAGATCCTTGAGTTGCCGGGTGTGCCGGTCGGTCAGCCGCCCCGTCTCGTCGAGGTGCACGGCACACGCGGTGGTCGTGTCCACGAGCCGTTCGAGTACGGCGGCCACCGCGTCCGTGCCCTCGGTGTGCCGGGCGAGGGCGGGGAGTTCGGCGGCGCCGAGGGCGATGGCGGCCCGGGCCTCGGCGAGGGTGCGGTAGGCCTCGCGGCGCAGGGCCCAGCGTTCGCCGCGGTCGCCGGACCCGCTCAGGACGTGGTCGAGATAGGCGTGCGCGGCCCGCCCGGCCGACGCGAGCCGGGCGCGTACCGCGCCGCCCCGCCGCCCCGGCATCGGCAGATGTCCGACGATCAGCACGAGCGCGCAGGCCAGCAGCGTCTCGCCGATCCGGCTGACGGAGGCCTGCGGTTCGCCGCCGACCATGACCAGGGCGAGCACCAGGACGGTGACGACGGCGGTCTGGGCGCCGAAGTGCCGGGTGGACACCGGGATCACCGCCCCGCAGACGGCGACCAGCGCGATGAGTCCCTCGGGCCGGGGCAGTACGGCGGCGAGACCCGCGAAGACGAGGGCGCCGAGCACGGTCCCCGCGGCCCGGCACAGCACCCGGGAGGCGAGCGGCCCGAGGTCGGGCTTGACGAGGAAGACGGCGGTGGCGGGCAGCCAGTACCAGTGCTGGTGCTCGCCGTACCAGCGGGCGTGGTGCAGGGCCTGGGCGATGGCGGCGCTGGCCCCGAAGCAGAGGGCGACCCGCAGCCCGTACTCCCGCCCGCCGCCGCCGAGCGCGGCCCGCGCGATGTCGACGGCGGTACGGCGCCGAGCGGGCGGCCGCTGCTCGCCGCCCTCGGGTTCGGCCCGGTCGAAGGCCTCCGCGGCACGCAGCAGGGCGTCGTCGAGGGCGCGCAGTGCGGGCGCGGACCGCGAGGGTGCGGGCAACGGCCCGGTGCCGCCGTTCTCCCGGACGGCCACGGCGAGCCGCCGGGGCCCCTCGGCCGCCCGCGCGGATATCGGTTCCCCGGCCCAGGCGAGGGCGGTGGCCGCCTCGGCGAGGGGCAGGGCAGCGGCGTACTGCGCGTGCAGCCGGCGTTCGGCGGCGGAACTGGCGTACCGCCGCAGCCGGGGCCCGGTGAGCGCGTCCTGGGCGTGGTCGAGCGCGGCGGTGAGGGCGACGCGCTTTCGGCCCGCGGCCTCGTCGCCCACCGCGTCGAGCAGGTCGGCGACGGCGTCGTACACGGCGGCGACGGCGTCCCGCTCCCCGTCGAAGCGGAAGTCACCGGCGATCGCGCCGGGGGTGGGCAGGGCGAGGCGGAGCACGACCAGCCACCCGGCGCCCACGAGAAAGGCGAGGGCCCGCTGCCAGCCCGCCTCGGCGACCGGCATCCCGGCGCCGATGGCGGCGGCGACCAGCAACTGGGTCCCGGCCCCGGAGGCGACGGGTCCGACGGCACTCATGCCGCCGGCGACCAGCCCGAGCGCGGTGAGCAGCAGGGTCAGGGGGACGGCGGTCAGGTGCTCCCCGCCGTACGTCCCGACGAGCAGCCCGAGCGCCCCGGCCGCCGCGGGCACCCCGAGCCGCCGGACGGCGGACCGACGGCTGCCCGGCCGGTCGTTGATCCCGGCGAGCATGGCGGCGATGGCGGCGACGACGCCGAGGGAGGTGCGGTGCAGCAGGACCGCGGTGAGCAGCAGCGGCCCGGCGGCCAGCGCCCCTCTCGTCACGGCGCTCCAGGACACGGGCCCGCGCTGGGCGCGCAGGGCGTGGGCGAGCCAGGGCGGCAGGGCGATACGACGGGACACGGGGCTCCTGACCGGACGAGGGCGGGGTGTGCCTTCGGGCGACGGTGGCCGGGCTGTTGGCTTGTACGTCCCACGGTAGATCGCGTTCCCGTACGAAAAGGTGCGTTCGCATTTCATGGGTGTGACAAGTGCCCCGGAGAGCCGCGTTCTTTATGAACGCAATTCCGTGCGGGTCCGGTTCGGGGCGGAACGCGAGCGGGCCCGGGGGCGTAGCCTGCCCCCGGGCCCCGGAATGCCACCCATCGTCACACGCCGGCACGCTTGAGAACCCGGGTCAGTCGTAAGGTCGTCGCGTCCTTCCTTTGGACCACCACGCATCGAGCTGCGCGGGCAGGACTTGAACCTGCATTTCGACGTCTGGGGCCCGGGCCCGGTCGATCCGGCGATCGGCGGCGAATGCTGAGTCTGGAGCGAGAGTCTGAGATTCAACGCGGTCCGCCCGGTGTGCACGGCGTGCGTGGTACGCACTGTGCGCACTGTGGGTACGACCGCTCTTCACGACAAGGCTCAGCTTCAGCTTTGCGCTCCTCGCGCACCCCGGCCGCAGGGGCCGGGGAGTCTGGGAAGGCTATCCGAAGAGATAGCCGAACACGGCGTCCCCGACCCGCTGGTCGACGACGTCGGCGCCGTTCGCCTCCTCACGGGCGAACTTGACGGCCTGCTGCAACTTCTCGACCCGGTCGAGGAGTTCGTTGACCCGCCGTGCGGGCAGGGCGCCCGAGAACTTCACAGTGGTCCAGTACCCCACCGGCACGTCCTCGTAGTACACCTCGACCTGCGCCGGATGCTTCTCGGTGGCCTCGGCCTTCACGTGGTTGCGGGGCACCTTCCTGGTGCGCAGGGTCCGCACCGGCTCGGTCTTCCAGGCGTCGGTGGAGGGGTCCTGCACCCACGACTCGGAGGCGTCGAGCACCGGCAGCTTCCGCACAAAGGTATTGAGATCGACGAGCTGCTTCTCCAGGAACAGCAGGTAGGCGACGGGCACGGCGGCGACCAGCACCCGCCCGTCCACCTTCACATCGGCCCTGGCCTCGCAGTTGGCCCAGTCCTTGGTGGCGGTCACGTCGAAGAGCCGCGTCAGCGTGGCCGAGGTCTCCCGCAGCACGTCCTCGGCCTTGACCTGAACCCGCGTGGACTCGGGCGGCAGCTGCTCGCCCTCCTCGTCCTTCGGCTGATACGTCCGCGAGATACCGGCCAGCAACGCGGGCTTCTGCAACCCGTGATGCGCCGACGTCAGGTCCTGATGAGCCTTGGACTTGATGCCCTTCTCGACCGCGATGATCTGATTGAGTTTCGCCACGTGAGGGACGGTAGCAGCGGTAACTGGCGTATTCCCATGCAATTTTCGAGCAGCCCGACTACGCCAGCGAAGCCGAATAGCAACTCGGCCTCACCCACGGCCCGGGCCAACTCCCCGGATTCCGCTTGCAATCCGCCGAGGATGTCATCGACTCCCCGCAACCCGGCTCGCTCCAGCAGCCGCTTCTCGTTCGTCACCCACTCCCCCCTGGCCGCGAGCACAGCGTGACCGCCGTCGATGGTGAGCCAGGCCCCGCCGTTGAAGACACCGCCGCCCCACCCCCGACCTCGGAGACCTGGCCCTCCCAGCGCTGGGGTTCGCTCAGCTGTCGTACCTGCCCCAGTACGAGGTCCGGGAGAGCATCGATGACGGTTACGGAGGCGGGGGCGGGGGCGAGTTCACGTTCCTCGCGGCCGGCCCGGACGGGGAGCCGGTGCCGCTGCTCGTCGCCGGGAGCGACGGCGGCCGGCTGAGCCTTCGGGAGACCGGGCGGTACGGGCGGGCAGCGGACCGATGTGATGCCGTACGGCTGTACGCGCTCTCGACGCTGGCGCTGCATCTGGCCGTGTGCGGGCGGCCGTTGGTGCGGGGCGAGGGCTGGCGGGTGGAGAGTCCGTGCGGCGGCCTTCCCGCCCTGTGACAGCCGCTCAGGGAAATTCAGGTGCGGCCGCCCGGCGTGAGCGCGGATGATCGACCGGTTGCCCGCCTTTCCCTCCAGGAGCCCCCGTGATCCAGCGCGTCACCGCCCCGGCTCTCTTCCCGCCGCCGGGCTACTCACACGTCTCCGTCGTCGAGGCCGGCACGAAGCTCGCGTTCCTCGCCGGTTCCGTTCCGCTGGACGAGGAGGGGAAGCTCGTCGGCGAGGGGGATCCGCCGCGGCAGGCCGAGCGGGTGATCGCCAACCTGCGGGAGCAACTCCGCTCGGTCGGCAGCGACCTGGAGCATGTGCTGGCGACGGATGTGTACGTCGTGAGCAGTGAGCCCGCGGTGCTGTCCAGCGTGTGGGAGGTCGTCGAGGCCTCCGGGCTCAGTTCCGGGCCGCACTCGTCGACGCTGGTCGGGGTCGCCTGTCTGGGCTACACCGGGCAGCTGGTGGAGATCACGGCCACGGCCGTCGTGCCCGAGGGGGCGCGGGGGTGAACGCCGAGGTCGTACTGCGCCGCGCCGGCGGGCCGGACGCCGCCGGGGTCGCCGACGTCTACCTGCGGTCGTACCGCGCCGCGCTGCCGAGTGTCGTCCGGCCGCGTTCGGACGACGAGGTGCGCGCGTACATCCGGGACGTCGTGGTGCCGGCGCGCGAGACCTGGGTCGCGGAGGCGGACGGTCGCGTCGTGGGCATGATGGTGCTCGCGGGGGCCCTGCTGTCCCAGCTGTACCTGGCCCCGGAGTGGCGGGGGCACGGCATCGGCGACCGGTTCGTGGCACTGGCCAAGGAGCGCTTCCCGTCGGGGCTGACGCTCTGGACCTTCCAGGTCAACAAGCCCGCGCACCGGTTCTACGAGCGGCACGGCTTCGTCGCCGTCGAGCACACGGACGGGAGCGGGAACGAGGAGCGGGAGCCGGACGTGCGGTACGTGTGGCGGCCCTGAGCCGGCCCCGGAGCCGCGCCCCCTATGCGGGTGCGGCCCCCCACACCCGGCTCTTCGCCAACGGCTTCCGGTAACTGCCCGCCCGGCTGGTCGTGAGTCCCAGCGTCACCAGCGACTCGGCCAGCTTCACCGCCGCGCCGACCCCGTCGACCACCGGAACGCCGAGCTTCTCCCCCACCACCCGCTGCAGCCCCGTCATCCCGGCACAGCCGAGGACCAGGACCTCGGCGCCTGCGTCCCGGACCCGCTCGGCCGCCGCGAGGAACGCGGCCTCCGTGCGCCCGGGGTCACCGGCGAGGTCCAGGACGCCGAGTCCGGTGCCGGCGACGGCGACGCAGTTGCGGGCCACCCCGGCGGTCTCCAGGCTGTCCTCGATCTGCCCGCGCGACCGGTCCAGCGTGGTGACGACGCCGTAGCGGCGGCCCAGCAGACAGGCGAGGTGGGCGGCGGCCTCGGTGATGTCGACGACCGGCACGTCCACCAACTCCCGGACGCCTTCCCGCCCGTGCTCGCCGAAACCGGCCAGGACCACCGCGTCGTACGACGGACCTGCGTACGTCCGCAGCGCGTCCAGGACCGCCGCCGCCGACAGGTAGCTGTCCAGCCAGCCCTCCGCCGACTCGGGCCCCCAGTGCGGGGTCAGCCCGGTCACGGCGGTGCCCGGGCCTGCGGCGGCCCGGGCACCTCGCACGATCTCCTCGGTCATCTCCTGCGTGGTGTTGCAGTTGGTGACGACGATCCGCACGTCCTTCAGACCTCCTCGGCCACGGTGACGGGGGTGGGGGCGGGGGCGAGCGCGCGGTCGCGGCGGCACAGTGCCAGGTACAGGCCCGCGGCCAGGGCGGTGCCGATGAACCAGGAGTACGGCGCCACGTCGCTGAACGTCTTCACCAGCGCGAGCACGGCCGCGACCGCCGCCGAGGGCAGGAACGCCCACAGGGCCTTGGGGTTGACGCCCTTGCGGTAGTGGTACGGGGAGCCGGGGGCCGCGTCGAAGAGCTGCTGGACGTCCACCCTGCCGCGCTTGATCACGTAGTAGTCGACCATGATCACGCCGAACAGCGGGCCCAGGAAGGCGCCGAGTCCGCCGAGGAAGTAGTTGACGACGGTGGGGTTGGAGAAGAGGTTCCAGGGCGTGACGACCAGGGCTGCCACCGTGCTGATCATGCCGCCGACCTTGAAGCTGATCTTCTGCGGCCAGACGTTGGCCAGGTCGTACGCCGGTGAGACGAAGTTGGCGACGATGTTGACGCCCATGGTGGCGACCGCGAAGGTCAGCGCGGCCACGACCAGGACCCAGGTGTTGCCGACCTTGGCGACCAGTTCGGCCGGGTCGGTGATGGCCTCGCCGAAGACCTCCAGGGAGCCGGCGGTGACGATCACGGAGACGACCACGAAGGCCGTGGAGTTGATCGGCAGGCCCCAGAAGTTGCCGCGGCGGACGGTGCGGTAGTCGGGCGCGAAGCGGGAGAAGTCGCAGAAGTTGAGCATCAGGGTGCCGTAGGTGGCGAGGATCAGGCCGATCGCACCGAACCACTGCCGCCACTGCTCGCCGGTGGAGACCGGGTGCGGGGTGGAGGTGAGCGAGATGGTCCAGTGCGCCTTGGCCAGGATCCAGACGGCCAGCGCGATCATCACCAGCCAGATCGCCGGGCCGCAGAAGTCCTGGAACTTGCGGATCGTCTCCATGCCCCGGCTGATGATCGCCGCCTGGATCAGCCAGAGCGAGACGAAGGAGATCCAGCCGAGCGTGTCCAGGCCGAGGAAGGAGCTCTCCGTCAGGGACTTCAGGCCCGGCCAGGCGGCCAGCAGCATCACGTTGACGGCAACGGACGCCAGGTAGGTCTGGATGCCGTACCACATGATGGCGATCACGGCCCGGATGAGCGCCGGGATGTTGGCGCCCCAGACACCGAAGCTGATGCGGCTGACCACCGGGAACGGCACGCCGTGGCGCTGGCCGATCCTCCCCATCCAGTTCATGCCGACGTAGATCAGCACGAAGCCGGCGAGGAGGGAGGTGAAGACCTGCCAGACGTTCATGCCGAGGACCAGCAGGCCGGCGGCGAAGGTGTAGTTGCCGAGGTTGTGGACGTCGGACATCCACATGGCGAAGAGGTCGAAGACCTTCCAGTTCCGCCGCTCGGCGGGGGCGAGGTCTTCGTTGGTGAGCCGGGGGTCGGGGACGAACACGGTGGCGCCGGTGGCTTCGGCGCGGTCGGCGAGGGACACGGGGCCTCCAGGGAACCAACCGGTGTACCAGCTTTTGGTATACCAAACTGCCGTCATGGTGCTCCCGTCAAGCGTTCCGACCGATGTCCGTCCCGTTACGGCTCCGTAAAAGCCCCTCGGGTCGGCGAAAATGACCTCATGGGCTCCCCCACCACGAAGATCGAACCCCTGGGCGCGGTGCGCGAACGTGTCCTCGCGACCCTGCGGCAGGACATCATCGCGGGACGTCTGGGCCCGGGCGACCGGCTGGTGGAACGGGAGCTCGCCGAGCGGTTCGGGGTCTCCCGGGTGCCGGTCCGGGAGGCGATCCGGGCCCTGGTCGCCGAGGGCTTCGTCCTCTTCGAGTCGGCCCGCCGCACGGTCGTCCGCCGGCTGACCCCGACCGACGTCAAGGAACTCTTCGAACTGCGCGAGGCGTTGGAGGTGTACGCGGCCGGGCTGGCGGCGGCGCGGGCGACCCCGGAGGCGCTGGCCGAGCTGCGGGAGCTGCTCGGCCGGGCGGCCGCGGCGACCGAGGCGGGCGACGCCGAGACGATCACCGACATCAACACCCGTTTCCACGACCGGATCCTGGCCCTGGCCGGCAACAGCCTGCTCATCTCGGTCATGGAACCGGTCGACGGCCGGTTGCGCTGGCTCACCCGACGGAACGAGGAGTGGCCCCAACTCCTCACCGAACACCGCGAGTTGTACGACGCGATCGCCTCGGGCGACCCGGACCGCGCCCGCGCCCGCGCGCTCGGCCACGTCCAGGCCAACTACCGGTCGACCGTCCGGCACCTGTTCGACGAGGACGCCGGCGACTAGCGGCGGAATCCGGCTGCCCGGCAGCCGACCAGTAGCCATCCACGGGAACACCAGTTCGCACAGAGATCTCCTAGAGCTCTCCTCACCAGTGAAGATCGAAAGGGATCCGCACGGACCGGAGACGGATCCGAACGGACCGGACGTGGAGGGCATGACCATGGTGAGCAGACGGGGGCTGTTGAGCGGAGCCGCGCTGGTGGGGATGGGCGCGGTGGCCGGCATGACGGCGGGTACGGGGTCCGCCGCCGCCGACGAGCCGCTGGACACGCCGTTCACCCCGGTCGCCGCACCGCATCTGGCCGAGGCCGAACAGCTGGTGCGGTACCAGCGGCTGCTGGCGGCCGGCTATCTGCCGACCGGACTGGCCGGGCACTGGCCGCTGGACGGCTCCGGCGCCGACCGCTCCGGCCTGGACCACCCGGTCGCCCTGGGCCCGGGAGCGAGCTGGACCAGTCTGCGGGCGGGCGGCGAGCTGAGCTTCGACGGCACCGCCGGTGCCTACGCCGCCACCGCCTCCGTCCTGGACACCACGGCCCCGTTCACGGTCACGGCCTGGGTCCGGCTGGCCGACGACGCCGTGCTCACGAACATGTACACGGCCGTGAGCCAGGACGGCGGCAGCGTCAGCCGCTTCCTGCTGCAGTACGACGACACGGCCGGCACCTGGGCGTTCAAGGTACGCAGCGAGGACCAGAGCACCAAGGTCTCGGCGCTCGCCGCCGCCCCGGTGACGAAGACGGGGGTCTGGACCCACCTGGCAGGCGTCTGGGACGGCACCCGCGTCCAGCTCTACGTGAACGGCGTCCTGGAAGGCAGTGCCGACACCACCCTGTCCTGGACCGCGCCCCAGGGCCTCAGCATCGGCCGGGCCCGCTGGGACGGAGGTTACGTCAACCGCTTCAAGGGCGCGGTCGACGACGTCCGCGCTTACGGCCGTGTGCTCGATGCCGATGAGATCGCCCTGGTCAGCGGGCGTACGGCGCGCGCGAACAACGTCTATCTGATGGACACGTCGGCGACCGTGACCTGGGGCCGCCCGGACGACCTCGCCGACTGGGTGGCCCGGGCCCGCTGCTCGTCCTTCGTCACGGCGCTGCTCAAGCACACCTACGGCTGGGCCACCGACGCCTACTTCCTCCAGTACTTCCAGGAGAAGGGCCCGGAGGCCGCCGACTACTGCTCGGCGTTCCGGAACAACACCGCCGGCCCGCGCTTCCGCCGTATCCGCAAGGTCGCCGACCTGCGGCCGGGCGATCTGATCGCCGTCGACTACAACGGGCAGGACGCGGAGAACACCGGGCACATCGTCCTGGTCCGCGAGGTCAAGGGCGTCTTCAGCGGGGTCGCCGACTTCACCGGCGAGACCCAGTACGCCGTCGAGATCGTCGACTGCACCTCCGACCCGCACGGCGTCTACGGCCTCACCAACTACCCGCGCTACCCGGACACCCGCATGGTCAGCAACGTGGACGGCGAGAGCTTCCAGGGCGTCGGCATCGGCCACATGATGTTCTACGCCTCCGACGCCACCGGCGAGTTCTCCCGCTACCGCTGGAGCGTCAACTCCTCCGCGTCCACCGGCACCCACACGGTGGACGACCGCCCGGTGGCGGCGGCCCGGATCGTCTGAGCCCCGCTCGTCAGTCCGGCCCTCACGTCGGCCCTCACCCCAGTCCGGCCGCCTCCGCCGCCGTCCGCAGTACGTCGCGGAGCATCTCGGGGGTGAGGCGACCGGTGAAGGTGTTGCGCTGGCTGACGTGGAAGCAGCCGAAGAGGTCCAGCCCGCCGAGACCGACCCGGGCGCCGTGGGCGAAGGCCGGGCGGGGCCGCGGCACGGTCCAGCCCGCCTCCGTGAACGCCGGCAGCGCGGCCTGCCAGCCGAAGGCGCCGAGTACGACGGCTGCGCGCAGCGTCGGCCGCAGCAGCGTCAGCTCCTCGGTCAGCCAGTGGCGGCAGGCGTCACGCTCCTCGGGGGTCGGCTTGTTGGCGGGCGGGGCGCAGTGCACGGGCGCGGTGACCCGCACTCCGTACAGCTCCAGGCCGTCGTCGGCGCTCACCGAGGTCGGCTGCGAGGCGAGCCCGACGTCGTACAGCGCCTGGTACAGCACGTCGCCGGAACGGTCGCCGGTGAACATCCGGCCGGTGCGGTTGCCGCCGTGCGCGGCCGGGGCGAGGCCGATGATCAGCAGCCGGGCGTCGGCGGGCCCGAAGCCGGGGACGGGCCGGCCCCAGTACGTCCAGTCGGCGAACGCGGCCCGCTTGGTACGCGCCACGTCCTCCCGCCAGGCGACCAGGCGGGGACAGGCCCGGCAGCCACTGACGCGCTGGTCGAGGTGGGCGAGCTGGGTGCGGGGGGTGCGGTTCACGTTTCAACGGTAGGGCCGGTCCGGCGGGCGGAGGCGGAGGAAGGGTCGGCGGGGGGCGAGGACGAGGTGTGCCGGAGCGGCTCGGGTGGAGTGGCGGGGGTGCGCGGGAGCACCATGTCGGTCAGTGCGAGGTGGCGGCCGCGGGTTGTGGGTGGCTGATCGCGCAGTTCCTCCCCCAGCCTTCGGCCGGGGGGTACCCCCAGCGCCCCTGTGGGGCGCGATGGTGGGCGTCGGCAAAACGGTTCCGGCCGTGTCGGCTCGGGGAGCTAAAGTCGAGGCATGGCTTCTGAGGATGCGGACGACGGCAGGGAGCGGGTGAGCGGTGGGACCGAGGCACCCACCACCGCGGCCGGGACCGACGAGGGAGCCGAGGCCTCCGCCAACCCGACCCCCGACCCCGCCGCAATCGCCGCGGCCGTAGCCGCCGCCGAGGCCGCGGGTCCCGCTGCCGGTGAGAACGTGCGGATCGACAGCTGGGTCTGGGCCGTCCGCCTGATCAAGACGCGGTCCATGGGAGCCACCGCCTGCCGTGGCGGACATGTCCAGGTGAACGGCGAGCGGGTCAAGCCCGCCCACTCCGTACGCGTGGGCGACGAGGTGCGGCTGCGCCACGAGGGGCGGGAGCGGGTCGTCATCGTGAAGCGGCTGATCCGCAAGCGGGTCGGCGCCCCGGTGGCCGCCGTGTGCTACATCGACAACTCACCGCCGCCCCCGCCCCGCGAGGCCTTCGCCCCCATCGGCATGCGCGACCGCGGCGCCGGCCGCCCCACCAAGCGCGACCGCCGCGAGCTGGAACGACTGCGCGGCCTCGGTGGCATGGGTGGGACGGGCGGCACGGGCAGCGCGGGTGGGGCCGGCACGGGTGGGATGGGCTCGGCAGGCCGACCGAGCGGTGGACGCCCCGGCGGACGGTGATCCGCCGGGCCGGCCCCGCGGAGTTCGGCCCGGCCCGGCCGGAGGACCCGGCTCCATGTACGCTCCGCGGGTCCACCCACGCTATGCCGCCGGAACCGCCCTCACCCACGTCCCGTCCTCGGTCAGATACTCGGCCACCTCCAGTCCCGCCTCCGCGAGCGCCTCCTCGAACTGTTCCTGGGTGAGCGGCCGGGTCAGGAAGGTCTGGGTCCAGGTCGCGTCCGGGAACTCGTACTCCGCGCGCACCGAGTTCACCCCGTCCCCGACCGGCTCGGCCGACACGATCCGGACGGTGTAGCCGCCGGGGTCGACCCGCTCCCTCGGCACCTTGGCGTGGTAGTCCGCGCCCTCCCGCTGGATGAGCACGCAGCCGTCGGCCGCCAGGTGCGCCACGCAGGTGCGCAGCATGCCCCGGCGCACCTCCGCGTCCCCGGTGTGCACCAGGAACGACGCGAGCATCACCACGTCGAACTTCTCGCCCAGGTCGAGCCCTTCGATGGTGCTGCGTATGGTGCGCGCCCCGCGCACGCGCGCCAGCATCTCCGCCGACTCGTCCACCGCCGTGACCGTGAACCCGCGCTCCAGGAGCGGGTGTGTCATGCGCCCCACACCGCTGCCCAGCTCCAGGATGCGGGCACCGGCCGGGACCGCCGCCTCGATGATGTCCGGCTCGGCGCCGACGGTCAGGCGCGAGTAGAGCTCGACCGCGCAGCCGTCCGGGGTGATCGCTCCCGGACCCGTTCCCTCGTACCCCTCACGCATTTCAATCGTCATGCCCGAACAACGGCCGGTCTCCGCGCCGCCGTTCCCGAACCCCGACGGTTCACTCGTTCGGGCAGTTCGAAAGCTCGACGGGAACTTTCCTGCATCCAGGCGCAGTTGACGGCCGTCACTGGTCCCACGGGAACCATCCGTGCCCGACGTACCAGTGGCCGCCCGCCCGCAGATGGTCGCCGACCACCCGCTCCACCGACGTCCGCCGGGGCAGGTCCGCCACCGGCAGGTCCGGGTCGCCGAAGACGAAGGCGACCGGTGTGGTGTCGGCCGGCTCCCGGTCCTGCCACCCGGGGCGGAACCGCTCCTGGAAACGGATGATGTTGGAGTCCGCGGGGAGGTACCGGCGCAACTGCGGGTCGAGCAGCCAGGAGTGGCAGGTCGCGACGGCGTGGGGCTCCTCAGGGAAGTGCCGCGCGAAGAACTCACGGGCATGGTCCAGGGAGCGGTCGCAGGCGACCGGGGTGAGCGGCCCGAGGAAGTCGGGGATGTGCAGGTCCAGGGAGGGCTCACCGCCGGTCACCTCGGTACCGGCCGACCCGATCGCCTGCGCCGTGCGTTCGCCGAGTCCCGTCCGCTCGTACTGCAGCCGTCCCAGCTGGTAGAGCCGCCCGCAGAAGTGCCGGGTGAGCCAGTGCGCCTGGCGCGCTCCCAGCCCTCCTCTGCCGTACCGCCGGCGATGCAGTGCCATGCCGCGGCCGAGGTCGGCGAGCGTGTGGCGGGAGACGTCGTCGGGAATGCCGCGCGCCCGGTGCACCGCGCGGACGTGCGGTACCGCCGCGAGGAAGACGTAGACGAGGAAGTACTCGCCCAGGGCGGCCGGGGCCTGGGCGGCCCGGTCACCGAGCCCGAACGGGTCGTCCACCTCCCGGACGGCACCGGTCACGTCCTCGGCGCCCTCCTCCAGCAGCCGCCGCACCCCGGGGTCGGCGGTCACGGCCCGCCGCAGCGCCACCACCTCGTTGATGTCCTCGTGCGGCACGGCGAGGTCGAGGAGCAGGTCGGGCAGGTCGGCGGCGTCCGGCAGCACGGCGGGGTCCCCCTTGGTGAACGTCCGGTCGAGGAGTACGTTGCAGACAGGAGTGGTGATCCGGGATGCGTACGGGCAGTGAACCGGTGACCGCCCGCAGTGCGCTGCGGGCGCGGTTGTGGCTGAGCGTGTGGGGGGTGGCCTGGGCCATCTTCGGCACGGCGGCGTTCGCGCTGGTCGGGCGCCCCGGCTGGGCTGCTGCCTGCGGGGTGCTGTGGCTGGTGGCCACCGTGGACATGGCCGTGATCCTCAGGCACATCCGGCAGGGCCCGCACTATCAGCCGGGCCGCGATGTACCGCCGTACCGGCCCGCGGACACCCGCCCGCCGCCGTTCC
Source organism: Streptomyces sp. NPDC001980 (assembly GCF_040296885.1). Classification (NCBI taxonomy): domain Bacteria; kingdom Bacillati; phylum Actinomycetota; class Actinomycetes; order Kitasatosporales; family Streptomycetaceae; genus Streptomyces; species Streptomyces sp. NPDC001980. Next base: position 153,965 of record NZ_JBEOYD010000005.1, on the reverse strand, counting down.
GGCGCCCGCCGCAGCACCGTCACCCGTGAGGGAGCATCCGGACACGCTCCGTCGGCTCATGCGACGCGGGCCCACGCTCCGTCGGCTCACGCCCCGCCTTCGAAACGGGCCGCTTTCAGGTACTCCGGGTTCGGGTCGAGGGCGGCCGCCAGCCGGAAGTGGCGTATCGCGAGGTCGGCGCGGCCCTGGCGCTGGTAGGTGCGGGCGAGCGCGAAATGGGCGAACGCGTTGTCCGGTTCGCGCTCCAGGACGATGGTGAACTCCAGCTCCGCGGGGCGCAGTTGCGCGGCGGCGAAGAAGGCACGTGCGCGCAGCAGCCGAGCGGCGGTGTTCTCGGGGTGCGCGCCGATCACTCCGTCGAGCAGCTTCACCGCGCCCCGCGGGTCCCGTGCGTTGAGCAGTTGCTCGGCGGCACGGAAGTCGATGACATGCGTCTCCGGAGTACGTCCGGTCGAACCGCTGGTCTCGGGCACGGCACAGTCCTTCCCTCACTGAAGCGGTTCAACGCCCGGACGGGTGCCCGCTATTTCGAAGACGCATTCCGCTCGCTCGAACCCGGCGTCCGCGCGCGGCGCAGGAGGTCGGCCCACACCTCCTGGACGCGCTGCCGGAGCACGTCCAGGGGGACGTCGTTGTCGATCACGATGTCCGCGATCTCCAGGCGCTTCTCGCGCGTCGCCTGCGCGGCCATGCGGGCGCGGGCGTCCTCTTCGGTCATCCCCCGCAGCCGTGTCAGCCGGTCCAGCTGGGTCTCGGGGGCCGCGTCCACGACGACCACGACGTCGTAGAGCTGTGCGAGGCCGTTCTCCGCGAGGAGCGGGACGTCGTGGACCACCACGGCGTCGTCGGCGGCCGCGCTCTCCAGCTCGCGGGAGCGGGCCCCGACAAGGGGGTGCACGATCGAGTTCAGTACGGCGAGTCTCGCGGGGTCGGCGAAGACGATCGAGCCGAGCCTGGGCCGGTCCAGGCTGCCGTCGGCGGTCAGCACCTCGGGGCCGAAGGCCTCGGCCACGGCGGCCAGACCGGGGGTCCCGGGCGCGACGACCTCACGCGCGATGCGGTCCGCGTCGATCAGCACCGCGCCGTGCCCGACGAGCAGCCGCGACACCTCGCTCTTGCCGGCGCCGATCCCGCCGGTGAGGCCAACTTTCAGCATGCCCCGAAGCTTAGGCCCTGCCACCGACACCGGCCGTGACAGGGTTCGGTCGACGTCGCACCGGCCGGGCTCGCCGCCCGGCCGGTGCGTGATCGTGTGCGGGCGGGCCTCAGTTGTCGCCCTCCCGCTCCGCGAGGAAGCGCTCGAACTCGAGGCCGATCTCGTCCGCCGAGGGGATCTCCACCGGCTCGGCGAGCATGTTGCCCCGGGTCTCGGCGCCCGCCGCCGCGTCGTACTGGTGCTCGAGACCCTGCACGAGGGCGGTCAGCTCCTCGTCGCCCTCCTGGATCTGGCTGTCGATCTCCGTCTGGGTGCGGTGCGCGTCCGTGCGCAGGGCGTGCGCGATGCCCGGGAGGACCAGGCCGGTGGCGGCCGTGACGGCCTCCAGGACGGTCAGGGCGGCGTCCGGGTAGGGCGAGCGGGCGATGTAGTGCGGCACGTGCGCGGCGACGCCCAGGACGTCGTGTCCGGCTTCCATGAGGCGGAATTCGAGCAGCGACTCGGCACTGCCGGGCACCTGGGCCTCGTCGAAGGGGCTGCGGTGTCCGGGGACCAGGTCGGTGCGGTTGCCGTGCGGGGTGAGGCCGACAGGGCGGGTGTGCGGGACGCCCATGGGGATCCCGTGGAAGTTCACGGACAGGCGGACGCCGAGCCGCTCCACGATCTGCCGTACGGCGGCGGCGAAGCGCTCCCACTCGACGTCGGGCTCGGGGCCGGACAGCAGCAGGAAGGGGGCGCCGGTGGCGTCCTGGACCAGCCGGACCTCGATGCTGGGTTCCTCGTACTCGGTCCAGCGGTCCCGCTTGAAGGTCAGCAGCGGGCGGCGGGCCCGGTAGTCCACGAGCCGGTCGTGGTCGAAGCGGGCGACGACCTGGTGGGGCAGCGAGTCGAGGAGCCGGTCGACGATCTGGTCGCCGGTCTCGCCCGCGTCGATGTATCCGTCGAAGTGGTAGAGCATGACAAGACCGGCCGATTCCTGGGCCAGCGCCATGTCGACGACCGCCAGCCCCTTCGGCTCCCATGCGTACAAACCCTGCGGATCAAGCACTGTGACCGCTCCTCCTCGTGTTCGTACGGGTCAACGCGGCACTGACCACAGGCATTCCCGCCGGAACCCCGAACAGGCGCCTTTCACCGCCTTCTCATGACAGAAGCCTTCTCATGACAGAAGCGGGTGCACGCGCGCGTGCGTGCGTCCGCACCGGACCGGTCACGCGCGCGTGCCGGGGTCAGGCGGCCATCACGCGCGCGTGGAGCGCCGTCACCGCCTTGCGTGCCGAGCTGAACGCGCCGTGCTGCCAGGCGTCCGTGTAGCTGAGCCAGTCGCCGGCGAACCAGACCCGGCCGGCGGGCTCGTTCAGGGGCTTGTAGCGCGCGTCGTCGGGGCCGCCGGGGGTGTCGTGCCAGGCGGCCTCCAGGTGGGGCGTCTGGCGCCAGTGGTGGGAGAAGGAGGAGGCGAGTTCGGTGCGGTACTTGTCGCCGTAGATCTTCACGCCGGCGGCGACCGCCCGCTGTTCGCGCTGGGCCGGGGTGAGCCTGGCGTAGGAGTCGGCGTCGTCGTCGTAGTTGTAGTAGCCGATGAGAACGCCCCGTTCGCCGTGGAAGCCGTACGAGGGGTGCCAGATGTGGGTGACGTCCTGGTCGGTCTCGGTGATGCCGCCGTAGATGTGGTGGTCCAGCTCCCACCAGCGGGAACGGTATTCGAGGCCGATCTTGGCGGCCGACGACGGGGTGACGGCCGCCAGGGCGCTCTGCACTCCGGAGCCCAGGTTGTGCGGCACCTTGGCGAGGATGTTGGGCGGCATGGCGGCCACGCAGTAGTCGGCCTCGACGACCTTGGTACGGCCGCCCTGGATGTACGTCACGGTGACGCCGTGGCCGGTGTCGGTGATCCTGGAGACGACGGCTCCGGTACGTATGTGCCGGTCGCCGATCGCCCGGGTGAGCGCCTTCGGTATCTGGTCCATGCCGCCGACCGGCTGGAACATCAGCATCGCCTGGTCGAAGCCGAACTCGAACGAGAAGTAGCGCCCGACTCCGCTCGCAAGCACCGCGGAGGCGGTCGGGACATCGCCGAGGAGCACACCGGGGGTGCCGGCGGCGGCCGGTACGGTCGTGTATCCGCGCCGCTCACCGCCTTCGTACGTCAGTTTGTCGCCGAGTTCGCCCCAGTCCTTGAGGAACTCGACGAGCCGCTCCTGGTCGGTGGCCGTCAACTCCTTGTCCAGCGCACCCTTGTTCGTCGCTTTGGCGAGCAACTCCGAGACATAGCCGTACACGTCGGCCTTGGCGGTGCGGTATCGCTCCGGCTTCGTCATGCCGGCGGACTCGTTGTAGATGTAGGCGTCGGCGTTGACGTTCGTGAACACCTGGATGGGGACGCCGAGCTCGCGACAGTAGTCGAGGGTGATCATCCACTGCGGGATCCGGGCCGGCCCGGCGTTCATGTAGTGGCCGTCGGCGAAGCGCGCGGTCTGCGTGTTGCCGTAGAGGTCGGTGGTGGAGTCGCCGCCGCGCACCGTGAAGTTGCGCCCGCCGGTGCGGTCCCTGGCCTCCAGGATCGTACAGTCGTAGCCTGCTTTGCCGAGTTCGTAGGCGGTCGCGAGGCCGGCGATGCCGCCGCCGAGGACGACGACTCTGGCCGCGGCGCGCCCGGTGAGGGTGAAGTCGCTCGCGCTGAGCGCCCGGAAGGGCTGTTCGCGCTGGGCGGCTTGGGCGGTGGGGGCGAGTCCGAGCGCTCCCATGGTGGCGAACATGGCGCCGGCGCCACCGGTGAGACCGACGTTTCTCAGAAACGACCGCCGACTCGTCCCCGACCCGTACTGAGGCTGTGTCATGACGCGACTCCCCTTCCGATCTTGAACGAAGACCGGGGAAGCGTCCCAGCGCCGCGTTACGGCCCAGCGGCTATTCGTGTATCCCACACGTTTCGACCGGCGACCACGCCGACTCCCCCAGGAGCGCGACGGGCGGCCACGCCAACTCCCTTAGGGGCGCGGGGCTGTGTCGATGTGCGGCTCCGCCGCGTGGGCGCGACCAACCCCCACCGGCCGCCAGCCGAAGAACAACCGGACAACACCAAGGGGCCGCACCTCGAAAGGTGCGGCCCCTCGGTCAGGAGCTACTGCTCAGTGAGCGTTCAGCTCTGGCCACCCGCGAGCTTCTCGCGCAGCGCGGCCAGCGCCTCGTCCGAGGCCAGCGCGCCGGAGGTGTCGGCGCCCTCGGAGGAGTACGAACCGCCACCGGCGGCCGGAGCCGCACCCGCGGCGTCGCCACCCTCGGCAGCGGCAGCGGCGTCGGCCTCGCGGCTCTTGATGACCTGCTGCTGGTGCTGCTCGAAGCGCTGCTGCGCCTCGGCGTACTGGTGCTCCCACGCCTCGCGCTGGGTCTCGTAGCCCTCGAGCCAGTCGTTGGTCTCGGGGTCGAAGCCCTCGGGGTAGATGTAGTTGCCCTGGTCGTCGTAGGACGCGGCCATGCCGTACAGGGTCGGGTCGAACTCGACCGAGGCCGGGTCGGCACCGAAGGACTCGTTGGCCTGCTTCAGCGAGAGGCTGATGCGGCGGCGCTCGAGGTCGATGTCGATGACCTTGACGAAGATCTCGTCGTTGACCTGGACGACCTGCTCCGGGATCTCCACGTGGCGCTCGGCCAGCTCGGAGATGTGGACCAGACCCTCGATGCCCTCGTCCACGCGGACGAACGCACCGAACGGAACCAGCTTGGTGACCTTACCCGGGACGACCTGACCGATCTGGTGGGTCCGGGCGAACTGCTGCCACGGGTCTTCCTGGGTCGCCTTCAGCGACAGGGAGACACGCTCGCGGTCCATGTCGACGTCGAGGACCTCGACGGTGACCTCCTGGCCGACCTCGACAACCTCGGACGGGTGGTCGATGTGCTTCCAGGACAGCTCGGAGACGTGGACCAGACCGTCGACGCCACCCAGGTCCACGAAGGCACCGAAGTTGACGATCGAGGAGACGACACCGGAGCGGACCTGACCCTTCTGGAGGGTCGTGAGGAACGTCTGGCGGACCTCGGACTGGGTCTGCTCCAGCCAGGCACGGCGGGACAGGACCACGTTGTTGCGGTTCTTGTCCAGCTCGATGATCTTGGCCTCGAGCTCCTTGCCCACGTAGGGCTGGAGGTCGCGGACGCGGCGCATCTCGACCAGGGAGGCCGGGAGGAAGCCGCGGAGGCCGATGTCGAGGATGAGACCACCCTTGACGACCTCGATGACGGTACCGGTGACGATCCCGTCCTCTTCCTTGATCTTCTCGATGGTGCCCCAGGCACGCTCGTACTGGGCGCGCTTCTTCGAGAGGATCAGGCGGCCTTCCTTGTCCTCCTTCTGGAGAACAAGGGCCTCGATCTCGTCACCGACGGCGACGACCTCGTTGGGGTCGACGTCGTGCTTGATCGAGAGTTCGCGGCTCGGGATGACACCTTCGGTCTTGTAACCGATGTCGAGCAGGACCTCGTCCCGGTCGACCTTCACGATGACGCCGTCGACGATGTCGCCGTCGTTGAAGTACTTGATCGTCTCGTCGATCGCGGCGAGGAAGGCTTCCTCGTTACCGATGTCGTTGACCGCTACCTGCGGGGTGGTGGCGGTGGTCTCGGTGCTGCTCGTCATGTGAGAAAGGGCTCCGGTACGGACATTGAAGTCGTAGGTACTGCTTACGCCGGGAGCCTGTTTCGCTCTGTAGAAGCCGGACAGCCTAGGAAGCGCCACCTTTACCACTGGTGACGCCTCGACAACCGAGGGGACATACAACAGATGCGAGCGCAGCCTGCTACGTCTGAGGTGCGCAGGCCCGCAGCGCAACTTGTAGCATACGGGGGCAGCCGGGCAGGGTCAATGCGCGAAGGCGCACACCCGGGGCGGAACACCGCATACCCGGCACAAGAAACGTCCCACCAGGCCACGCACGCCTGAGAGACCCCCTCCGTGACACACCGCTGGCGGGTTGCACGGAAGAGTACGACGAGGGAGCCGATCATCCAAGAGCCCGATTCGTTCGACCTGGAAGAGGCCGGTGCGACGACCGGCGCCGAGGCCGAACCGGAAGCCACCCGGCGTGTCGCCGGGGTCGCGGAGAGCAGTCTGGCCAACCGGGGCTGGTGGGACCGCAACGCCGACGAGTACCAGGTCGAGCACGGCACGTTCCTCGGCGACGACCGTTTCGTGTGGGGTCCCGAGGGCCTCGACGAGGTGGAGGCGGAGCTGCTCGGCCCGCCGGAGGAGCTGAAGGGCAAGGACGTCCTGGAGATCGGCGCCGGCGCGGCCCAGTGCGCACGCTGGCTGGCCGCCCAGGGAGCCCGGCCGGTCGCCCTGGACCTCTCGCACCGCCAGCTCCAGCACGCGCTGCGCATCGGCGGATCGTTTCCCCTGGTCTGTGCGGACGCGGGCGCGCTGCCCTTCGCGGACGCCTCCTTCGACCTGGTGTGCTCGGCGTACGGCGCGCTTCCCTTCGTCGCCGATCCGCGTCTGGTGCTGCGCGAGGTGCGCCGCGTGCTGCGGCCGGGCGGCCGGTTCGTCTTCTCGGTGACGCACCCGATCCGCTGGGCGTTCCCGGACGAGCCCGGCCCCGAAGGGCTCTCGGTCTCGGCCTCCTACTTCGACCGGACGCCGTACGTCGAACAGGACGAGGACGGCCACGCCGTGTACGTCGAGCACCATCGGACGCTGGGCGACCGGGTCCGGGACATCGCCTCATCGGGTTTCCGGCTCGTCGACCTCGTGGAGCCGGAGTGGCCGGCCTGGAACACCTCCGAATGGGGTGGCTGGTCCCCGCTGCGGGGCCATCTGATCCCCGGGACGGCGATCTTCGTGTGCGAGCGAAGCGAGATGGGGGTCCCCCCGGCCGAAGGCTGAGGGACGGACTGACCGCCTCGGTAAGCCCACGCGCAAAAGCCCACGCGCGCGTACGCGTCATAAGAAGAGCGCCCGCGCGCGTACGCGTGTGGAAAGCGCACGCGCGCGTGCGGGGCGCTTCCGGTCGCGTACGACACTAGGGGCGTGATCCGTTACGACGCCCTGGACGCGCTGCCCGTGCGGCAGGCCCTGCCCGGTCTGCACGACGCCCTGGACGGGCACGGCACCGCCGTCCTGGTGGCACCGCCCGGCACCGGCAAGACGACGCTGGTGCCGCTGGCGCTGGCCGGGCTGCTGGGCGAGGGGCCGGCCCAGCGGGTGGTGGTGGCCGAGCCGCGCCGGATCGCCGCCCGCGCGGCGGCCCGCCGGATGGCCTGGCTGCTCGGCGAGCAGGTCGGGCGGAGCGTCGGCTACACCGTGCGCGGCGAGCGGGTCGTGGGACGGCACGCGCGCGTGGAGGTCGTCACGACCGGTGTGCTGTTGCAGCGTCTGCAACGCGACCAGGAACTGTCCGGCGTCGACGTCGTGGTCCTCGACGAGTGCCACGAACGCCACCTGGACGCCGACACGGTGGCGGCCTTCCTCTGGGACGTACGGGAGACCCTGCGGCCGGAGCTGCGCCTGGTGGCCGCGTCGGCGACGACGGACGCGCAGGGGTGGGCGCGGCTGCTGGGCGGGGCGCCGGTGGTCGAGGCGGCCGGTGTCGCGTACCCCGTGGAGACGGTGTGGGCGCCGCCGGCCCGTCCGGTGCGGCCGCCGCACGGGATGCGGGTCGACCCGGCGCTGCTCGCGCATGTGGTGTCGGTGGTGCGGCGGGCCCTGGCCGAGCGGGACGGGGACGTGCTGTGCTTCCTGCCCGGCGTGGGCGAGATCGCGCGTGTGGCGGGCCGGCTGGGTGACCTGGGGGACATGGAGGTGCTTCAGGTGCACGGCAGGGCGCCGGCCTCCGTGCAGGACGCGGTGCTGGCGCCCGGGGCGCGGCGCCGGGTGGTGCTGGCCACGGCGGTCGCCGAGTCCTCGCTCACCGTCCCCGGCGTACGGGTGGTCGTCGATTCGGGGCTCGCGCGGGAGCCGCGGGTGGACCACGCGCGCGGGCTGAGCGCGCTGGCGACGGTACGGGCGTCCCGCGCGGCCGGGCGGCAGCGGGCGGGGCGGGCCGGGCGGGAGGCTCCGGGGGCGGTCTACCGGTGCTGGTCCGAGGCCGAGGACGCCCGTCTGACGGCCTTTCCGGCCCCGGAGATCAAGGTGGCCGACCTGACCGCGTTCGCCCTCCAGACGGCCTGCTGGGGCGATCCGGGGGCCTCGGGACTGGCGTTGCTGGACCCGCCGCCGGCCGGGGCGATGGCGGCGGCGCGGGAGGTGCTGACGGCGATCGGTGCGGTCGACTCCGCCGGACGGGCGACGGAACGGGGGGTACGGCTGGCCCGGCTGGGGGTGCATCCGCGGCTGGGACGGGCGCTGCTGGACACCCCGGGCGGGGGCGCGGAGGCGGTCGCGCTGCTGAGCGAGGAGCCGCCGCGGGAGTACGGGGACGACATGGCGGCCGCGCTGCGCGCCGCCCGGCGGGGCGGTGACGCCTATGCCGGGCGCTGGCTCGCGGAGGTACGGCGGCTGCAGGCGGACGACGAGGGAGCTTCGGTGTCCGGCGTGGACGACCGCACCGTGGGTCGCGTCGCCGCCCTCGCCTTCCCCGAGCGGGTCGCCAGGGCCGACGGAGGGTCGTACCTCATGGCCTCCGGCACCCGGGCCGAGCTCGGTGACGGCAGCCCGCTGCGCGGCGCGCCGTGGATCGCCGTGGCCGTGGCGGACCGTCCGGTCGGCAGTGGCCACGCGCGCGTGCGGCTCGCCGCGGTGGTGGACGAGGACACGGCCAGGTCGGCTGCGGCCTCGCTGTACGCGGACGACCGGGAGGTCCGCTGGGCCGACGGCGACGTCGTCGCGCGGCGGGTGGAGCGGCTCGGGGCGATCGAGCTCGCGGTGCGGCCGTTGCGGGACGCCGACCCGGCTCTCGTACGCGATGCGCTGCTCGACGGGCTGCGGCGCGAAGGGCTCGGCCTGTTGCGGTGGACGCCCGACGCCGCCCTGCTGCGGCAGCGGCTCGTCTTTCTGCACCTGCACCTCGGGGAGCCCTGGCCCGACGTGTCCGACGACGCGCTGCACGCGCGCGTGGACGCATGGCTGGAGCCGGAGCTCGGCCGGGCCCGGCGGCGGGCCGATCTCGGCCGGATCGACGCCGGGGAGGCGCTGCGTCGACTGCTGCCCTGGGCGGGTGGGGAGGCCGGGCGGCTGGACGAGCTGGCGCCGGAGCGGATCGCCGTACCCAGTGGGTCGCGGATCCGGGTCGACTACGGGAATCCCGAACAGCCCGTGCTCGCGGTCAAGTTGCAGGAGATGTTCGGGTTGCAGGAGTCGCCCGCCGTGGCCGGGGTGCCGGTGCTCGTGCATCTGCTGTCCCCCGCCGGGCGGCCCGCCGCCGTCACCGCCGACCTCGCCTCGTTCTGGAAGGACGGCTACAAGGGCGTACGGGCCGAGCTGCGCGGCCGGTATCCGAAGCATCCCTGGCCCGAGGATCCCGCCACGGCCGAGCCGACCCGGCACACCAACGCGCGGCTCAGACGCTGACCGGCTCCGGGACCGAGGAGTCGACCGGCTCCGGATCGGCCGGGCGGCGGCTGCGGGCCTCCAGGCAGAGGGAGAGGGCGAGCAGCGCGATGCCGAGGGACAGGAACCCCCAGGGGAGGTAGGAGGTCAGCATCAGGACGAGGGTGCGGTTGTGCTTGACCAGGGCGACGGTGCTCTCGATGTAGTCCTCGCGCATCTTCACGTCGCCGGCGAAGGCCGTCACCTTGGCACGGCCGCCCAGCAGGGTGCCGCCGCGCAGCTCCTCCTTGTGGATCTCCTCGCCGTAGACGGGTGCCCCGGTGGCCGGCTCGACCCAGAACCTGCGGACCGTGGTGTACCAGCGGGTGGTGCCGGTCTTGGCGACGGACTCGGCGGTGATGCCCTGCACCGGCAGCTTCTTGGGCATGGGGACCTTGGTCCAGGGGATGGTCTGCTCGAAGTAGTAGACCTTGACGCCCCGGAAGGTCTGCGTCCCCTTGTAGTGGATGGGGTTGGTGGTGCGGGTCTGCGCGTCGAAGTACTCGTAGTCCCGTTTCTCGGTCAGGAACGGGAACTTGAACTCGATGCCGTCCCGGGTCACCGGGTCGCCGTCGACCATCTCGCCGGTGGCGTGGACGGGTTCCTGGCTGTGGGCGTCGAAGATGTAGCGCTCGGGAATCTCGGAGACCATCTTGCCGTCGGGTCCCTGGACGTAGGACAGGCCGTCCCAGACGACGACGTCCCGGCCAGCCGTCTTCTCGATCTTCTTCGCGGCCGCCACGTCGCCCTTGAGGGTCTGCACGATGGTGACCTGGGGGACCTTCTTCGCCTTCATGGTGCCGTAGTCGAGGAGCGTGGCGTTCTTCGCCACCAGGACCATGTCCTGGTACTGGTTCGCCGGGATCTTGGCGAGCCGGGGGAAGGCGTACCAGCGCAGCAGCGGGGACAGCGCGGCGAAGAACACGGCACAGGCGAGCAGGACCAGACTGGCCTTGCGGCGCATCTCGGCCTCCCGGGGCGGCGGTTACGGGTGTGAGGGCACCGTCGTGAGCAGCGGCTTCGGGGACGTCCTGCCGTCCGGCGACCCGAGGGCGCTGATCGTCACCACCAGGACGAGCGCGAGGGCGAGACCGGTCGTGGCGGCGATCAGGGCACGCATGCGGGGCCTCCCTACGGCCGACGGCTTCCTGATGGATCGTCAGGTCCGGGCACCGTAGCAACGGGAGGGTGAGATGAGAACAGGTCGTACGACGACGAGGGCGCCGTCCCGCGTCGGCGGGAGGGCGCCCTGGTGGTCGTACGACGGTGGATCAGGAGGAGGCGGAAGCGCTCGGGGAGGCGGAGGCGGAGGCCGACGCGGAAGCGGACGCGCTCGGCGACGGGCTCGACGAGGGGGCGGCCGCGGCGACCGTCAGCTCGACGGTGAGCGTGGCGCCGCCGGTGGTGGTGATGCGGAGCAGGAACGTGCCGGTGGTGTCGTCCGCGTACAGCTTGGGCAGCGTGAGCAGGCCGTTCGCGTCCGTCTGGAGGTCCGTGAGGGTGCGGACGGCGTTACCGTTCGCGTCCTTGAAGTACGGGCCCTTGTCGTTCTCGCTCGTGTCGTCCGCCGACTTGATCAGCGTGGCGGTGGCGGCGACCTTGTCGGCGACGGCGCCCTGGTAGGTGGCCTTCGCCTGCACCTGGTCGGCGAACTCGCCGCCCGGGGTGCAGGTCAGCGCGGTGGTGTTGACGAGGGCGAGGGTGTCGGCGGCGCGCGCGGTGACGGTCGCGTCGTAGTCGACGCCCTTGACCGTGCGGCCGACCACGCTCGCGTGGACCGTGAAGTCGCCGGTCTTCTCGCCCGCCTGGAGTGCCGGCGCAACGGCGAGGCCCTTGCTGTCGGTGACGACCGTGGCGGTGTCCTCGCCGCCGCTGAAGGTCGCGTCCGTGTCCCCGACGATGGTGAAGCGGACCCGGACCTTGGCGACGGTCCGGCCGGCCTTGGTCTCCGCGCGCGTGCTGATCTGCTTGCCGAACGCGTCGCCGGCCATCGCCGTGAGCGTGGCGGTGCCCGCGTCCTCCAGGTGGTCCACGGTGTCGGTGGCCGTGGGCGGCAGGGTGGGCGTCGTGCTCGGGGCGCTCGGCGTGGGCTCGTCGGGCTTGGGCGTGGTCTTGGCCGGCTTCGTCGTGGAGCCGTCGGAACCGGAGCCGGAACCCGAGTCGGAGCCGGTCGAGCCGTCGCTGCGGTGCGAGGGCAGCGTTCCCGTGCCGTTCGGGACCGAGTGGGTGCCCTTGCGGTAGAACTCGTACCAGGACAGGACCAGGTTGAGGTAGTCCTGCGAGTTGTTGTAGCTGAGGATCGCGCTGTTCATGTCGGCCTGGACGGACAGGTCCCAGCCGTTGCGGCACAGGTAGTGGCCGGCGGCGAGCGCCGCGTCGTAGACGTTGTTGGGGTCCTTGACGCCGTCGCCGTTGCCGTCGCGACCCGCCCACGCCCAGGTCGAGGGGATGAACTGCATGGGGCCGACGGCCTGGTCGTACTCGCTGTTGCCGTCGTACTTGCCGCCGTCGGTGTCCGGGATGAGCGCGAAGCCGTTGCCGTCGAGCTGCGGGCCGAGGATCCGGTGCAGGGTGTTGCCCTCGGCGTCCACGTCACCACCGCGGGCCTGGCCGGACTCGACCTTGCCGATGGCGGCCAGCAGCTGCCAGGGCAGGTTGCAGCCGGGCTTGGAGCTGCGCAGCTCCGCCTCGGCCTTCTTGTAGGCGTCGAGGACGGTGGCGGGGATGCCGGCCTCGGCCTCGCCCCGGGAGACGGCGGTGCCGATGCTCGACGAGGAGGCCGTGGGGCTCGCACTGGGGTTCGGGCTGTTGAGCGGCGGCAGGTCCGTGTAGTACGGCGAGTTGCCGGTGGCGCCGTCGGCGGCCCCGGCTCCGTCGGGCGCGGAGGTGCTGGCGCCGGCGTTGGCCTGTCTGCCCGTGTCTCCAGTGGTGGCGCCCGGTGCCTGGGACGCGGACAGAGCCGCTACCGCCAACGCGGCCGCGGCGGTCGTCGCCGCTCCCTTGCGCAGCCGCCTGCCGAATTGCGCCGCCATAAGGTGAACCCCTCCCATGGACGCCTTCTGAGCGCCCGTCTCCGTCTGTCCGCTCGCCTCTGGTGTGACGGTCGACCCGGTCTGTGGTTGCCCCCTGTTACCTCTTTCGCGTGGTGAGGTAGCGCATCCGGCCGTGCACGCCGGGGCGGCGACCCAGGCGACCCTACGACAACTTCCTTTCCACGGACACCCGGCGGTGCCCGATTTTCACCAGTTGGCCATTCCCCGTTGAACGATGGTGGTGTCGCGGATACTTGCCGTACGCGATCACTTGTTCGGCGCTCCGGCCGACGACTGCTCCAGGGGGCCCCGGTGCCGTTCACTCTCAGCCATGCCGCCGCCGTGCTGCCCGCCGTGCGGGGCGACGGGACCGGGCGCGGGCGGCTGGTGCCGGCGGTGCTGGTCGCGGGGTCCTTCGCACCCGACCTCACCTACTACGCGGCGAGCGCGGTGCCGGACGCGATGGAGTTCGGCGGGTTCACGCACTCCTTCGCCGGCGTCCTCACCGTCGACGTGCTGTTCGCCTGGGCGCTGGTGGCGCTGTGGCTGCTGGTCCGGGAACCCCTCGTGGCCCTCGCGCCCCGCGCCCGGCAGGGGCGGGTGGCCGCACTGCTGCGCTGCGGGGCGCCACGCGCGCGTGCGGGGTTCTCGGTGGCCGCGTGGTGGTACGTCTCCGCCGTGCTCGGCGGGCTCACGCACGTCGTCTGGGACGCGTTCACGCACCACGACCGCTGGGGGACGCGGCTGTTCCCGGCCATCGGCCACAACCTCGCGGGCATGCCGCTGTACACCCTGCTCCAGTACGGCAGTTCGGCGGTCGGCGCGGCCGTGGTCGCCGTGTTCGCGGTCCGCGCGGTACGGCGGGCGCCGGCCGGGGAGCCGGTGGGGGTGCCGCTGCTGTCGGTGCGGGACCGGTGGTGGGCCGGCGCCGGAATCACCGGCTGCGCCCTGCTCGCGGCGGTGCAGCGGGCGGTGCGGTGGTGGGAGTACTGGGGGACTGCGGCGAAGCCCTGGGAACTGCTGCCCACGGTGCTCTTCGGAACGGGCGCGGGGCTGCTGCTCGGGGTGCTGGGGTACGCCCTGGCGATCAGGGTGTGGCGTCCGGCTCCGGTGGCCGACGGCGTACGGCGGAGTCCGTCGGCCGTTCGGTGAGGCTCGCGACGAACACGGTCATGGTGCGGGGGCGGCGGGGGCCGGGGAGCGCGGTGAGGAGCAGCGCGAGGTAGCTGCGGGCGAGGTCGAGCCACTGGCGCAGGTCGGGACGGGCGCGGAGCTTGCGCCGGAGACGGGTGACGGCTCGGCGCACGGTGACGGCGAGGTCGGCGGGGATGCGGGCGGAGCTGGCGCCGGCCGCCAGGGCCGGGGCCGGCACAGGCGCCGTGACCTGGGAGGAGGCAGCGGCGAAACGGCCTTTGGCCGGGGGCCTGCTCTGGGGCGTCCGGCGGTGAACCATACGTATACCCATGGCCGCATCCTTGCCGGTGGCGGGGGCCGGGGCGTTCTGGCGGGGTCCACGCGAGTGACGGGCGGCACCCCCTTTTTGCTCCGTCGCCCCTCCATTTTTCACCGCTGCAACGGCGCGCAGCCGCAGCGGCGCTTTCCGGCGGTGCCGAACCGGGCGCATCCCGTGGGTTCGGCACCGCCGAAAGCCACCGGCGTGACTGAGCACCGTTGCGGCGGAGAAATAAGGGGGCGACAGAGAAGGGGGCGACGGAGAAAGGGGGCGACGGAGAAGGGGGCGGGAGCGGCGTCCTCTGTCGGACGCCTTGGCAGCGCGCCCCCTGTCGGCGCTCGCCGGAGGCGTCAGTGCGCTGCCGACTCCCAGTCCGGGCCCACGCCCACCGAGACGTCCAGGGGAGCCCGGAGGTGGACCGCGTTGGACATCTGGTCGCGGAGGACGGATTCGACGCGGTCCCGCTCGCCGGGGGCGATCTCCAGGACGATTTCGTCGTGGACCTGGAGGAGCATGCGGGACTTCAGGTCCGCCTCGCGCAGCGCGCCGTCCACCCGGAGCATGGCGATCTTGACGATGTCCGCCGCCGTGCCCTGGATGGGCGCGTTGAGCGCCATCCGCTCGGCCGCCTCCCGGCGCTGCCGGTTGTCGCTGTTGAGGTCGGGGAGGTAGCGGCGGCGGCCGAAGAGTGTCGCCGTGTAGCCGGTGGCGCGGGCCTCGTCGACGACGCGGTGCAGGTAGTCGCGGACCCCGCCGAAGCGCTCGAAGTACGTGTCCATCAGGGCCCGGGCCTCGCCCGCGTCGATGTTCAACTGTCCGGAGAGACCGAAGGCGGACAGACCGTACGCGAGGCCGTACGACATCGCCTTGATCTTGCGGCGCATCTCCGCGTCGACGGCCGAGCGGTCGACGTCGAACACCTGGGAGGCGACCGTGTTGTGCAGGTCCTCTCCGGAGGTGAACGCCTCGATCAGGCCCTCGTCCTCGGAGAGGTGGGCCATGACGCGCAGCTCGATCTGGCTGTAGTCGGCGGTCATGAGCGACTCGAAGCCCTCGCCGACGACGAAGCCCCGGCGGATGGCCCGGCCCTCGTCGGTGCGGACCGGGATGTTCTGGAGGTTCGGGTCGGTGGAGGAGAGGCGGCCGGTCGCGGCGACGGTCTGGTTGAACGTGGTGTGGATGCGGCCGTCGGCGGCGACGGTCTTGATCAGGCCCTCGACCGTGACCCGCAGCTTGGCCTGCTCGCGGTGCCGGAGCATGATCACCGGCAGCTCGTTGTCCGTCTGGCCGGCGAGCCAGGCGAGCGCGTCGGCGTCGGTGGTGTAGCCGGTCTTGGTCTTCTTCGTCTTCGGGAGCGCCAGTTCGCCGAAGAGAACCTCCTGGAGCTGCTTGGGCGAGCCCAGGTTGAACTCGTGACCGGCCGCCGCGTGCGCCTCCTTCACGGCCTGCTGCACCGCGCCCGCGAACATCTGCTCCATCGCTTCCAAATGCGCGCGGTCGGCGGCGATGCCGTGCCGCTCCATCCGGGCGAGCAGGGCGGAGGTGGGCAGCTCCATGTCACGGAGGAGGTCCGCGGCGCCGACCTCCGGGAGCCGGGCCTCGAAGGCCTCGCCGAGGTCGAGGATCGCGCGGGCCTGGATCATCAGGGCCTCGGCCTCGGCGCCGTCGTCCGCACCGAACGCCAGCTGCCCGTCGGCCGCGGCGGCCGGGGCCAGCTCGCGGTGCAGGTACTCCAGGGACAGCGCGTCCAGGTCGAAGGAGCGGCGGCCGGGCTTGACCAGGTACGCGGCGAGCGCGGTGTCCATGGTGACGCCCTCGATGGTCCAGCCGTGCTCGGCGAAGACCCGCATGGCGCCCTTCGCGTTGTGGAAGACCTTGGGCCGGGCGGCGTCGGCCAGCCAGGCCGCCCACGCGTTCTCGTCGGCCTCGTCCAGTTCCGCCGGGTCGAACCAGGCCGCCGCTCCCTGGGCCGCGGCCAGCGCGACCTCGGCGACCGAGCCGGTGCCGAGCGCCCAGGTGCCGACGGTGGCGACGCCCAGCGGTCCGGTGCCGTGCTCGGCGAGCCAGCCAGCCAGCTCGCCGGTGCCGAGGACGGAACCGTCGACCTCCACACCCGCCTCGGCGACCGGCGTGGACTCGGCCTCCTCGGCGCCCGGGTCGACGGCGTAGAGCCGCTCGCGCAGCGACGGATTGCGGATCTCCAGGGTGTCCAGGATCATCGCGACGTTCTTGCGGTCGTACGGCGCGCGCTCCAGGTCGGCGACCGTCTTCGGCAGCTCCACACCGCGCTCCAGCTCGGTGAGCCGGCGGTTGAGCTTGACGGACTCCAGGTGGTCGCGGAGGTTCTGGCCGGCCTTGCCCTTGACCTCGTCGACGCGCTCCACCAGCTCGGCGAAGGAGCCGAACTGGTTGATCCACTTCGCGGCGGTCTTCTCGCCGACGCCCGGGATGCCGGGGAGGTTGTCGGACGGGTCGCCGCGCAGGGCGGCGAAGTCGGGGTACTGGGCGGGCGTCAAGCCGTACTTCTCGAGAACCTTCTCCGGGGTGAACCGGGTCAGCTCGGAGACGCCCTTGGTCGGGTAGAGGACCGTGGTGTGCTCGGTGACCAGCTGGAAGGAGTCGCGGTCGCCGGTGACGATCAGGACCTCGAAGCCCTCGGCCTCGGCCTGGGTGGCGAGGGTGGCGATGATGTCGTCGGCCTCGAAGCCCTCGACGGCGAAGCGCTGCGCGTGCATGGCGTCCAGCAGCTCGCCGATCAGCTCGACCTGCCCCTTGAACTCGTCCGGGGTCTTGGAGCGGTTCGCCTTGTACTCGGTGAACTCCTCGGAGCGCCAGGTCTTGCGCGAGACGTCGAACGCCACCGCGAAGTGCGTGGGCGCCTCGTCACGCAGGGTGTTGGCCAGCATCGACGCGAAGCCGTAGATCGCGTTCGTCGGCTGGCCCGTCGCGGTCGTGAAGTTCTCCGCGGGCAGCGCGAAGAACGCGCGGTACGCCAGCGAGTGCCCGTCCATGAGCATCAGCCGGGGACGGGGGCCGCCGGGGGTCTTGTCGGTCTGCTTCGCTGCTGTCTCTGCCACGCCCCCGATCCTGCCACGCCGCACTGACAGTGAGCGCCGACGGTTCGGGTTGCGGTGAGCTCGGCCCTCTTGAGCATCGGTCTCGTCACACACTGGTTCCGCTCTCCCCGTCTCCTCGGCCGCCCGTGCTCGATGGTTGTCGGTGCCGCGTGCGAGGATCGGGGGCACAGTTGCGCCGGCGTAGAGGGAGAGCGTGCGATGGCGACGAAGCCGCCCAAGGAGGATCCGGTCCAGGACGCGCCGCAGGTCGCGGAGCCGAAGCACGCGGCCGCGGGGCTGCCCGCCATCGGCCACACGCTGCGCATCGCCCAGCAGCAGATGGGCGTGAAGCGCACCGCGCTGACGCTGCTGCGCGTGAACCAGAAGGACGGCTTCGACTGCCCCGGCTGCGCCTGGCCGGAGCCCGATCACCGGCACACGGCCGAGTTCTGCGAGAACGGCGCCAAGGCGGTGGCCGAGGAG
The DNA here is from genome assembly GCF_040296885.1 of Streptomyces sp. NPDC001980. NCBI lineage: Bacteria > Bacillati > Actinomycetota > Actinomycetes > Kitasatosporales > Streptomycetaceae > Streptomyces > Streptomyces sp. NPDC001980. The sequence continues at coordinate 136,267 of NZ_JBEOYD010000005.1, read as the reverse complement.
GCCACCCTGCGGCGGGTGACGCCCGAGTTCTTCGCCGCGCACTCGGTCGCCGACCTGCACCACCGCAGCGGTTACTGGCTCGGCCAGCAGGGGCGGCTCACCCACCCCATGTATCTCGCCGAGGGCGCCGACCACTACGTGCCGGTCGACTGGGAGCGTGCCTTCGACATCATCGGTGAGGAGATCGCGGCCCTCTCCTCCCCCGACGAGGCGGTCTTCTACACCTCGGGGCGGACCAGCAACGAGGCCGCGTTCCTGTACCAGCTGTTCGCGCGCGAGCTGGGCACCAACAACCTGCCGGACTGCTCCAACATGTGCCACGAGTCCTCGGGCTCGGCGCTGAGCGAGACGATCGGCATCGGCAAGGGCAGCGTCCGGCTGGAGGACCTGTACAAGGCCGACCTGATCATCGTCGCCGGGCAGAACCCGGGCACCAACCACCCCCGGATGCTCTCCGCGCTGGAGAAGGCCAAGGCCAACGGCGCGAAGATCATCAGCGTCAACCCGCTCCCCGAAGCCGGCCTGGAGCGGTTCAAGAACCCGCAGACCCCCCAGGGCATGGTGAAGGGCGCCGCCCTCACCGACCTGTTCCTGCAGATCCGCATCGGCGGCGACCAGGCCCTGTTCCGGCTTCTCAACAAGCTCGTACTGGCCGAGCACGAAAGCGCCTCCGGCGCGGGCTCCGGCGTGGTCGACGAGGAGTTCGTGCGCGAACACACCCACGGGTACGAGGAGTTCGCGGAGGCCGCCCGCGCCGCCGACTGGCACGAGACGCTCACCGCCACCGGACTCACCCGCGCGGAGATCGAGGAGGCACTGCGCATGGTGCTCGCCTCGGAGCGCACCATCGTCTGCTGGGCCATGGGGCTCACCCAGCACAAGCACTCGGTGCCGACGATCCGGGAGGTCGTCAACTTCCTTCTGCTGCGCGGCAACATCGGCCGTACCGGCGCGGGCGTGTGCCCGGTCCGCGGCCATTCGAACGTGCAGGGCGACCGCACGATGGGCATCTTCGAGCGGCCGGCCCCGGCCTTCCTGGACGCCCTGGAGAAGGAGTTCGGCTTCGCGCCCCCGCGCGAGCACGGCTTCGACGTCGTCCGGGCCATCCGCGCGCTGCGTGACGGCGAGGCGAAGGTCTTCTTCGCGATGGGCGGCAACTTCGTCTCCGCGACCCCCGACACGGAGGTCACCGAGGCGGCGATGCGGCGGGCGCGGCTGACCGTGCACGTGTCGACGAAGCTCAACCGCTCGCACGTCGTCACGGGCGCGCGGGCGCTGATCCTGCCGACGCTCGGCCGGACCGAGCGCGATCTCCAGGGCGGCGGCGAGCAGTTCGTCACCGTCGAGGACTCCATGGGCATGGTGCACGCCTCGCGCGGCCGCCTGGAGCCCGCGAGCCCGCACCTGCTGTCGGAGCCGGCGATCGTGTGCCGGCTGGCCCGCCGGGTGCTCGGTGAGAACAGCCGTACGCCGTGGGAGGAGTTCGAGAAGGACTACGCGACGGTCCGGGACCGGATCGCGCGCGTGATCCCCGGCTTCGACGACTTCAACGCGCGCGTGGCGCACCCGGGTGGCTTCGCGCTCCCGCACGCCCCGCGCGACGAGCGGCGCTTCCCGACGGCCACCGGCAAGGCGAACTTCACGGCGGCCCCGGTCGAGTACCCGGAACTGCCCGAGGGGCGGCTGCTGTTGCAGACGCTGCGCTCGCACGACCAGTACAACACCACGATCTACGGCCTGGACGACCGCTACCGGGGTATCAAGAACGGCCGTCGGGTGGTCCTGGTGAACCCGGAGGACGCGCGGCTGCTGGGTGTCGCCGACGGGTCGTACGTGGACCTGGTCGGTGAGTGGAAGGACGGTGTGGAGCGCCGGGCGCCGGGCTTCCGGGTGGTGTACTACCCGACCTCCCGGGGCTGCGCGGCCGCGTACTACCCGGAGACCAACGTGCTGGTGCCGCTCGACGCGACCGCGGACACCAGCAACACCCCGGCCAGCAAGTCCGTGGTGATCCGCCTGGAGGCCGGTGTGCCGCAGCCGACGGCCGCCGTCTGAGCGCCCGTTCGGTGTGTCTGGAAGAATCGGCGACCTACTGAGCGTTTGCTCAGGCGAGAGAGACAGCCGCACGACGAACGGAGCCGGCCCATGGGCGAGCAGCAGCACGTGAAGTTCCCGCAGGAGGTCATCGACGAGTACGCCGCGCTCGGCGTCGACCTGCGGGCCCTGTTCTCGGCGGGTCACCTCGGCAACCGCATGGGCGTGCAGATCGTGGAGGCGTCGGCGGAGCGGGTCGTCGGCACCATGCCGGTGGAGGGCAACACCCAGCCGTACGGGCTGCTCCACGGCGGCGCCAGCGCGGTGCTGGCGGAGACCCTGGGCTCGGTCGGTTCGATGCTGCACGGCGGCAGTTCGAAGATCGCGGTCGGTGTCGACCTGAACTGCACGCATCACCGCGGGGCCCGCTCCGGCCTGGTCACCGGCGTGGCAACGCCCGTCCACCGGGGGCGTTCGACGGCGACCTACGAGATCGTGATCAGCGACGAGGAGGGCCGACGGGTGTGCAGCGCGCGGCTGACCTGCCTGCTGCGTGACGTGCGCCCGGGCGACGAGGTCCACCTCCGGGACACCGGCGCCTGACCGGCACCCCGGCGGGGCGAAGGGCCTCGGCGCAGCGTGCCGAGGTCAGCACCCGGTAAGAGATCGGCGGGCAGCACCCCGCCCGCCCCGCAGCACCCCCGCCCGCCCTACCGAGAAATGCGAAAAAGTTCCGAAGGCTTGACTTTCTTTCCTCCGCGTAACTCTACGTAATACGCGTGTAATCCTCATTCGCTGTTTCACCCCAGTTCCCGGGGTGCGTCGCATCGCCCACCCGCCCCGAAAGTCGCCCACAGCAACGGTCGCACGTCATGTCCAAAACCGCCGAGACGCCTGATCCAATCACGCCGGGTCCTGCGGGTTCTCAGAATGCGGACGGGGCGAATCGGGCTCAATTCCTGCTTTCCCCCCACGCTGTACCGCTCTGCATTACCTCGTGTCATAACAAGAGCGTCACAGCCTTGGTCAAGCACTCCTCCACGTTCCTCGCCCGCGCTTAGAGTCACGGCCAGTCACCGCTCCATGGGGAGTTCGGTACCGGCGCGGCACTCGTCGTTCCCTGCAAGGGGGCGCACTGCCCACGGAAAGGATCGATTGTGCGACAGCGTTCTCTGGTGATTCTTACCTCCGTTCTGACCACCGGAGCCCTGACACTCACCGCCTGCGGCTCCCGCGACGACAACAGCAAGAGCGGCGACAGCGGCAACGTGACGGTCACGATCGGCGTCGACGCCCCGCTGACGGGCGCGAACTCCGCCACGGGTCTCGGCATCCAGTACGGCGCCCAGATCGCCGTCGACGACGCCAACAAGAACAAGACCGTCCCGGGCGTCACCTTCAAGATCAAGGCGCTGGACGACAAGGCGGTTCCGGCCACCGGCCAGCAGAACGCCACCCAGCTCGTCTCCGACAAGACCGTGCTCGGCGTCGTCGGCCCCCTCAACTCCGGTGTGGCCACGCAGATGCAGCAGGTCTTCGCCACCGCCAACCTGGTGGAGATCTCCCCGTCCAACACCAACCCCGAGCTCACCATGGGCAAGAACTGGCAGACCAGCCCGTCCCGCCCGTTCAAGACGTACTTCCGCACCGCGACCACCGACGCCCTCCAGGGCGCCTACGCGGCGGACTACGCCTTCAACGTCGCCAAGAAGAAGAAGGCCTTCGTCGTCGACGACAAGCAGACCTACGGCGCGGGTCTGTCGAAGATCTTCTCGGAGCAGTTCGCCAAGCAGGGCGGCAAGGTCATCGGCACCGACCACGTCAACACCGGTGACCGCGACTTCTCGACCCTGGTCACGAAGATCAAGAGCTCGGGCGCCGACATCCTCTACTACGGCGGCCAGTACGACGAGTCCGAGGTGCTGACCAAGCAGCTCAAGGACGCGGGCGCCAACATCCCGCTGTTCGGCGGCGACGGCATGTTCACCCCGACCTACATCAAGACCGCCGGCAAGGCGTCCGAGGGCGACCTGGTGACGTCGATCGGTGTCCCGGTCGACACCCTGCCCGCCGCCAAGGACTTCGTGGCCACCTACAAGGCGAAGAAGTACCCCGGTGACTACGGCACCTACGGCTCGTACTCCTACGACGCCACCACCGCGATCATCAAGGCCGTCGGCACCGTCGTGAAGGACGGCAAGATCCCGGACGACGCCCGCTCCCAGATCGTCAGCGCCGTCCAGAGCACCTCCTTCGACGGCATCTCCGGCAAGATCGCGTTCGACCAGTACGGCGACACCACGAACAAGCAGCTGACCGTCTACAAGGTCGTCAGCGGTGCGTGGAAGTCCGTCCAGAGCGGCGTGGCCACCCCGAAGTAACCAGCCACAACACATCGCACCACCAGGGCCGCGCGGCGCAGACCAACCGTCACCGCGCGGCCCGACCTCTACCGCCCCCCTGACTCTCCCCACCACATGGAGGCCATGCGGTGAACACCCTGCCGCAGCAGCTGGCCAACGGGCTGTTCCTCGGCTCGATGTACGGTCTGATCGCCATCGGCTACACGATGGTGTACGGCATCGTCCAGCTCATCAACTTCGCCCATGGCGAGATCTTCATGACCGGAGGCTTCGGCGCCCTCACGGTCTACCTTCTCCTGCCGGACGGCATATCCATGTGGGTAGCCCTGCCGGCGATGCTCATCGGCGGCGCCCTGGCCTCCGTCCTCATCGCCGTCGGCGCCGAACGCTTCGCCTACCGTCCGCTGCGCGGCGCACCACGCCTCGCCCCGCTGATCACCGCGATCGGGCTGTCGCTCGCGCTCCAGCAGGCGGTCTTCAACTGGTACCACGTCGACGGCGACGCCAAGACCGCCCGGGTCTTCCCGCAACTGCCGTTCGGCCCGGTGCACATCGGCTCCGTGACCGTGCAGAGCGGTGACATCTTCCTGATCATCGCCGCGCCGCTGTGCATGGCGATCCTCGCCCTGTTCGTCCGGCTCTCCCGCACCGGCCGCGCCATGCAGGCCACCGCCCAGGACCCGGACACCGCCCAGCTGATGGGCATCGACACCAACCGCATCATCGTCATCGCCTTCGCGATCGGCGGCTTCTTCGCGGCCGTCGCCGGTGTCTCCTACGGCCTCAAGTACGGCTCCGTCTCCTACGACATGGGCTTCATCGCCGGTCTGAAGGCGTTCACCGCGGCCGTCCTCGGCGGCATCGGCAACATCTACGGCGCCATGCTCGGCGGCCTCGTCCTCGGTATCGCCGAGGCCATGGCGACCGCCTACATCTCCAACGTCCCCGGCATGCAGCAGCTCGGCGGTGGCGGCTGGGCCTCCGTGTGGGCCTTCGTCCTGCTGATCCTCGTGCTCCTCTTCAGACCACAGGGTCTGCTCGGCGAACGCGTCGCGGACAGGGCGTGAGCAGCATGACCGACACCACCACCAACGCCCCGGCCGCGGCGGAGCGCGGGCCCGTCCCGCTGCCGCTGTCCGTCGCCCGGCTGCTCGTCGTCGTGGGCGCCGTGGGCACCATCGCCAGCGCCTTCCTCAGCTGGACCTGGACGTCCGACTTCCCTGGCGACCTGACCGTCTACGGCTACCCGGCCGGCCTTCAGATCCTCGCCCTCGTGGGCGGCGCCCTCACCCTGCTGTTCGGGCTCACCCTGTGGGACGTGAAGTGGCTGCGCTGGCTGAACCCGGCGAACAGCACCTCCCCGGTCTTCCTGACGGCCCTGTCGGCGTTCGCCGTCTGCTGGTTCACCGGCATCGCCATCACCGTCGACCTCGGCGGCCTGGTCAACCTCGACCCCGGCGCCTACGTGGCGATGGTGGCCTCCGCGCTGCCCGTCGTCGGCGCCCTCGCGTTGCCCCACCCGGCCCCGGGCACCGGCATCCGCGGCTACCTGACCAAGCCTCAGCTGCCCGCTCCCGGCAAGGCGTCACCGCTCACCGAGCGCATCATCATCACGGTCGGCGTCGCGCTCGCCCTGGTGGCCTTCACCTACGGCATCGGCATCGACAACGACGCGAGCGAGACCTTCATCGGCTACCTGCTGCTGCTCGTCTTCGCCGCCTGGGGCCTGATGCACACCGGCCTCGTCGACCGCTTCGCGGCCACCGCGGCGCACCACAAGGGGTTCGCCTCGACGCTCGCCTTCGTCGCCGCCGTGATCTTCCCCTTCACCCAGAGCGACGACCACAACGCCAACGTCGGCGTGAACATCCTGATCTTCGCCACCGTCGCGCTCGGCCTGAACATCGTGGTCGGCCTCACCGGTCTGCTCGACCTCGGTTACGTCGCGTTCCTCGGTGTCGGCGCCTACGCGGCCGCCCTGGTCTCCGGCTCGGAGTACTCCCGGTTCTCCGGTGTGCACTTCCCGTTCTGGGCCGCCGCCCTCACCGGCATGGCCGCCTCGCTGATCTTCGGCGTGCTGATCGGCGCGCCGACCCTGCGGCTGCGCGGCGACTACCTGGCCATCGTCACCCTCGGCTTCGGTGAGATCTTCCGCATCACCGTCAACAACCTCGACGGCACCTCCGGACCGAACATCACCCGGGGCCCCAACGGCATCACCCAGATCCCGGACCTGAACATCTTCGGGTTCAACCTGGGCGATTCGCACACCGTCTTCGGGCAGAGCCTGGGCCGGTTCGCCAACTACCTGTTCCTGATGCTCATCGTCACGGCGATCGTCGTGCTCGTCTTCACCCGCGCCGCCGACTCCCGTATCGGCCGCTCCTGGATCGCCATCCGCGAGGACGAGACCGCCGCCACCGCCATGGGCATCAACGGCTTCCGCGTCAAGCTGATCGCCTTCGCCCTCGGCGCCTCCCTCGCCGGCCTCGCCGGCACCGTGATGGCGCACGTCAACTACAGCGTGAACCCGCAGCCGTACCAGTTCGCCGGCGCCGCCCCGCCCAACTCGGCCTTCCTGCTGGCCGCCGTCGTCCTCGGCGGCATGGGCACCGTCAGCGGTCCGCTGCTCGGCGCGAGCGTGCTCTACCTGGTCCCGGAGAAGCTCCAGTTCCTCCAGAACTACGAGCTGTTCGCCTTCGGCATCGCGCTGATCGTGCTGATGCGGTTCCGGCCGGAGGGCATCATCGCCAACCGCCGCCGCCAGCTGGAGTTCCACGAGACCGGCCAGCTCGACGTGCCGGCACAGGCGACGCTGAGCGACGATCCGGCCGTCACCAAGGCAGGGGCGTAAGCAACCATGACGACACCTGTACTCGAAGCCCGTGACGTCACGATGCGCTTCGGCGGCCTGACCGCCGTCCGGTCCGTGGACTTCACGGTCAACAGTGGCGAGATCGTCGGCCTGATCGGCCCGAACGGCGCCGGCAAGACCACCTTCTTCAACTGCCTCACCGGCCTGTACGTGCCCACCGAGGGCACGGTCTCCTACCAGGGCAAGGTGCTGCCGCCCAAGCCGCACCTCGTGACGCAGGCGGGCATCGCGCGCACGTTCCAGAACATCCGGCTCTTCGCCAACATGACCGTCCTGGAGAACGTCCTCGTGGGCCGCCACACGCGGACCAAGGAGGGCCTGTGGTCCGCGCTGCTGCGCGGTCCCGGCTTCCGCAAGGCCGAGAAGGAGTCCGAGGCGAAGGCCATGGAACTCCTGGAGTTCATCGGCCTCGCCGCCAAGCGCGACCACCTCGCGCGCAACCTGCCCTACGGCGAGCAGCGCAAGCTGGAGATCGCCCGCGCGCTGGCCAGCGAGCCGGGCCTGCTGCTGCTCGACGAGCCGACGGCCGGCATGAACCCGCAGGAGACCCGGGCCACCGAGGAACTGGTCTTCGCCATCCGGGACAAGGGCATCGCCGTCCTCGTCATCGAGCACGACATGCGCTTCATCTTCAACCTGTGCGACCGGGTCGCCGTCCTCGTCCAGGGCGAGAAGCTCGTCGAGGGCACGTCCGACGTCGTACAGGCGGACGAGCGCGTCGTCGCCGCGTATCTGGGCGAGCCCTTCGAGGGCGATCCCGGTGCGGCGGAGGCCGCCGAGGTCGAGGCCGCGGAGGCCGCCGCGGAGGCGGCGGAGACCGCCGACGCGGCCCCGGTCTCCGACGCGGCCCCGACCGCCGACGCGGAGAGCACCGAGGCGGACAGCACCACCAAGGGAGAGGCCCAGTGACCGCACTGCTGGAGGTCGAGGACCTCAGGGTCGCCTACGGCAAGATCGAGGCCGTCAAGGGCATCTCGTTCAGTGTCGAGGCCGGTCAGGTCGTGACCCTCATCGGCACCAACGGGGCCGGCAAGACGACGACCCTGCGGACCCTGTCGGGGCTGCTCAAGCCGGCCTCGGGGAAGGTCCTGTTCGACGGCAAGCCGCTCAGCGGAGTTCCGGCGCACAAGATCGTCGCACTCGGGCTCGCCCACTCCCCCGAGGGCCGGCACATCTTCCCGCGCCTGACCATCACCGAGAACCTTCAGCTCGGCGCCTTCCTCCGCAAGGACAAGGCGGGCATCGAGAATGACATCCAGCGGGCCTACGACCTCTTCCCGATCCTGGGCGAGCGGCGCAAGCAGGCCGCGGGCACCCTCTCGGGTGGTGAGCAGCAGATGCTGGCGATGGGGCGCGCGCTGATGTCCCAGCCGAAGCTGCTGATGCTGGACGAGCCGTCGATGGGGCTGTCGCCGATCATGATGCAGAAGATCATGGCGACGATCGTCGAGCTCAAGTCCGAGGGGACGACGATCCTGCTGGTCGAGCAGAACGCGCAGGCGGCGTTGTCGCTGGCCGACCAGGGGCATGTGATGGAGGTCGGCAACATCGTGCTGTCGGGGAGCGGGCAGGATCTGCTCCATGACGAGTCCGTCAGGAAGGCCTACTTGGGTGAGGACTAGGTAGTCCGTCGCCTGCGGGCCGGTGGACGGCTGGTCGCGCAGTTCCTCCCCCAGCCTTCGGCCGGGGTACCCCCAGCGTCCCTGAAGGGGCGCTACCCCCGAGCGGCGCTACAAAGGCCCGTGCTCCCTTCTCCGGAGCACGGGCCTTGTCGTATGTGTGTGCGGGTCAGCCCTTGCTGGACTTCTTCTCCTCGCTGTCCGCGATGACCGCCTCCGCGACCTGCTGCATCGACATGCGGCGGTCCATCGACGTCTTCTGGATCCAGCGGAACGCGGCCGGCTCGGTCAGGCCGTACTCGGTCTGGAGGACGGACTTCGCGCGGTCGACGAGCTTGCGGGTCTCCAGGCGCAGGGTGAGGTCGGCGACCTCCTGCTCCAGCTGCCGCAGCTCGTTGAAGCGGGAGACGGCCATCTCGATCGCCGGGACGACGTCGCTCTTGCTGAACGGCTTGACCAGGTATGCCATCGCGCCGGCGTCCCGCGCCCGCTCGACGAGGTCGCGCTGCGAGAAGGCGGTGAGCATCAGGACCGGGGCGATGGACTCCTCGGCGATCTTCTCGGCCGCCGAGATGCCGTCCAGCTTGGGCATCTTGACGTCGAGGATGACCAGGTCGGGGCGGTGCTCGCGGGCCAGCTCGACGGCCTGCTCGCCGTCGCCGGCCTCACCGACGACCGTGTACCCCTCCTCCTCCAGCATCTCCTTCAGGTCGAGCCGGATCAGGGCCTCGTCCTCGGCGATGACGACACGGGTCGTCAGCGGAGGCACATGCGACTTGTCGTCGGGTGCGTCGACTGGCTGGGGCGACTCGGCGGCGGTCACGGGGGCTCCTCGTTCAGGGCAGGGGTACTGCTGACAAGAGCCTACCTAGCTACGGTATGGTGGACGCGCGGAGGGTCGGGGATCACCTTTGATTCTTCGAGCCCCGGTAGCCCAATTGGCAGCAGGCAACGGATTCAAAACCCGTACAGTGTCGGTTCGAGTCCGACCCGGGGCACTTTTCCTTGGATTCCAAGGTCGCGTTATTGCGTGGCCGAAGGGCCTCTCCGCACTGCGGAGAGGCCCTTCGCGCGTTACTTGGGGCTGTCGTCCTCGCCGATGTGGTGCACCCGGACCATGTTGGTGGAGCCGGAGACGCCGGGCGGGGAGCCCGCCGTGATGACGACGACGTCGCCCTTCTGGCAGCGTCCGTACTTCAGCAGCAGCTCGTCGACCTGGTCGACCATCTTGTCCGTCGAGTCGACGTGCGGGCCGAGGAAGGTCTCGACACCCCAGGTGAGGTTGAGCTGGGAGCGGGTGGCCGGTTCCGGGGTGAAGGCGAGCAGCGGGATCGGCGAGCGGTAGCGGGAGAGCCGGCGGACGGTGTCTCCCGACTGGGTGAACGCGACCAGGAACTTCGCGCCCAGGAAGTCGCCCATCTCGGCGGCGGCCCGGGCGACCGCGCCGCCCTGGGTACGGGGCTTGTTGCTCTCGGTCAGCGGCGGCAGGCCCTTGGCGAGGATGTCCTCCTCGGCCGCCTCGACGATCTTCGCCATGGTGCGCACGGTCTCGATCGGGTACTTGCCCACGCTGGTCTCGCCGGAGAGCATCACCGCGTCCGTGCCGTCGATGACCGCGTTGGCGACGTCGGAGGCCTCGGCGCGGGTGGGGCGCGAGTTCTCGATCATCGAGTCGAGCATCTGGGTGGCGACGATGACCGGCTTGGCGTTGCGCTTGGCCAGCTTGACGGCGCGCTTCTGGACGATCGGCACCTGCTCCAGCGGCATCTCGACGCCCAGGTCGCCGCGGGCGACCATGATGCCGTCGAAGGCGGCCACGATGGAGTCGATGTTCTCGACGGCCTGCGGCTTCTCGACCTTGGCGATCACGGGGAGGCGGCGGCCCTCCTCGGCCATGATGCGGTGGACGTCCTCGATGTCCCGGCCGCTGCGGACGAAGGACAGGGCGATCACGTCGAAGCCGGTGCGCAGCGCCCACCGCAGGTCGGCCTCGTCCTTCTCGGACAGGGCCGGGACGGAGACGGCGACACCGGGGAGGTTGAGGCCCTTGTGGTCGGAGACCATGCCGCCCTCGACCACCGTGGTGTGCACCCGGGGGCCGTCGACGTGGGTGACCTCCAGGCAGACCTTGCCGTCGTCGACGAGGACGCGCTCACCGGGGGTGACGTCACCCGCCAGACCCGTGTACGTCGTCCCGCACTGGTGCCGGTCGCCCTCGGCGCCCTCCTCCACCGTGATGACGAAGGTGTCACCGCGTTCGAGGAGTACGGGGCCTTCGGTGAAGCGGCCGAGCCGGATCTTCGGACCTTGAAGGTCCGCGAGCATCCCGACGCTGCGACCGGTCTCGTCGGAGGCCTTGCGGACACGCTGGTAGCGCTCCTCGTGCTCGGCGTAGCTGCCGTGGCTGAGGTTGAAGCGGGCGACGTCCATTCCGGCCTCGACCAGGGCCTTGATCTGGTCGTACGAGTCGGTGGCGGGCCCCAGAGTACAAACGATCTTTGCTCGGCGCATGCTTCGAGCCTAGGCCTTACCGGCGGGTAGAGAATTGGTCGTACATGACGACCCAACAACCTTTGCGTGAAGGCCTATTGACAAGTGTTGAATTGTGCGCCAGTCCGCTCCTATGAGCATCTCGCATTTGTTGAACGCGCCATCGTGAAGTGCGCATCGACCTGAGCCGCCCCGCGCAATTGCGGCAGTTCGAGATCCCGCACGCCATCCCCGCTCGGGCGCACCGGAGTTCACGGTCCAGGTCACCAGATCGCAACCTCCCGGACCTGTTGCCGTCAGCCATGTCCAGGACAGAATCTACGCGCGTCGTTGACCGAATCACGAGGAGACCAAAAGATGCCCTTGAACCGTCGGAAGTTCCTGGAGAAGTCCGCCGCGACCGGAGCGGGCGTGGCGATCGCCGGCGCGGCGGCAGCCCCGGCACAGGCGTCGGTCAAACCCGCCCGGCGCCCCAGGCGGTACTCCCTCACCGTCATGGGCACCACCGACCTGCACGGGCACGTGTTCAACTGGGACTACTTCAAGGACGCGGAGTACTCCGACAAGGCCGGCAACGCGATGGGCCTGGCGCGCATCTCGACCCTGGTCGACCAGGTGCGCAAGGCGAAGGGCCGCCGCAACACCCTGCTCCTGGACGCCGGTGACACCATCCAGGGCACCCCGCTGACGTACTACTACGCCAAGGTCGACCCGATCACCGCCAAGGGCGGCCCGGTGCATCCGATGGCGCAGGCCATGAACGCGATCGGGTACGACGCGGCCGCGCTCGGCAACCACGAGTTCAACTACGGCATCGAGACGCTGCGCAGGTTCGAGGACCAGCTGGACTTCCCGCTGCTCGGCGCCAACGCGGTCGACGCGAAGACCCTGAGGCCGGCCTTCCCGCCCTACTTCATCAAGAAGTTCCACGTCCCGGGCGCCCCGCCGGTCAAGGTCGCCGTCCTCGGCCTGACCAACCCGGGCATCGCGATCTGGGACAAGGCCTACGTCCAGGGCAAGCTCGCCTTCCCGGGCCTGGAGGAGCAGGCCGCGAAGTGGGTGCCGAAGCTGAAGGCGATGGGCGCGGACGTGGTCGTGGTCTCGGCCCACTCCGGCTCCTCGGGCACCTCCTCCTACGGCGACCAGGTGCCGTACGTCGAGAACGCCGCCGCCAACGTCGCCCGGCAGGTGCCGGGCATCGACGCGATCCTGGTCGGCCACGCGCACGTGGAGATCCCGGAGCTGAAGGTCGTCAACGAGGCCACCGGCAAGGCGGTCGTCCTCTCCGAGCCGCTGTGCTACGCCGAGCGCCTCTCCCTCTTCGACATCGAGCTGGTGTTCGGCAAGGGCGGGTGGGAGGTGGAGTCGGTCGCGGCCTCGCTGCTGAACTCCAACACGGTCGCCGACGACCCGAGGATCACCCGGCTCCTGAAGGACGAGCACGCCAAGGTCGTGGCGTACGTCAACCAGGTCGTCGGCACCGCGACCGAGACCCTCACCACGGTCGAGGCCCGCTACCGGGACGCCCCGATCATCGACCTGATCACCAAGGTCCAGGAGGACGTGGTCAAGGCGGCCCTGGCGGGCACGGAGTACGCGGCACTACCGGTGATCGCGCAGGCCTCGCCGTTCTCGCGGACCTCCGAGATCCCGGCCGGCAAGGTGACCATCCGGGACCTGTCGGGCCTGTACGTGTACGACAACACGCTGGTCGCCAAGCTGATGACGGGCGCGCAGATCCGGGCGTACCTGGAGTACTCGGCGGAGTACTACGTCCGGACGGCGGCGGACGTGACCGTCGACGTGGAGAAGCTGACCAACGCGAACGGCCGCCCGGACTACAACTACGACTACGTCTCGGGCCTGCGGTACGAGATCGACGTCGCGCAGGCGGCCGGTTCACGGATCAAGAACCTGACCTACGACGGCGCCGCCCTGGACGACGCCGAGCAGTTCGTGCTCGCGGTGAACAACTACCGCGCCAACGGCGGCGGCGCGTTCCCCCACGTCGCCTCGGCCAAGGAGCTGTGGTCGGAGTCGACGGAGATCCGCACCCGGATCGCGGAGTGGGTGACCGCCAAGGGCGTCCTGGACCCGAAGGACTTCGCGTCGGTGGACTGGAAGCTGACTCGCGACGGCACGCCGGTGTTCTGAGCGGCGCCTGTCACAGGAGGTTGGTCACGGTGTTCTGGATCGCCTCGACGTCTCCCGCCATCGCGGCCGTGGCCTGGACGGCGGGGGCGATGAAGCCCAGCCAGCGCAACAGGGTGGCCCGCCGCGGCTGCTCGCGGCCGAGCTCCGCGTCCACCTGTTCGGCGGCCGCCACCAGTTGGTCTCCGTCCTCGTAGCGGTCCTGGTCACTGCGGAGCCGGTCGAGCAGCAGACGCACCGTGGCCCGCAGTTCGGCCATGGCCGCGTCCCGGTCGGCCCCGGCCGGGACGCCGACGCTCGCCGTGGAGTGGTTGACGGCGACGGCGCTGCCGTCCATGCGCAGGTCTCCGCCCACATGGATACCGCTGTTGTCCCCGGTGCCGTTGTCAGGCATGGCGTCACTTCCCTCGGTTGACGGCCGGGGCGGCAACGGCCGGCGGCGCGCCCGCGCCGCCGGCCGTCTCACCGCGTCGGAAGATCGCGGCGAGGCCGCCGCCGACGCCCACGGCGGAGCCGTTGAGCGTCGCGTTCCCGCCGACGTACAGGCCGGTGTTGTTGATGGTGGTCTGGCGCTGGACCAGTTCGCCGGTGTCTATGTTGTGGTCCTCCATGAACTCCACCAGCGCGTCCAGCACGCGGTGTTCGACCGTCTTGGCGTACAGCTCCCGGTCCAGTTCCTGGAAGTAGCGGTGGTATCGCTGGTCGCCGGCGGCGTCCCTGATGCTGAAGGAGGCTCCGTAGTTGAAGGAGCGGTGCCGTATCTCCCGGGCCTGCCTGCGCTGCTTGCGGGCCTCGATCATGGGTGAGCACAGGCCGGCGACCACCGAGAAGGGCGCCCCGACCAGCAGCCTCGGCGCGCGGACGCCCGCGGCGGTCACCAGAGCCCACCACTGACGGAAGGTGGGGGATCCGAGGAGCCGGTCCGCGATGCGGTACCGCTCCTGGACAGGGGTGAGCAGGGAACTGCTGCCCTCGACGAAGAGCATCGAGCGGTCGGTCAGCAGGGCGCAGCGCACGAAGAGGGTGGCGGCCAGTTCGCCGCTCCAGCCCGTGACCCGGATGGCCAGATAGGGACGGGCGCGCCCCTGGCCGTTCTCGCGCAGCGCGCGCAGCAACTCGGGTGAGACCTTCTCCCTGGGCGGCCCCGCGGTGTCGGGCAGCAGTTCGGCCCGGGTGCGGTCGTCCACCCCGTAGAGCAGGTCCGCGCCGTTGACGAGCAGCAGGTCCTCGACATGGACACCGGGCAGCTTCAGGTCGCCGACCCGCCTGGCGAGGTGTTCGTCGAGTTCGTGGACGGTGAACGGCACGACCTGCCTGCCCTCCTGGGGCCGTGCCGTGTCGAGTACGAACGACCAGGTGCTCATGGGCTGTCCGTAGCCGACGAAGGGCGCGTACGGAGAGTGGACGACGACGTTGCCCCGGTCTCGTTTCTCGATGGCCTCGATGCGCCGTCGGTTCTCGGAGCTGAACGGCTCGGGGGCCTGGTCCGGGGAGAAGTTCTCCCGTTTGAGACGTGCGGCGACCACGCCGTAGTGCACGGTGAGCGATTCGACGGCGACGATGATCCAGGCCGCCAGCAGACCCAGGATCAGGGTCGTACCGAAGGTGATCGGAAGCGTGACGAGGACGACGAGGAACAGCAGGGCGAGCAGGACGTCCCGTCGTACCTGACGGCGCCGGGCGGCGAGGGCGTGCCGCAGTACGCAGCCGAGGTCGACACCGGGCGAGGACGCGACGGCGCGACGCGGTTCCCCGAGGATCTGCTCGACGGCATGCCGGGCGAACGCTGTGTCGGTGTGCACGGCGGCGCACAGGTACCGGGTGATGTCGCGCGCGAAGCGAGGAGCGGAGGCCGCCGGAAGCTGCTGCGGGGGCGGGGGCGGGGCCGGCGTGGGGACGGTGGAGAGGGCCGGGTAGGAGACGGGCGGGGGCGGGCTGTAGTGGCGCGGCTGGGCGTGCCGGGGTGATGCGGCGGGCGGTGCGCCGGTGGACGGCTTGCCCGCGTCCAGCGGATTGAAGACGCGGACGCTGCCGCACTGGGCGCAGGCGGTGTAGTTGCGGTCGTTGGCGGCTCCGCAGCGCGGGCACCGGAGGCTCTGAGGGGTCATGGCCGTCTTTCTCCGCCCGGCGGGCGGGAACTCGCGGTGGGAGGGTTCTGGGCGGAGGCGCAGCTTTCCGGCCGGAAGTACACCGGCGGCGTGGGGTGGTGGGGCCACCGGGAGGCGGGCCGCGAGCCGGACGCGCCGGGTGTGGACGGCTGCGCGCACGTGGTGTGGGGCGTGAGTCGCGAGGGTGCCGGTGCCGGGCCGGATCCCGCGTCGGTCCCGCTCTCCGGGGACATCACACGCAGCAGGGCGGCGGCCGCCACCAGCACGGTGGCGGTGAGCAGGAGCCGGGGGCGCGCGCGGTCCGGCTCCCGGTGCGTCGGCGGGGACACGGCCATCAGTCCATGTACTCCGCCGACACGGTCAGGTACTCCGCGCTCACCGGTTGCTCGGTGAAGCCGGGGGCGGAGCGGGGAATCTGCATCTCGCCGGCTCGTGAGGAGGCGACCAGGGAGTTGAGAAGACTGCCCAGCGCCGCCAGCAGTGCCCGGTCCTGGTCGACGCCGGCGTCGGCGAGGAAGGCTGCCTTCGTGGCCACCCTGCCCAGCACGTCCGGGTTGGCGGCACCGAAGCCGTAGGTGATGACGTGCGGATAGCGGGGCCAGGAGCGGTCCACCAGCCGCCGGAACGCGTCGTGCCAGCCCTCGTCGGTCGGGGCGCCGTCGGTCAGGAGGAACATCACGGGGCGCAGCACGGCCATGCCCATGCCGCGGAGGTCGTCGACGTCCGTCTCGATGCGGCTGCGGACGAGATCGAATGCCGCGGAGTAATTCGTCAGGCCGTTGCACACGACTTCCGGCATCGCCTCGATGCGGTCCAGGTCGGTCATCTCGATGATCAGATGTGCCTCCGTGGAAAACGCGATGAGGGACATGTGTGCGAATTCCGATACGCGCGGACTTTCGGATATCTTCGCGTGGAGTTGAGCGAGGGTCTGGTTGAGCGTGTTCTGGTGCGGCCGCATCGAACTCGACGCGTCGATCACCAGATACGTCGGCAGGCATTTCTGCAGTAGGTGGTAGACGGTGGCGTCACGGCCCGGCGCCGCGTCGTCAGGGATGTTCATGTGCGTTCCTCTTCTTTGTTCGAATTCATGTGGCGTGCCCGCCCGTGCCCCGGCTCCCTTTCAGCGGAGCGCGAGGACGACGAGCGCGGCCACCACGACCGTGAAGAGCACGGCCAGGCCGATCCACGCCCCGGTCCGGTCGTCCTGGGGCTGCCGGGGCCGCCGCGTGGGCCGGGGCGGCACGGGCCGGCCGGTCGACGTGGTCGGATGGGCCGGCGTGGTCGGGTGGGTCGGCGTGGTCCGGTCGGGAGGCCTGGTGATGACCGATTGCAGAGGTTGTGCCGTCACGCTGCGGGTGACGGACGGCCGGGGCGGCAGCGGGGCGCGGGCGACGGGGAACCGGACCAGGGGCCCGCCCGACAGGGCGGCGAGCAGTGCCGAGCTCCGGGGCCTGGCCGCACGGTCCGCGGCCCAGACCATGTCGAGCAGCAGCTCCGCCGCGTCGCGGGGGAGACCGGCGGACGGATCGGCAAGCGTGTGCAGGAGTGCGGGGAGGCTGCGGACACCGGTCAGGCAGCGGGCGGTCAGCAGCGCGACCCGGTAGCGGTCGGTGCACAGATCGGCGGCGGCCTCCGGCCGGGCCAGGTGGTCCTCCCACCCCGGCTGGTGGATGTCGGGGGCGGTCTCCTCCCCACACCCGTCGATGTCGATGAGGTGGACGGAGTGGTCGGTCGGGCTCCAGAAGGCGTTGGCGTAGTTCCAGTCGGAGTAGACGAATCGACGCTGCTCCAGCGCGGCGGCGATCCCGACCAGCGAGCGGCAGGCGGTGAGCCGTTGCTCCGCTGTGGGCGGGGTGCCGTTGCGGGCCAGCCGCAGGTCGGGAAGGGCGAGGGTGTCGATCTCCCGGAACCCTCCGCTCGGGGAGCGAAAGGCGTCCGGCGCCAGCGGGATGAGGCAGCCGATGGTCGCGTCGGCACGGCCGGTGACCCGGGCGACGGGCCATGAGGTGCGGGCGAGCAGCACCTCCCGGGCGGGACGTCCGGCCCCGGTGTCCGAGCGGCCGAAGGCGACGAGCCGGTCCAGACGGTGTGCGTCCGTGTCGGCCAGCGGTGTCTTGTACCGCTTGAACAGCAGGTCCGGGCCGGTCTCGGCTCCGGTCAGGCGGGTCACCTCGGAACTCTGGCCGTTGTCCGTGGCGATCTGTTCGCCGAGTGTGCCGAGCGCGGTCAGCGGCGTCACCGGAGGAATCGCCCGCGCCCACGGACGCGTCGTCACGACGACCGCCCCTCCCCGGCCCCGGACGGCCGGGCGCGGGCCACGGGATCGACCCAGACGGTGATGGCCGTACGGTCGTCCAGGAAGCGTTCGGCGTCGAAGCCGATGTCGTTCAGATACGAGGCGACGGGCAGCGGCCGCCGCCAGCGGTCCGCCAGGTAGGAGTTGAGTTCCCCGAGGGTGGCGAGGCCGTCGCCGACGCCGTCGGACACCAGCGAGACCACGTCGCCGGGGCGTACGGCGAGCCGGGTCTCGCGCACCGCGAGCGGGTCGCCGGGCAGGGTGTGGGCGACCGCGTTGGAGTCGTAGCCGCCCGCATCGCCCTTGCGGTCGCCCGCGGTGTAGTGCCAGCGGTCCCCGGCGAGCTGCCACAGGGAGGCGTCCCCGAGCCAGGCCGCCCACAGGGTGCGCTCGCCGGACGCGGTCAGCGGCCGGGTGGGGATCACCGCGGTGAGCAGGACCGCGCAGACGTCCGAGGGGGCCAGGCCACGCCGTCCCGCCTCGTGCCGCATCGCCGTCGCGGTCTCCTCGAAGAGCTCGGTGGCCCGCAGCCGTGCCGCGCCGCCGGGTTCGTCGAGTCTGCGCCTGAGGAGGTTGACGGCCGTGCCGGCCGCCACCGCCGCCCCGAGTTCCGCGTGGGCGCTGCTGGAGACCCCGTCGGCGAGGGCCAGCAGCAGGTGGTCGCCCCTGGTGTCCCGTGCGATGCGGTAGGCGTCCTGACGCGCCGTCGCCGGTTCTTCGCAGCGGTGCCCCGGACCGACCAGCGAGGCAGCCCGTACGGCGAGGTCGCCGAGGTGTGCCTCGTCGGCCGCGACGCCGGGCGTGCCCGGCCGGGTCGGCAGCAGCCAGGGCAGCCGCTGTGCCTTCGAGCCCGCTCCGAAGCGTGGCACGTGCCCGGTGGCCGGACTCCGCTGAACGCATGTGGTGGGTGACGGTTCCTCGTCCACCACGAGCGGCTCGGGCCGAGGCGCGGGCGTGGGTGTCGGGACTGGCCACGGCACCGGATTCGGAGTCGGTGCCGGATTCGGATTCGGAGCCGGTGCGGGAACCACGGTCGTTCCGCTCGTCCCCGTGCGTATCCCCAGAAAGGTGAACCCGGCGGCCGCCAGAGCCAATAAATCGATCACAAATCGAAAGAACAGATCGCCGGCCTGGAAATAGATCACGAGGAATAGAACCCCGAAAAGAGATATTGCCCAGACCAGACGCCCCCGTTGCAGCGACATACCGCGAAGGTAGCAGCGCGCAGAGGCACGAGGGAGGGGAAAGGCATATTCTGGTCGCCTTTTTTGCTCCCCCTCCCGCGATTCACTATTCGCACGCGCCCCTGGCGGTAATAGCCGATGCCAGAGTTTCAGGAGGTTATGGTCTGTCGACAAGCGGGGTGATGACCTTGGTCTGCCGGGCCTGCGGCACGGACGTCGCACGCTGTTCCAGGCCGAAGCTGGTGAAGGCCGTGCGCGCGGGCAGCGGGTAGGGGTCCTTGCCCGTCAGGGTGTTGAGGATGGTGGCGCTGCGCCAGGCGGCCAGGCCGAGGTCCGGGGCGCCGACGCCGTGGGTGTGGAGTTCGGCGTTCTGGACGTACGCCGTTCCGGTCACCGACGGGTCGAGGACGAGCCGGAACCGCTCGTCCACGCGCGGGCGTTCGCTGTTGTCCCGGCGCAGGTAGGGGTCGAGTCCGGCGAGCAGGCGGCCGAGGGGGCGCTCGCGGTAGCCGGTGGCCAGGACGACGGCGTCGGTGGTGAGCCGGGAGCGGGTGCCCTGCTGGACGTGTTCGAGGTGGAGCTCGACCTTGGTGGTGGCGACGCGTCCGGCGGTGCGGACCTGGACGCCGGGGGTCAGGACGGCCTCGGGCCACCCGCCGTGCAGCGTACGGCGGTACAGCTCGTCGTGGATGGCGGCGATGGTGTCCGCGTCGATGCCCTTGTGCAGCTGCCACTGGGCGGCGACGAGCCGGTCCCGGACGGGCTCCGCGAGGGCGTGGAAGTAGCGGGTGTAGTCGGGGGTGAAGTGCTCCAGACCGAGCTTGGAGTACTCCATGGGCGCGAACGCCTCGCCGCGCCCGATCCAGTGCAGCTTCTCGCGGCCGGCGGGCCGGTTGCGCAGCAGGTCGAGGAAGACCTCGGCGCCGGACTGCCCGGAGCCCACGACGGTGACGTGCTCGGCGGCGAGGAAGGCCTCGCGGTGGTCGAGGTAGTCGGCCGCGTGGACGACCGGGACGCCCGGGGACTCCACGAGGGGCCTGAGCGGGTCGGGCACATGGGGGACGGTCCCGACCCCGAGCACGACGTTCCTCGTGTACGTACGGCCGAGCGACTCGGCCTCGCCCTCGGCGTCGAGCCGGGTGAAGTCGACCTCGAACAGGTCGCGTTCGGAGTTCCAGCGGACGGCGTCGACCTGGTGGGAGAAGCAGAGTCCGGGCAGGCTCTCGGCGACCCAGCGGCAGTAGGCGTCGTACTCGGCGCGCCGGATGTGGAAGCGCTCGGCGAAGTAGAAGGGGAAGAGCCGGTCGCGGGCCTTGAGGTAGTTGAGGAACGACCAGGGGTTCGCGGGGTCGGCGAGGGTCACCAGGTCGGCGAGGAACGGGACCTGGATGGTGGCGCCGTCGATCAGGAGCCCGGCGTGCCAGTCGAAGCCCGGACGCTGCTCGTAGAAGACGGCGTCGAGTTCGGCGAGCGGGTGGGCGAGTGCGGCGAGGGAGAGGTTGAACGGTCCGATGCCGACGCCGACCAGGTCGCGGGGTGCTTCGGGCTCGTGGCGTGGGGGGTTGGGCGTCGAGCTCATTGCGGCGTGGTTCCTTCCACGAGTTTCAGGAGGAGGGCCAGTTCGTCCGGCCGGGTGTGGGGGTTGAGGAGGGTGGCCTTGAGCCAGAGCCGGCCGTCGAGCCGGGCCCGGCCGAGTACCGCCCGGCCGTCGTGCAGCAGCCTGCGCCGTACGTCGGCGACGTCGTCGTCGGTGGCTCCGGTGGGGCGGAACAGCACCGTGCTGATGTTCGGCCGGTCGTAGAGCTCGAAGGCGGGGTGCTCGCGGACCAGGGCGGCGAACTCCCGCGCGCGGGCGCACACCTGGTCGACCAGCGCGCCGAGTCCGGTGCGGCCCAGGGTCTTGAGGGTGACCGCGATCTTGAGGACGTCGGGGCGCCGGGTGGTGCGCAGGGAGCGGCCGAGCAGGTCGGGATAGCCGGCCTCGGTGTCGTCGTCGGCGTTGAGGTAGTCGGCGTGGTGGTGGAGGACGCCGAGCTCGCCCGGGCGGGCGACGGCGAGGAGGCCGGCGGCGACCGGCTGCCAGCCGAGTTTGTGCAGGTCGAGGGTGACGCTGTGGGCGCGCTCCAGGCCGGCCAGCTTGTCCCGGTGCCGGTCGCTGAAGGCGAGGCCGCCCCCGTAGGCGGCGTCGACGTGCAGCCGGGCGCCGTGGGCGGCGCAGAGCCCGGCGATCTCGGGGAGCGGGTCGATGAGCCCGGCGTCGGTGGTGCCGGCGGTGGCGGCGACCAGCAGCGGCCGGGGCAGGTGGGTGAGGGCGGCGTGCAGGGCGGCCGGGTCGAGGGTGCCGTTCGGGGCGGGGACCACGACGGGGTCGGGCAGGCCGAGCAGCCAGGCGGCGCGGGGCAGCGAGTGGTGCGCGTTGGCCCCGCAGACCAGCCGGAGGCCACCCCCGAGAGCCTCGCGGGCGAGGAGCAGCGCGAGCTGGTTGGACTCGGTGCCGCCGGTGGTGACCACCGCGTCGGAGAGGCCGATGGTGTGCGCGAGGGTCCGGGTGACCAGGGCTTCCAGGGCGGCGGCGGCCGGGGCCTGGTCCCAGGAGTCCAGGGACGGGTTGAGGGCGCTCGCGGCGAGGTCGGCGGCGGTGGCGACGGCCAGCGGCGGGCAGTGCAGATGCGCCGCGCACAGCGGGTCGGCGGGGTCGGCGGCGCCCTCGGCGAGGGCGGTCACCAGGGTGCGCAGGGCGTCGGGGTCGCCGTCGTCCGGGAGTACGTCCCCCACGGCGTCCGCGACCCGCTCGGCCACCGCCTCCGGTCCGCCGGCGGGCAGCGGTCCGCCGCGCGCCCGGCCGCCCGCGCGCAGCGCGTCGAGCACGGTGTCCAGCAGAGGCCGCAGGGCGTCGGGGCCCTGGGGTCCGGATGCGAGAGGCGGCATGCTCATGGGATCTCCTCGGGGCGCCGGCCGAAAGGGGTTGTCCAAAGGGGTTGTCCGCGGGGGGAGTTCCAGTTTGTACGGGATTAGGTCTGCGCGCCCTCAAAGTTCAACGATCGAAACCCGAAAGTGGGTACTGCCGTGCGGGGAAAACCTGTCGGGGCGGTGCGCCCCGGGCGCGTCGGAGCAAGCGGTGAAAGGGCGTTGAGACCGGGGCTGACCGGGGTTAACGTCGGTCGCGTGGTTGACGCGTGGATGATCGACGTGCCCGGTGAGCGGGTGCTGGTGCGGGAACCGCGGCCCGCGGACGAGGCGCCGCTGCTGGACCTCTTCGAGGCCTGCGAGGACTGGTTCGTGGCGGCGACCGGGCTGCCGTCGGGGCCGGGCGACGTGCAGAGCCTGTTCTACGGGCTGCCCGAGGGCGCCGACCCCGCCGACAAGGTGCTGCTGGTGCTGGAGCGGGACGGGGTCGTCACGGGCCTGGTGGACGCGGTACGGAACCATCCGCTGCCCGGCGCGGTCGCGGTGGGGATGTTCCTGCTGGCGCCCTGGGCACGCGGCCGGGGGCTCGGGCGGGCGCTGGCCGAGTCGCTGCTCGCGCATGCCGAGGGGGTGTCCCTGGTGACGGCGTCGGTGCCGCCGGGCTGGCGCTCCGGGGAGTGCTTCCTGGAGCGCCTGGGCTTCACGCTGGGTGGGGAGACGCCCGGGACGGCCGGGGTGGGGAACCGGCGGGCGGGGCCGCGGGAGGGCGGGGTGCGCCGGGCGGAACTGCGGCTGACCGCGGGCTGACGGGGCCGGTCGGGGAAGCAGGGACATCACAGGCGGAAGTCGGCCGCGTGGTCGGCGGCCCACTGCCCGAAGGTGCGGGAGCAGGACGACCTGGCGCACCCCGGCCGTGCGGGCCGCGTCCAGGAGTGCGGGCAGTCGCCCGCCGGCGCCCTGGACGCAGAGGAAGAGCTTGGTCGCCCCCGCGAGCAGCGGGGCCGGGTCGTCCGGCCGGAACCGCACGACCTCGGCCTTGTCGGGCAGGCCGGCCGTCTCCGGGGCACGGGTGAGCGCCCGCACGGGCTGTCCGCCGGCGACGAGACGTGCGACGAGGGCGCGGCCGACGTTGCCGGTGGCACCGGTGACTACGATCACGGGTTTCTCCCTGGGGCTCTGGTGGTTCTCCGGCACCGAGCCCAGGAGCGGCGGCCGGTCCCCGCATCGTGATGGGGGACCGGCCGCGCCCGTGTCGTCGTACGTCCGCGGCCCTACGCCTCGCGGACCCGCAACGCCCTTTCCAGGTCGTCCAGTTCGTCGACCAGGCGGCGGCGCAGGGCCGTGACCGCCTCGGCGGCCTCCAGGCAGGCCCGGCCGAGGGCGAGGTTCTCGGCGTCGACGGCGTGCGCGGGGAAGGCCTGCCGGCCGGTGACGGTGGCGATGCGGGGGCCGCGCCGGGCGGCGACGGCGACCGCGTCCTGGTAGTAGCGCGGCACGTACTCGCGGACCAGGTCGGCCTGTTCGGGGTGCCAGAAGCCCTCGGCGGTGGCCGTGAACAGGTAGTTGGACAGCTCGTCGCCGGTGAACATCGCCTCCCAGGCCGTGCGCTTGGCCTCGGGGTCGGGCAGCGCGGCCCGGCAGCGGGCGGCGCCCTCCTGGCCGCTGGCGCTGGGGTCGCGGGCCAGTTCGGCGGCGATCCGGTTCTCGTCGACGGCGCCGAGGACGGCGAGCCGGGTCATGATGCGCCAGCGCAGTTCGGGGTCGAGCTCGGGCCCGCCGGGCACGGTGCCCTCGGCGAGCCAGGCGGCGATGGTGTCGGGGTGGGCGGCGGCGGCGATGAAGTGCCGTACGGCGACCAGGCGCAGCCCGGGGTTGTCGCCGTCCTCGGTGCGCCGGATGAAGTCGCGGCACAGGGCGGACACGGTGGCGAGGGCCGCGGGGCGGTCCTCGGGCCTGAGATACCGGTCGACGACGTGGACCGCGGTGAAGGCCAGCACGCCTTGGACGAGGGCGAGGTCGGTCTCGTGCGGGAGATGGGCGCGGGCGGTCTCCAGGTAGGCGGCGGGCGCCAGCTCGCCGTCGCGGACCGCGTCCCGCAGGGCGTTCCAGACCACCGCGCGGGTCAGCGGGTCGGGCAGGCCCGACAGGTGGGCGCGGACGGTGGCGGCGGACTCGGCGTCGAAGCGGACCTTGGCGTAGGTCAGGTCGCCGTCGTTGAGCACGAGCAGGGCGGGGCGCTTGCCGAGGACCTGGGGTGCGGTCTGCGGGATGTCCAGGTCGATGCGCTCGCGCAGGGTGAGCCGGCCCCCGTCGGTGAGGTCCTGGTCGTAGACGCCGACGCAGATGCGGTGCGGGCGGCTGCCGGTGCGCTCGACGGTGAGGGTGCGGGTGCCGTCGGCCGCGGTGGCCAGGACCGGGGTGAGGGTGTCGACGCCGGTGGTGCGCAGCCAGGTGTCGGCCCAGGCGTGCACGTCGCGTTCGGTGGCGGCGGCGAGGGAGTCGATGAAGTCGGCGAGGGTGGCGTTGCCGAACCGGTGTCGCCGGAAGTGGATGTTGATGCCGGCCAGGAAGTCCTTCTCGCCCATCCAGGCGACCAGCTGGCGCAGCGCGGAGGCGCCCTTGGCGTAGGAGATGCCATCGAAGTTGAGCAGGGCGGCGGCGGTGTCGTCGACGGCCTCGGGGGCGACCGGGTGGGTGGAGGGGCGCTGGTCGGCGTCGTAGCCCCAGGCCTTGCGGGCCACGCCGAAGTCGACCCAGGTGTCGGTGTAGCGGGTGGCCTCGGTGAGGGTCTGGTAGCCCATGTACTCGGCGAAGGACTCGTTCAGCCAGATGTCGTCCCACCACCTGAGGGTGACGAGGTCGCCGAACCACATGTGGGCCATCTCGTGGGCGATGACCATCGCGCGGGTCTGCCGCTCGGTGTCGGTGACGGCGGAGCGGTAGACGAACTCGTCGCGGAAGGTGACCAGGCCCGGGTTCTCCATGGCGCCGGCGTTGAACTCGGGGACGAACG
The DNA here is from genome assembly GCF_040296885.1 of Streptomyces sp. NPDC001980. Lineage (NCBI taxonomy): Bacteria > Bacillati > Actinomycetota > Actinomycetes > Kitasatosporales > Streptomycetaceae > Streptomyces > Streptomyces sp. NPDC001980. The sequence goes on along the minus strand of NZ_JBEOYD010000005.1, from coordinate 111,224 downwards.
CCTGGTCGTAGGAGTCGAAGGGGTACGGCTCCTCGAACTTCTCGTGGTAGCGGTCGTAGCACGCGCGCGTGATGTCGAGGATCTCCTCGGCGTCGGCGTCGAGGTGCGGGGCCAGCGAGCGGCGGCAGTGGATGCCGAAGGGCAGTCCGCGGTGCTCGGTGCGCACCGAGTGCCAGGGACCGGCGGCGACGGCGACCAGGTAGGTGGAGATCAGCGGGGTGGCGGCGGCTTGCCAGCGGCCCTCGCCGAGGTGCTCGGTGACGCTGTTGGCGAGCACCGTCCAGCCCTCGGGGGCGGTCACGGACAGTTCGAAGACGGCCTTCAGATCGGGCTGGTCGAAGGCGGCGAAGACGCGCTGCACGTCGTCCATGAACAGCTGGGTGTAGACGTACGTCGCGTCGTCCGCGGGGTCCGTGAAGCGGTGCATGCCCTCGCCGGTGTGCGAGTAGCGCATGGTGGCCTCGACGCGCAGTTCGTGCTCCCCCGCGGCGAGGTCCTTCAGGGGCAGCCGGTCCTGGTCCAGCGTCTCGGGGTCGAGGGGCTGTCCGTCGAGGGTGACGGCGCGCAGGGCGGCGGGCTTCATCTCGACGAAGGTGTCGCCGTCGGATCGGGCCGTGAACCGGATCACGGTGCGGGAGTCGAAGGTCTCGTCCCCGGTGGTCAGGTCGAGGTCGATCGTGTAACGGTGGACGTCGAGGAGCTCGGCGCGGCTCTGCGCTTCGTCGCGAGTCAGTACGGACATGCGGGCCATGCTGCCTGATGACACCGACAACGCACAGGGGCGGGAGCGGTACGCGGCATATGTCCGGCCCGGTGTTGCAGGGTGGCACGAGACGGCGCTGGTGGGCGCCCTGTGCGCCCGGAGCGCCTGATCGAGCGTCTCGTCACCGCACGGGGGTCGCCCTGCGGTGATCGTCACCGCGCGGGGATCGCCCGGCGGTGATCGCCACCGCACGGGGGTCGCCCTGCGGTGCCGGACGCTCTTCGGGGCGTACGGCGGGTTCCCGGGATCAGTGCCCGTCCGTCTCCCGGTTGTTGACGGTGTCCTCGGCGATGGACTCGTGGTGTCTGATCACCTCGGCGATGATGAAGTTCAGGAACTTCTCGGCGAAGGCGGGGTCGAGCTTGGCGTTCTCGGCGAGGGCGCGCAGCCGGGCGATCTGCCGGGCCTCGCGGGCCGGGTCGGCCGGGGGCAGCCGGTGGACCGCCTTGAGGCGGCCTACCTGCTGGGTGGCCTTGAAGCGCTCGGCGAGCATGTGGACGACGGCCGCGTCGATGTTGTCGATGCTGTCGCGCAGCCGGCCGAGTTCCTCGCGGACGGCAGGGTCGACGTCACCGGTACCGGTGTTGCTGGTGGTCATGGGCGTCAACCCTAAGGGGAGAGGCGGGGTGATCCCTAAGGGCCGTCGGGGGGTTCGGCCACCGGCGGACCTGGTTCGCCGTCCTCCTGGAGGCCCTCGTTCCAGTCGTCGGGCACGGCCCGGCTCTGCTGGGCCCGGAAGCGCACCGGGGCGGTGCCGACCCGGCGGGTGAACAGGCGGGAGAAATAGGCCGGATCGTCGTAGCCGACGCGGCGGGCGACGGCGGCGACGGACAGTTCGGTGGTGGCGAGGAGTTCCTGGGCGCGGCCGAGCCGGATGCCGATCAGGTAGTCCTTGGGGCTGCACCCGGCGACCCGGCGGACGGCGGTGCGCAGCTCGGCCGGGGTCATGCCGTGCCGGGCCGCGTGGTCGGCGACGGTCATCCCGGTGCAGGCGTCCCGGGCGAGCGCGTGCAGCACCGGGTCGCCGTCGGGGGCGAGGTCGGCACGCGCGCGTCGCAGGGCGACGAGCAGCTCGTGCACGGCGGCGCCGGTCTCGACCTCCAGGAGGGGGTTGCCACGGCGGGCGGCGCGGGCGATACGGGCGATGACGTCCCGGGGCCCGGTGGCGTCCGCGAGCGGAACCACGGGGCGCTCGGGTTCGATGTAGCCGAGTTCCGTGTAGGTCGCGGTGTCGGGTCCGGCGAAGGTCACGAACGCCTCGTCCCAGCCGCTGTCCGGGTCGGGGCCGTAGTGGTGCGGGACGCCGGGCGTGAGCCACACCAGTGCGGGCGCGGTGACGGTGGTGCGGCGCCCGTCGGGCATCCGGTACCAGCCCCGGCCCGAGCTGATCACCACGGCGACGTGATGTTCGAGCAGGCGCGGGCCGACGGCGGGCACCGCGCCGTACTGGAGCCCGACGCCCCAGCACACCAGGCCCAGCCGGTGGTGGACGGCGCCCGGCGTGAAGAACCGCATCCAGGTGCGGAAGATCGGCGCTCCGTGCGGCACTGCGCGCCCCTTCCGTGCGTCTCTTCCGTCCAAGTGCTGCTGATCTTTGTCCATGGTCTGGGCGCGCGCCAGCAGGCCAAGGTGAGCGTATGAGCGACTTCACGGTGGGCGAAACCGATTTCCTGCTGGACGGCCGGCCGGTACGGCTGCTGTCCGGGGCGCTGCACTATTTCCGGGTGCACGAGGAGCAGTGGGGCCACCGGCTGGCGCTGCTGCGCGCCATGGGGCTGAACTGCGTGGAGACGTACGTCCCGTGGAACCTGCACGAGCCGCACGCAGGCGACTTCCGGGACGTGGGCGCCCTCGGCCGCTTCCTGGACGCGGCCCGGGAGGCGGGCCTGTGGGCGATCGTGCGGCCGGGGCCGTACATCTGCGCGGAGTGGGAGAACGGCGGTCTGCCGCACTGGGTGACGGGCGAGCTGGGCGCGCGGGCACGCACGCGTGACGAGCGTTTCCTCCGGTACACGGACCGCTGGTTCCGCCGCCTGCTGCCCGAGGTCGTGTCCCGGCAGCCGGCCCGGGGCGGCCCGGTGATCATGGTGCAGGTCGAGAACGAGTACGGCAGCTACGGCTCCGACGCCGCCTACCTGGCCCACCTCACCGACCTGCTGCGGGCCGAGGGGGTCACGGTGCCGCTGGTCACCTCGGACGGCCCCGAGGACCACATGCTCACCGGCGGCTCGGTCCCCGGACTGCTCGCGACGGTGAACTTCGGCTCGCACGCGCGCGAGGCCTTCGAGACCCTGCGCCGCCACCAGCCGCACGGCCCGCTGATGTGCATGGAGTTCTGGTGCGGCTGGTTCGACCACTGGGGCGGCGAGCACGTCGTACGGGACGCCGAGGACGCGGCGGCGGCGCTGCGGGAGATCCTGGAGTGCGGGGCGTCGGTCAACGTCTACATGGCGCACGGCGGCACCAACTTCGCCGGCTGGGCGGGCGCCAACCGCCCCGGCGGCGAGCTGCACGAGGGCCCGCTGGAGGCGGACGTGACGTCGTACGACTACGACGCGCCGATCGACGAGTACGGCCGCCCGACGGAGAAGTTCTGGCGCTTCCGCGAGGTCCTCGCCGGGTACCACGACGGCCCGCTGCCCGAACTGCCCCCGACGCCGGCCCCGTTGGCCTCGCCGACGGACGTGGAACTGACCGGCTGGGCACCCCTCACCGGCGTCCTGGAGTCCCTCGGCGGCCCCGAACGCGTCCACCCGGTCCCGCCCACCTTCGAGGAGCTGGACATCGCCCGGGGCCTGGTCCGCTACGAGGTGGACGTGCCGGGCCCGCGCCAGCCGTACCCGCTCACCGCGCGGGGCCTGCGCGACCTCGCGGTCGTGTACGTCGACGGCGAGCGGGCCGGGGTCCTCACCGAGGAGGAACCCCAGCTCAAGAAGCCGCTCGCCGGCCCCGCGCGCGTGGAGCTCTGGGTGGAGTCCCTGGGCCGCGTCAACTACGGCCCGCGCTCGGGCGAGCCGAAGGGCATCACCGGGGGCCTCCTGCACGAGCGCCAGTTCCTGCACGGGGTACGCGCGCGTGGGCTCGACCTGGACGCGTTCGAGCAGGGGGTGGCGGCGGTGCCCTTCGGCCGCCTTCCGGAGGACGGCGCACCGGGCCTGTACCGGGGGACGGTGACGGTACGCGGGGCCGGGGACGCGCGCGTGGAACTCCCCGGCTGGACCCGGGGCTTCGTCTGGATCAACGGCTTCAACCTGGGCCGCTACTGGTCGACGGGCCCGCAGGAGTCGCTGTACGTGCCGGGCCCGGTCCTGAAGGAGGGCGAGAACGAGGTCTGGGTCCTGGAGCTCCAGGAATCGAATCAGGCGACGGTACGGCTGGCGCCCCTTTAGGGGCGCGGGGCTGTATCAATATGCGGCTCCGCCGCGTGGGCGCGATCGGCCCCCACCGACCCGCAGACATCGAACAACCTTCCGCCCCCCGATTTTCCCCATCCCCCGCATACTGTGAAAGACAGCTCCAGCGACGTCTGTGGGGGTAAGGGACGTGGCGAACGGCGGCCCGGTGGAACACGGCTACCCGCACCTGGACACCGTGCGGGCCGCCATCACGGCGTTGTACCGACGGCTGTCGTACGACACCGTCCAGACCTTCGCCACCAGCCTCCTCCCCGCCGACGTCGCGTTCTGCGACACCGACGACCTCCACCTCGGCTCGCAGCGCGTCGCCCGCGAGATGGTCCGGCACTTCCGCCTGCCCGACGCCCGCATGATCGTCGGCTTCAAGGACATGACCCACGCGGCGAACGTCGAACTCACCGCGGGCCCCGAGTACTTCGTCGAGCTGAACGACCGTTTCCGCACCCACCGCAGGGACATCGGCGCGGCCCTCGCCCACGAGGTGATGCACGTCTACCTGCACCGTCTGGACCTGTCCTTCCCGAGCGTCCCGGAGAACGAGATCCTCACCGACACGGCGACCACCTACCTCGGGGCCGGCTGGCTGCTCCTGGACGCCTACCGGGAGCACGGCGAGGCGTCCCAGAAGCTCGGCTACCTCACCCCGGAGGAGTTCGGCTACGTGCTGGCCAAGCGCGCCCTCGTCTTCCACGAGGATCCGTCGGTGTGGTTCACCAGCCCGCAGGCCTACACGGCCTACCAGAAGGGCATGGCCCGGGCCCGCCAGGACGGGGAGCAGCCGCCGCTGAGCGCGGCCGGGTGGGCGGGCCGCCGCCGCTACGCCCGGGACCGCCGCCACGCCCCGGCCGCGCCGCCGCCACAACCGGGCGCCTCCTACGCCTTCACCCCGGACAGCGGCGGCCGGCTCCGGGTCTCGTTCCCGTGCCCGACCTGCCACCAGCGGCTCCGGGTGCCGGTCCGGGGCCGGGTCCGGGCCCGGTGCTCGCTGTGCCGGACGGTGCTGGAGTGCGACACCTAGGCCCCGCCGGTCACGCCCCGTACACCGCCCCCGGCGTCTCCGCCTCGGCCAGCAGTTTCAGCGCCGTCTCCCCCGCCTCCGCCGGGGTCCACCGGGCCCCCTTGTCGGCGGTCGGACCAGGTCGCCACCCTTCCATGACGGTGATCCGGCCGCCCTCCGCCTCGAACACCCGCCCGGTGATCCCGGCGCTCGCGGCGGAGCCCAGCCAGACCACGAGCGGGGCGACGTTCCCGGGGGCCATGGCGTCGAAGCCGGCGTCGGGGGCGGCCATGGCCGCGGCGAAGGCCCGCTCGGTCATCCGGGTGCGGGCGGCCGGGGCGACGGCGTTGACCTGGACGCCGTAGCGGGCCAGTTCGGCCGCCGCGACCAGGGTGAGACCGACGATGCCGGCCTTGGCGGCGCTGTAGTTGCCCTGCCCGACCGAGCCCAGCAGTCCCGCGCCGCTGCTGGTGTTGACGATCCGGGCCACCGGGGTACGGCCCGCCTTGGTCTCGGCCCGCCAGTGCGCGGCCGCGTGCCGCAGTGGCAGGAAGTGGCCCTTGAGGTGCACCCGCATGACCGCGTCCCAGTCGTCCTCGCCGAGGTTGACGAGCATGCGGTCGCGCAGGAAGCCGGCGTTGTTGACGAGGGTGTCGAGGCGGCCGTACGCGTCCAGGGCGGCCGCCACCAGCGTCCGGGCACCGGCGTCCGTCGCGATGTCGCCGCCGTGCGCCACCGCCTCGCCGCCCGCCGCCCGGATCTCGTCCACGACGGCTCGGGCCGGGCTGTCCTCCCCCGGCCCGCCGTCGAGGCCGACACCGAGGTCGTTGACGACGACCCGGGCGCCCTCGGCGGCGAAGGCGAGCGCGTGCGCCCGGCCGAGCCCGCGCCCGGCGCCGGTGACGACCACGACCCGGCCCGCGCAGATTCCGCTCATCTCACTCCTCCGTGTCGGACGGCTTGTCGGACGGCCTGTCGGCAGTCGATGCGTCGAGGAAGGCGGGCCGCTCCCCGCCGCCGTGCACGAGCAGGCTCGCCCCGCTGATGTAGGCGGCCGCGTCGGAGGCCAGGAAGACGGCGGCGGCGCCCACGTCGGAGGGGGCGGCGAGGCGGCCGAGCGGGACGGTGCGGGAGACGGCGTCGATGCCGTCCGGGCCGCCGTAGTGGAGGCCGGCCAGTTCGGTGCGGACCATGCCGACCACGAGGGTGTTGACCCGGACCTCCGGCGCCCACTCCATCGCCATGGACCGGGCGAGGTTCTCCAGCCCCGCCTTGGCCGCGCCGTAGGCGGCGGAGCCCGGGGAAGGGCGGGCGCCGCTGACGCTGCCGATCATCACCACCGCTCCCCCGGCCCGCCGCAGGTGCTCGTACGCGGCGAGGGAGGCGGTCAGCGGGGTGAGGAGGTTCAGCTCGATCACCCGGGCGTGCCGCTCGGCGTCCGCGTCGGCGAGCCGCCGGTAGGGGGTGCCGCCCGCGTTGTTGACGAGCACGTCGAGGCGGGGCAGGGCGTCGAAGAAGGCGCGCACGGCGGGCGGGTCGCGCAGGTCGAGAGGGGTGAACTCGACGCCTTCGAGGGGTTCTTCGGGTGGCCGACGGGCACAGACCAGGACGTGGGCGCCGGTCTCGGCGAACGCCCGGGCGATCCCGGCGCCCACCCCCCTGGTACCGCCGGTGACGACGACCGTCCTGCCGCTCGGCGAGTTATCCACAGGGCCTCCCGCTCGTCCGCACCGACTGCTAGCTTCGAAGCCTCACACCTAACAAATGTTTGGTGGAAAGGTAGCTGAGTGCGAAGGTAGCTGATGCGTCCATGGGTGTCTCCACCTCGTCTCCGGAAAAGGGCGTCGCGCTCGTCACGGTCGACCACCCGCCGGTGAACGCACTGCCGGTGCGGGGCTGGTTCGCGCTGGCGGACGCGGTGCGCGCGGCCGGCCGCGACCCCGGGACCCGGTGTGTCGTGCTGACCGCGCGGGGCCGGGGTTTCAACGCGGGCGTGGACATCAAGGAGATACAGGCGGACGGGGACGCGGCGCTGCTCGGCGCCAACCGGGGCTGCGCGGAGGCCTTCGCGGCGGTGTACGAGTGCGAGACCCCGGTGGTGGCCGCGGTGCACGGCTTCTGCCTGGGCGGCGGGATAGGGCTGGTGGGCAACGCGGACGCGATCGTGGCGAGCGAGGACGCCGTCTTCGGGCTGCCGGAGCTGGACCGGGGCGCCCTGGGCGCGGCCACCCACCTGGCCCGCCTGGTCCCGCCGCATCTGATGCGGACGCTGTACTACACCTCGCGCACGGCGACCGCGGCCGAACTGCACGCCCACGGCTCGGTGTGGCGGGTCGTACCGCGCGAGGAACTGCTGTCCGCGGCGCTGGAACTCGCACGGGAGATAGCCGCCAAGGACGGCCGGCTGCTGCGCCTGGCCAAGGCCGCCATCAACGGCATCGACCCCGTCGACGTGCGGCGCAGCTACCGCTTCGAACAGGGCTTCACCTTCGAGGCCGCCCTCAGCGGGGTGGCCGACCGGGTCCGCGACACCTTCGGGAAGGAGGGTGCTGGGAGTGACTGACAAGACGATGACCGCCGACGAGGCCGTCGCCCGGCTGACGAGCGGCATGACCCTCGGCATCGGCGGCTGGGGTTCCCGACGGAAGCCGATGTCGCTGGTCAGAGCAGTGCTCCGGAGCGGCATCGACGATCTCACCCTGGTCTCGTACGGCGGCCCGGACGTCGGGATGCTGGTCGCGGCCGGCCGGGTGCGCACACTGGTGGCGCCCTTCGTCACCCTCGACTCCGTCCCGCTCGAACCGCACTACCGCGCGGCACGCGAACGCGGGGCGCTGGAGCTGACGGAGGTCGACGAGGGCATGTTCATGTGGGGCCTGCACGCGGCCGCGAACCGGCTGCCCTTCCTGCCGGTGCGCGCCGGGATCGGCTCGGACGTCCTGCGGGTCAACCCCGGCTTACGGACCATCACCTCGCCGTACGAGGACGGGGAGACGTTCGTGGCGATGCCCGCCCTGCGCCTGGACGCGGCCCTGGTCCACGTCAACCGCGCGGACCGGCTGGGCAACGGGCAGTACCTGGGCCCGGACCCGTACTTCGACGACCTGTTCTGCGAGGCGGCGGACGCGGCCTACGTCTCCTGCGAACGGATCGTGGACACGGCCGAACTGACGAAGGAGGCGGCTCCGCAGTCGCTGCTCGTCAAACGGCTGAACGTGACGGGGGTCGTGGAGGCGCCGGGCGGCGCGCACTTCACGTCCTGCGCGCCCGACTACGGCCGGGACGAGGCGTTCCAGCGGCTGTACGCGACGACGTCGTGGGCGGAGTTCTCCGAGCGGTTCCTGGCCGGGGACGAGCAGGCGTACCGGGCGGCGGTGCGGAACTGGCAGGAGGGACAGGAGGGACAGGGATGACGGACACACCGCACACGGAGGTGCTGCGCTCCGAGTACTGTGTCATCGCCTGCGCCGAGGCCTGGCGCGGCTCCGGTGAGATCCTGGCGAGCCCCATGGGCCTGATCCCCTCCCTGGGGGCCCGCCTGGCCCGGCTGACCTTCGCGCCGGACCTGCTGCTGACCGACGGCGAGGCCCTGCTGGTCCGCCCGGACGGGACGCCCGAGGGCTGGCTGCCCTACCGGCAGCATCTCGCCCTGGTGTCCGGCGGGCGCCGGCACGTGATGATGGGCGCGAGCCAGCTCGACCGGTACGGCAACCAGAACATCTCCTGCATCGGCGACTGGTCCCGGCCCCGCCGCCAGCTGCTGGGGGTGCGCGGAGCGCCTCTCAACACCCTCAACAACCCGACGAGTTACTGGGTCCCGAAGCACTCCCGGCGGGTGTTCGTGGCGAAGGTCGACATGGTGTGCGGGGTGGGGTACGACCGGGTCGCCGCGCATCCGGGCACGGAACGCTTCCACCGCGTCCCGAGAGTCGTCACCGACCTGGGCGTCTTCGACTTCGAGACCCCGGACCGCTCGATGCGGCTGGCCGCGCTGCATCCGGGGGTGAGCGTCGACCAGGTCCGGCAGGCCACGGACTTCGAGCTGGCCGTACCGGACGAGGTGCCGTACACCCGGGAACCGGGCGCGGAGGAGCTGCGGCTGATCCGCGAGGTGCTGGACCCGGCCGGCGCGCGGACGAAGGAGGTCGCCGGCTGATGGAGACGGCACTGACCCGGCTGGCCGGGATCCGGCATCCGATCGTGCAGACCGGGATGGGCTGGGTGGCGGGCCCCCGCCTGGTCTCGGCCACGGCCGACGCCGGAGCCCTCGGCATCCTGGCCTCCGCCACGATGACGCTCGACCGGCTGCGCGACGCGATAGCCGAGGTGCGGTCCCGCACGGACGCCCCGTTCGGGGTGAACCTGCGGGCGGACGCGGCCGACGCCGGCGACCGGGTCCGGCTGATCATCGACGGGGGTGTGCGGGTGGCGTCCTTCGCGCTCGCCCCCTCCCCCGAGCTGATCGCCGAGCTGAAGGAGGCGGGCGTGGTGGTGATCCCGTCCGTGGGAGCGCGGCGGCACGCCGAGAAGGTGGCGGCGTGGGGCGCGGACGCGGTGATCGTGCAGGGCGGCGAGGGCGGCGGGCACACCGGCGAGGTGGCGACGAGCGTGCTGCTGCCGCAGGTGGTGGACGCGGTGCGGATACCGGTCGTGGCCGCCGGGGGGTTCTTCGACGGCCGGGGGCTGGTGGCGGCGCTGGCGTACGGCGCGGCGGGGGTCGCGATGGGCACCCGGTTCCTGCTCACCTCGGACTCCACCGTGCCGAACGCGGTGAAGGCGAGGTATCTGGCGGCGACGGTCGGGGACGTCACGGTGACCAGGGCGGTGGACGGGCTGCCGCACCGGATGCTGCGGACCGATCTGGTGGCCGCGCTGGAGCGCTCGGGCCGGGCCCGGAGTCTGCTGCACGCGATCCGGCGTGCGGCGGGCTTCCGGAAGCTGTCCGGGCTCACCTGGCGGCAGATGGTGCGGGACGGCCTGGCCCTGCGGCACGGCAAGGAGCTGTCCTGGAGTCAGGTGCTGCTGGCCGCGAACACGCCGATGCTGCTCAGGTCGGCGATGGTGGACGGCCGTGCGGATCTCGGGGTGATGGCGTCCGGGCAGGTCGCCGGGGTGCTCGACGACCTGCCGTCGTGCGCGGAACTGGTGGGACGGATCATGAAGGAGGCGGAGGAGACACGGGACCGGCTCTTGGCCCTCAAGTGAGGGCTTACAGCCGCTCGATGACCGTCACGTTCGCCTGTCCCCCGCCCTCGCACATGGGCACCATCCCAAACGGCCCCCTCGCACTGCTCGGCCCCAGGGGGCCTCTCAGGCTTCGGCGGCCTGCGCCGGACTCCGTCCGGCGACGTGGTGACCGCGGCTTGTCCACTCCGGTCACAGCCGCTCGATGACCGTCACGTTCGCCTGTCCCCCGCCCTCGCACATGGTCTGGAGGCCGTACCGGCCGCCGGTGCGCTCCAGTTCGTGCAGGAGGGTCGTCATCAGCTTGACGCCGGTGGCGCCGAGCGGGTGGCCGAGGGCTATCGCGCCGCCGTTGACGTTGACCCTGGCGGGGTCGGCGCCGGTCTCCTTGAGCCAGGCGAGGACGACCGGGGCGAAGGCCTCGTTGATCTCGACGAGGTCGATCGCGTCGATGGTGAGGCCGGTCTTCTTCAGAGCGTGGGCGGTGGCCGGGATCGGCGCGGAGAGCATCCGGATGGGGTCCTCGCCGCGGACGGAGAGGTGGTGGACGCGGGCCCGGGGGCGCAGCCCGTGTTCGCGGACGGCGCGTTCGGAGGCGAGCAGCATGGCGGCGGCGCCGTCGGAGACCTGGGAGGAGCAGGCGGCGGTAATGGTGCCGCCGTCGACGACCGGCTTCAGGGCGGCCATCTTCTCCAGGGAGGTGTCGCGGCGCGGGCCCTCGTCCACGGCGACCGGGCCGTAGGGCACGATCTCCCGCTCGAAGCGGCCCTCGTCGATGGCGCGCAGTGCCCTCCGGTGGGAGTTCAGGGCGAACTCCTCCTGGTCCCGGCGGCTGATGCCCCACTTGGCGGCGATCATCTCGGCGCCGGCGAACTGGTTGACGGGCTGCCGGCCGTACCGGGCCCGCCAGCCCTCGCTGCCCAGGAAGGGGCCCTCGGTCAGTCCGAGTGGCTCGGCGGCCTGGCGGGAGGCGAAGGCGATGGGGATCTGGGACATGTTCTGGACGCCGCCGGCGACCACCAGGTCCTGGGTGCCGGAGAGCACGGCCTGCGCGGCGAAGTGGACGGCCTGCTGCGAGGAGCCGCACTGGCGGTCGACGGTGACGCCCGGCACCTCCTCGGGCAGACCGGCGGCCAGCCAGCAGGTGCGGGCGATGTCACCGGCCTGCGGCCCCACCGCGTCGAGGCAGCCGAAGACGACGTCCTCGACGGCGGCCGGGTCCACGCCTGACCGCTCCACCAGGGCGGTCAGCACGTGGGCGCCCAGATCGGCCGGGTGGACCCCGCTCAGTCCGCCCTTGCGCCGCCCGACCGGCGTGCGCACCGCTTCGACGATGTAGGCCTCGGCCATGTCAGCAACTCCCTCGGCAGAAAGGGGCTTTCAACGAATGGGTGAGCTACTCACGGACGGCGATCCCGTCCAGCACCATCGACAGGTACTGCCGGGCGATCTCCTCCGGGCTGTGCTGTCCGCCCGGCCGGTACCAGGAGGCGGCGACCCACACGGTGTCGCGCACGAACCGGTAGGTGAGGCGGACGTCGAGGTCGGCGCGGAAGACGCGCGCGGCGACCCCGCGCTCCAGCGTCGACAGCCACGCCTTCTCGAACCTGCGCTGCGACTCGGCGAGGAAGCCGAACCGCTCCTGCGCGACCAGTTGCTTGCTCTCCTTCTGGTAGATGGCGACGGCGGCGCGGTGCCGGTCGATCTCCCGGAAGGACTCGGTGACCAGGGCTTCGAGGGTCTCGCGGGGACCGAGCTCGGCGTCCAGGACGGTGTCGTAGCCGTCCCAGAGCTCGTCGAGGAAGGTCCGCAGGATCTCCTCCAGCATCGATTCCTTGGAGTCGAAGTGGTAGTAGAGGCTGCCGGCGAGCATGCCCGCGTGGTCCGCGATCTTGCGCACGGTGGTGGCGTTGTAGCCCTGCTCGGCGAAGACCTCGGCGGCGGTCTCGAGGAGTTCGCGGCGCCGGGCGGGAGCCGCGGTCACCTGGGGCTTCTTCTTGGTCGGCACGGGTACATTCTGGTCCTACGGGTGCTGGCTGCTGACGGAGACGACCTCGCCGGTGAGGTACGAGGAGTAGCCGGACGCCAGGAAGACGATCGCGTTGGCCACCTCCCAGGGTTCGGCGTACCGCCCGAAGGCCTCGCGGGCGGTCAGCTCTTCGAGCAGTTCGGCGGAGGTCACCTTCACCAGGTGCGGATGCATGGCGAGGCTCGGCGCCACGGCGTTGACCCGCACGCCGTACCCGGCCGCCTCGATCGCCGCGCACCGGGTCAGCGCCATCACCCCGGCCTTGGCGGCGGCGTAGTGGGCCTGGCCGGCCTGGGCGCGCCAGCCGACGACGGAGGAGTTGTTGACGATCACCCCGCCCTGCCCGCTCTCACGAAAGAGCCGCAGGGCGGCGCGCGAGCACCGGAAGGTGCCGTTGAGGGTGACGTCCAGGACCCGGGTCCACTGGTCGTCCGTCATGTCGACGAGCGCCGAAGTCCCGCCCAGTCCTGCGTTGTTGACCACGATGTCCAGCCGCCCGTGCTCCCGCACGGCGGTGTCGAAGAGGCCGCGCACCTGGGCCTCGTCGGTCACGTCGCACGGGACCGCGGTCACGGCGCCCGGATGCTCGCCGGCCAGCTCGGCCGCGTACTCCTTCAGGCGCCGTGCGTGCGCGTCGCTGATCAGCACGCGGGCGCCCTCCTCCAGGAAGCGGCGCGCGGTCGCCCCGCCGATCCCCGCCCCGGCCGCGGCGGTGATGACGGCGGTGCGCCCCTCAAGCAGCCCGTGCCCGGGCACGTACTCCGGACTCTCGACGCCTGTCATGGGCCCACGCTAACCTACCAAACACTTGTTAGGGAAGGATGGTGACGGCGACCGTGGACCTGACCCACAGTCCGGCGGACGAGGAGTTCCGCGCCGAGGCCCGCGCCTGGCTCCGGGCGCATGTGCCGCGCAGCCCGCTGCCCTCCCTGGAGACGGCGGAGGGGTTCGCGGCGCACCGCGCCTGGGAGGCCGAACTGGCCGCGGACCGCTGGTCGGTGGTGTCCTGGCCCGAGGAGTACGGCGGCCGGAACGCGGGGCTGACGCGGTGGCTGGTCTTCGAGGAGGAGTACTGGGCGGCGGGCGCGCCGGGCCGGGTCGGGCAGAACGGCATCAGTCTGCTCGCACCGACCCTGTTCGACCACGGGACCGAGGAGCAGCGCGCGCGGGTGCTGCCGTCGATGGCCACCGGGGAGGTGGTCTGGGCGCAGGCATGGTCCGAACCCGGGGCCGGTTCCGACCTGGCGGCCCTCGCCTCCAGGGCCGTGCGGACGGACGGCGGCTGGCTGCTGACCGGTCAGAAGACGTGGTCGTCACGGGCGGCCTTCGCCGACCGCGCGTTCGGCCTCTTCCGCAGCGAGCCGCACCTGCCCAAACCACATCAGGGGCTCACCTACCTGATGTTCGACCTGCGCGCGCCGGGGGTGACGGTGCGCCCGATCGGCCGCCTCGACGGGAAGCCGGCGTTCGCGGAGCTGTTCCTGGACGAGGTGTTCGTGCCCGACGAGGACGTGATCGGCGAGCCGGGCCAGGGCTGGCGGATCGCGATGTCGGCGGCGGGGAACGAGCGGGGGCTGACGCTGCGCTCGCCGGGACGGTTCCTGGCCGCCGCCGACCGGTTGCGGGACCTCTGGCAGACACGGGGCGAGCCGGACTCCGCCGCGGCCCGGGTGGCCGACGCCGTGGTCGGTGCCCGCGCGTATCAGCTGTTCACCTACGCGGCCGCGGCCCGCTTCCTGGACGGCGAGTCGCTCGGCCCGGAGTCCAGCCTGAACAAGGTGTTCTGGTCGGAGCTCGACCTGGTGCTGCACGAGACGGCGCTCGACCTGCTGGGCGCGGAGGGCGAGCTGGCCGACACGCCGTGGTCGGAGGGCTACGTCTTCTCCCTCGCCGGTCCGATCTACGCGGGCACCAACGAGATCCAGCGCGACATCATCGCCGAGCGGCTGCTCGGCCTGCCGAAGGGACGCCGCTGACATGCGTTTCCTCCTCGACACCGAGCAGCGGGACTTCGCCGACGCCCTGCGGGCGCTGCTGACGGCAGCGGACACGCCGGCGGTGGTGCGGGACTGGAGCCGCGGCGAGCAGGCGAGCGGGCGGGCGTTGTGGGGTCGGCTCGGCGAGGCGGGGGTGTTCGGACTCGCGGTGCCGGAGGAGTACGGCGGGGTGGGTCGCCGGGCCGTCGAACTCGCCGTCGCGTTCGTCGAGTTGGGGCGGCACGCGGTGCCGGGGCCGCTGGCGGAGACGGTGGCGGCGGCGGTGCTGCTCGATGACGGGGAAGGCCTCGCCAAGCGGTTCCTGCCGGGGATCGCGTCGGGCGGGACGGTGGCGACGGTGGCGTTCGAGCAGCACGGTTACGGGTTGGCGCTGGACGGGGACGCGGCCGATGTGCGGCTCGCGGCCGCACCTGAGGGCATGCGGCTGTCCTCCGGCGCCGGGGCGGTACGCCGGTCCCTGGACCCCGCCCGCCGGCTCACCCCGCTGTTTCCGGTCGGTGAGCTGCTCAGCACCGAGCCGCCGTGGGCGGAGGCACTGACCTGGGCCCGGCTGGCCACGGCCGCGCAGGCGCTGGGGGTGGGGCTGGCCCTGCTCGACAGAACGGTGGCGTATGTCAAACAGCGGACTCAGTTCGGCGTGCCCGTCGGGTCGTTCCAGACGGTCAGGCATCGGCTGGCCGACGTGAAGATCGCGCTGGAGTTCGCACGGCCGATGGTCTTCGGGGCGGCGGTGACGATGACTCCGTCGGATGTGGCCGCGGCGAAGCTCAGCGCGTGCGAGGCGGCGTACGCCGGGGCGCGGGCCGCGCTCCAGCTGCACGGGGCGATCGGTTATACGGCGGAGTACGACCTGTCGTTGTGGCTGGCCAAGGCGCGGGCACTGCGGGGTGCCTGGGGGGCGCCGGAGGTGTGTCGGAGAGATGTGCTCACAGGTCGTACCTGAACTGCGGGCCGGTGGGGGTTGATCGCGCAGTTCCTCCCCCAGCCTTCGGCTGGGGGTACCCCCAGCGCCCCTGACGGGGCGCTTCACCTCAGGGCGTTCAGTGGTGGTCCCCGCTCGTGATCTCCCGGTACTCCTCCTTCGTCGGCTTCGGGATGTGGGTGTCCGGGCCGTACATCGCCTTCGCCATGCTCGCCCGTACCCGCTGCGCGACCGTGACCTTGCGCCGTACCCCGTTCGCGTCCTCCAGCGGCCCTATCTCGTACGGCGGGCTCTGTTCGTGCTGGGTGAGGACGAACAGGCTGCCCTGGCTGAGCGGTTCGTGGACCTCGATGTACTCGCCGTGCGGAAGCATCTTGATGAGGCCGGTCTCCCTGCCGTGCAGGACCTTGTCGCGGTCCCGGCGCTGCAGGCCGAGGCAGATCCGTTTGGTGGCGATGAAGGCGAGGACGGGGACGACGAAGACGGAGATCCGGACGAACCAGGTGATCGAGTTGATGGAGAGATGGAGATGGGTGGCGACGACGTCGTTGCCGCCGCCGATCAGGAGGACGAAGTAGAGGCTGAGCCAGGCCACGCCGAGTGCGGTGCGGACGGGGACGTTGCGCGGGCGGTCGAGGATGTGGTGCTCGCGTCTGTCGCCGGTGATCCACGCCTCGATGAACGGGTAGACGCCGATGGCCAGGAGGAAGAGCGGGAAGGCCGAGAAGGGGATGAGGACGCCCAGCTCCAGGGTGTGGCCCCAGGCGTTGATCTCCCAGCCGGGCATCACGCGGATCAGGCCCTCGGAGAAGCCGAGGTACCAGTCGGGCTGGGCACCGGTGGTCACCAGGTCGGGGCGGTAGGGGCCGAAGGCCCACACCGGGTTGATGGTGGCGATGCCGCCGATGAACGCGAGGATGCCGAAGACGAGGAAGAAGAAGCCGCCGGCCTTGGCCATGTAGACCGGCAGGAAGGGCATGCCGACCACGCTCTTCTGGTCGCGGCCGGGCGCCGGGTACTGGGTGTGCTTGTGGTAGAAGACCAGGATCAGGTGGGCGACGACCAGGCCCAGCATGATCCCGGGCAGCAGGAGCACGTGGATCGGGAAGAACCGCGAGATGATGTCGTGGCCCGGGAACTCCCCGCCGAACAGGAACATCGAGATGTACGAGCCGACGATCGGGATCGACAGGATCGCGCCGTCGGCGAACCGGACGCCGGTGCCGGAGAGCAGGTCGTCGGGGAGCGAGTAGCCGGTCAGGCCGGTGAGGATGGCGAGGAACAGCAGGAGCCAGCCGAACAGCCAGTTGACCTCGCGGGGCTTGCGGAAGGCGCCGGTGAAGAACACCCGCATCATGTGGACGAGCATGCCGGCGACGAAGACCAGCGCCGCCCAGTGGTGGATCTGCCGGATCAGCAGGCCGCCGCGCACGTCGAAGCTGATGTGCAGCGTCGACTCGTACGCCTTGGTCATGATGATGCCGTTCAACGGCTGGTAGGTGCCGTGGTAGACGACCTCGGCGCCGCTGGGCTCGAAGAACAGGGTGAGATAGATGCCCGTGAGGATCAGGATGAGGAAGCTGTAGAGGCAGATCTCGCCCAGCATGAAGGACCAGTGGTCCGGGAACACCTTGCGCATGTTCGCCTTGGCCAGGCCGTAGATCCCCAGCCGGCTGTCGGCCCAGTCCGCGAGCTTCTCACCCTTGCCGGGCGGCTCCGCTCGCTGTGCCGAACTCCCCACCCGTGCCTGACCGTTCACCGTTCGTGCCGCGTCGTCCATACGTCGCGTCGCCTCCCCGCCGGATCACCCCTCAGGGTGGCACGCCGGAGCGCTACAGCCAACGGGGCCGCGTAAAGTCAGCCCGCCCCGACGATGCCCGCCGCCCGTGCCGCCGCCAGCCACTGCGGGAACTCGCCGACGAGACGGTCGTACAGCTCGCCGTCCGGCACCTTCGCCGGGTCCGAACCGGCGTGGAAGAAGCCCGCGTTGTCCACCGCCCGCCTGCCCGGCACCGCCAGTTCGTCGAGCTTGCGCAGGAAGTCGAACTGTTTGCTGTGCGGGTCGCCGAAGCCGACGAACTGCCAGAACAGCGGCAGCCTGGCCGCCTTGCACAGGTAGCGTTCCGCGGCGAGCTTGTTGATCGGGCCGCCGTCGGTCTGGAAGACGACGAGGGCGGGCGCGGTGGACCCGCTGTCCAGGTAGTGGTCGATGACGGCGTCCATGGCCAGGTGGTAGCTGGTCCTGCCCATGTGGCCGAGCCCGGCCGCGATCTTCTCGATCCGGCCCGTGTGGTCGGCGAGCTTGATGTCGGTGACCGCGTCGATGTCGGTGGAGAAGAAGACGACGGGCACCCGGCCGTCGTCGTCCAGGTGCGCGGAGAGGCCGAGGACCCGGTCGGCGAGTGCCTGCACGCTGCCGTCGGCGTAGTACGGCTTCATCGAGCCGGAGTAGTCGACGACCAGGTAGACGGCGGCGCGCAGTCCGTCGAGTCCGTGTTTGGTGAGGGCGATCCCGGCGGAGCGGTAGGCGCCGACGAGCGCGGGCGCGGTCTGCTCCACCTTGCTGAGACTGATCGCGGCCATCCCTGTTCCCCTCAACTCATGGTCAGGAGGCCGAGATTACTTGATCAGCGGACATGCGGCGGCGCCTGCCCAGTCGTCCGGTCGGGGACTGTGGGGCAGGCGCCGTCAGTGTTCCGTACGCCTTTGTACGGGACGTTCTACGGGGTGATGGTCAGACCATCAGCGAGCGGTCCGTCGGGCGGATCGGGGCCGGGAGTTCGCTCGCTCCGGTGAGGAAGCGGTCGACGCCCTTGGCGGCCGAGCGACCCTCGGCGATCGCCCAGACGATCAGGGACTGGCCGCGGCCCGCGTCACCGGCGACGAAGACGCCAGGGACGTTGGTCTGGAAGTCGGCGTCGCGGGCGACGTTGCCGCGCTCGTCGAGCTCAAGACCGAACTGGTCGACCACGCCGTTGACCCGGTCGGTGCCGGTGAAGCCCATGGCCAGGGTGACCAGCTGGGCCGGGATCTTCCGCTCGGTGCCCGGCTTCGGGGTCAGCTTGCCGTCGACGAACTCCACCTCGGTGAGGTGCAGCCACTGGACGTTGCCTTCCTCGTCGCCCTCGAAGTGGGTGGTGGAGACGGAGTAGACCCGCTCGCCGCCCTCCTCGTGCGCCGAGGTGACCTTGTAGAGCATCGGGAAGGTCGGCCACGGCTGGTGCGGTGCCCGGTCCTCGCCCGGGCGGGGCATGATCTCCAGCTGGGTGACGGAGGCCGCGCCCTGGCGGTGGGCGGTGCCCACGCAGTCCGCGCCGGTGTCGCCGCCGCCGATCACGATCACGTGCTTGCCCTCGGCCGTGATCGGGGAGGTGACGTAGTCGCCCTCCTGGACCTTGTTGGCGAGGGGCAGGTACTCCATCGCCTGGTAGACGCCCTTGAGTTCGCGGCCGGGGACCGGGAGGTCGCGGGCGGTCGTGGCGCCGGCGGCGATGACGACCGCGTCGTACCGCTTCTTCAGGTCGGTCGCCTTGAGGTCGCGGCCGATCTCGATGCCGGTACGGAAGCGGGTGCCCTCCGCGCGCATCTGCTCGATACGGCGGTTGATGTGCCGCTTCTCCATCTTGAACTCGGGGATGCCGTAGCGGAGCAGGCCGCCGATGCGGTCGGCGCGCTCGTAGACGGCGACCGTGTGGCCGGCCCGGGTGAGCTGCTGGGCGGCGGCCAGGCCCGCGGGGCCCGAGCCGATGACGGCGACGGTCTTGCCGGACAGGCGCTCGGGGGCCTGCGGGGCGACGGTCCCGGCCTCCCACGCCTGGTCGATGATGGAGACCTCGACGTTCTTGATGGTGACGGCCGGCTGGTTGATGCCGAGCACGCACGCCGACTCGCACGGGGCCGGGCACAGGCGGCCCGTGAACTCCGGGAAGTTGTTCGTGGCGTGCAGGCGCTCGGACGCGGCCGGCCAGTCCTCGCGGTAGGCGAAGTCGTTCCACTCGGGGATCAGGTTCCCGAGCGGACAGCCGTTGTGGCAGAACGGGATGCCGCAGTCCATGCACCGGCTGGCCTGCTTGCTGATGATCGGCAGCAGCGAACCCGGGACGTAGACCTCGTTCCAGTCCTTGACGCGCTCGGTGACGGGACGGGTCTTGGCGACCTCACGGCCGTGGTTCAGGAAGCCCTTCGGGTCAGCCATTGATCGCCGCCTCCATCATCTTCTCGTGGGTCTCGGTCTCGGAGAGACCGGCTCGCTCGGCGGCGTCCTTGGCGGCGAGCACTGCCTTGTACGTGCTGGGGATGATCTTGCTGAACCGCTGCACGGCCGTGTCCCAGTCGGCGAGCAGCTTGTCGGCGACCGTCGAGCCGGTGTCCTCGGCGTGGCGGCGCACCACGTCGTGCAGCCACTGCTTGTCCGCGTCGTCCACGGCCTCGATCGCGTCCACGCTGGCGACGTTGACGTTGTCGCGGTTCAGGTCGATCACGTAGGCGACACCGCCCGACATGCCGGCCGCGAAGTTGCGGCCCGTCTCGCCGAGGACCACCGCGTGGCCGCCGGTCATGTACTCGCAGCCGTGGTCGCCCACGCCCTCCGAGACCACCAGCGCGCCGGAGTTGCGGACGCAGAACCGCTCGCCGGTACGGCCGCGCAGGAACAGCTCACCGCCGGTCGCACCGTACGCGATGGTGTTGCCCGCGATGGTGGAGTACTCGGCGAGGTGGTCGGCGGCCCGGTCCGGACGGACGATGACGCGGCCGCCGGAGAGGCCCTTGCCGACGTAGTCGTTGGCGTCGCCCTCCAGGCGGAGCGTGACACCGCGCGGCAGGAAGGCGCCGAAGGACTGACCGGCCGAGCCGGTGAAAGTGATGTCGATGGTGTCGTCGGGCAGGCCCGCACCGCCGAACTTCTTCGTCACCTCGTGGCCGAGCATGGTGCCGACCGTGCGGTTGATGTTGCGCACCTTGATCTGGGCGCGCACCGGCTGGGCGTCGGTGGCGCTGGAGGCGGCCAGGGCGTCCGAGGCGAGCTTGATCAGCTCGTTGTCCAGGGCCTTCTCCAGGCCGTGGTCCTGGGCGACGGTCCGGTGCAGGGCCGCGCCCTCGGGCAGCTCGGGCACGTGGAAGAGCGGAGCCAGGTCCAGGCCCTGCGCCTTCCAGTGGTTGACGGCACGGGTGACGTCGAGCGCCCCGGCGTGGCCGACGGCCTCCTCGATGGAGCGGAAGCCCAGCTCGGCGAGGATCTCGCGGACCTCCTCGGCGATGAACCTGAAGAAGTTCACCACGTACTCGGCCTTGCCGGAGAAGCGGTCGCGCAGCACCGGGTTCTGGGTGGCGACGCCGACCGGGCAGGTGTCGAGGTGGCAGACGCGCATCATGATGCAGCCGGAGACGACGAGCGGCGCGGTCGCGAAACCGAACTCCTCGGCGCCGAGCAGCGCGGCGATGACCACGTCACGGCCGGTCTTCAGCTGGCCGTCGGTCTGCACGACGATCCGGTCCCGCAGGCCGTTGAGCAGCAGGGTCTGCTGGGTCTCGGCGAGGCCGAGCTCCCAGGGACCGCCCGCGTGCTTCAGCGAGGTCAGCGGGGAGGCACCCGTACCGCCGTCGTGACCCGAGATGAGCACGACGTCCGCGTGCGCCTTCGACACACCCGCGGCGACCGTGCCGACGCCGACCTCCGAGACCAGCTTGACGTGAATCCGCGCCTGCGGGTTCGCGTTCTTCAGGTCGTGGATCAGCTGGGCCAGGTCCTCGATGGAGTAGATGTCGTGGTGCGGCGGCGGGGAGATCAGGCCGACACCCGGGGTGGAGTGCCGGGTCTTGGCGACCCACGGGTAGACCTTGTGGCCGGGCAGCTGGCCGCCCTCGCCGGGCTTGGCGCCCTGGGCCATCTTGATCTGGATGTCGTCGGCGTTGACCAGGTACTCGGACGTGACGCCGAAGCGGCCGGAGGCGACCTGCTTGATGGCGCTGCGCCGCGCCGGGTCGTACAGCCGGTCCGGGTCCTCGCCGCCCTCACCGGTGTTGGACTTGCCGCCCAGCTGGTTCATGGCGATGGCGAGGGTCTCGTGGGCCTCGCGCGAGATGGAGCCGTAGGACATGGCGCCGGTGGAGAACCGCTTGACGATCTCGGAGACCGGCTCGACCTCGTCGACGGAGATGGCTTCCCGGTCGCTCTTGAAGCCGAAGAGGCCGCGGAGCGTCATCAGCCGCTCGGACTGCTCGTTCACGCGGTCCGTGTACTTCTTGAAGATGTCGTAGCGGTTGGCACGCGTCGAGTGCTGGAGGCGGAAGACCGTCTCCGGGTCGAACAGGTGCGGCTCGCCCTCGCGGCGCCACTGGTACTCGCCCCCTATCTCCAGGGCGCGGTGGGCCGGCGCGATGCCGGAGGCCGGGTAGGCCTTGGCGTGGCGGGCGGCGACCTCCTTGGCGACGACGTCGATGCCGACGCCGCCGATCTTCGAGGCGGTGCCGTTGAAGTACTTGTCGACGAAGCCCGCTTCGAGACCGACGGCCTCGAAGACCTGGGCGCCGCGGTAGGAGGCGACCGTGGAGATGCCCATCTTGGACATGACCTTCAGGACGCCCTTGCCGAGGGCGTAGATCAGGTTGCGGATGGCCTGGTCGGCCTCCATGCCCGGCAGGAAGGTGCCCGCGCGGGTCAGGTCCTCGACGGACTCCATCGCCAGGTACGGGTTGACGGCGGCGGCGCCGAACCCGATCAGCAGGGCGACGTGGTGGACCTCGCGGACGTCACCGGCCTCGACGAGCAGGCCCACGTGGGTGCGCTGCTTGGTGCGGATGAGGTGGTGGTGGACGGCCGCGGTGAGCAGCAGCGACGGGATCGGCGCGTGCTCGGCGTCCGAGTGCCGGTCCGACAGGACGATCAGCCGGGCGCCGTTCTCGATGGCCGCGTCGGCCTCGGCGCAGATCTCCTCGATGCGCGCGGCGAGGGAGTCGCCGCCGCCGGAGACCCGGTACAGGCCGGACAGGGTCGCGGCCTTGAAGCCCGGCATGTCGCCGTCGGCGTTGATGTGGATGAGCTTGGCCAGCTCGTCGTTGTCGATCACCGGGAAGGGCAGCACGACCGAGCGGCAGGACGCGGCGTTCGGGTCGAGCAGGTTGCCCGCGGGGCCGAGGGAGCTGCGCAGCGAGGTGACGAGCTCCTCGCGGATCGCGTCCAGCGGCGGGTTGGTGACCTGGGCGAAGAGCTGGGTGAAGTAGTCGAAGAGCAGCCGCGGGCGCTCGCTCAGCGCGGCGATCGGCGAGTCGGTGCCCATGGAGCCGATCGGCTCGGCGCCGGCCTTGGCCATCGGCGCGAGGATGACGCGCAGCTCTTCCTCGGTGTAGCCGAAGGTCTGCTGGCGGCGGGTGACCGAGGCGTGGGTGTGCACGATGTGCTCGCGCTCGGGCAGGTCGCCCAGCTCGATCTCGCCTGCTTCCAGCCACTCGGCGTACGGCTGCGCGGCGGCGAGGCCGGCCTTGATCTCGTCGTCCTCGATGATGCGGTGCTCGACGGTGTCGACGAGGAACATCTTGCCGGGCTGCAGCCGGCCCTTGCGGACCACCTTGGCGGGGTCGATGTCGAGGACGCCGACCTCGGAGCCGAGGACGACCAGGCCCTCGTCGGTGACCCAGTAACGGCCGGGACGCAGACCGTTGCGGTCGAGAACGGCGCCGACCTGGGAGCCGTCGGTGAAGGTGACGCAGGCGGGGCCGTCCCAGGGCTCCATCATCGTGGCGTGGAAGCCGTAGAAGGCGCGGCGGGCCGGGTCCATGGAGTCGTGGTTCTCCCACGCCTCCGGGATCATCATCAGCACGGAGTGCGGCAGCGAACGCCCGCCCAGGTGCAGGAGCTCCAGCACCTCGTCGAAGGACGCCGAGTCGGAGGCGTCGGGCGTACAGATCGGGAAGACGCGGTCCAGCTTCTCCTGCGGGCCGAACAGGTCGGAGACCAGCTGGGACTCGCGGGCGACCATCCAGTTGCGGTTGCCCTTGACCGTGTTGATCTCACCGTTGTGCGCGACGAACCGGTAGGGGTGCGCGAGCGGCCACGACGGGAAGGTGTTCGTGGAGAACCGGGAGTGCACGAGCGCGATCGCGGACGCGAATCGGCGGTCGGACAGGTCCGGGAAGAAGGGCTCCAGCTGGCCGGTGGTCAGCATGCCCTTGTAGACGATGGTCCGCGCGGAGAGCGACGGGAAGTAGACGTCTGCCTCGCGCTCGGCGCGCTTGCGCAGCACGAACGCCTTGCGGTCCAGCGCGATGCCCTCGCTGGCGCCGTCGGTCACGAAGATCTGCCGGAAGATCGGCATGGTGGAACGGGCGGTGGCGCCGAGCAGCCCCGGGGCGACCGGAACCTCGCGCCAGCCGAGGACGGTCAGGCCCTCCTCGGCCGCGATCGTCTCGATCTGTGAGACGGCGTCCTGGGTGCCGTCCTCCGGGAGGAAGGCGATGCCGACGGCGTACGAACCGGCCGCCGGCAGCTCGAATCCGGCCACCTCACGGAAGAAGGTGTCGGGCACCTGGGAGAGCAGGCCCGCGCCGTCACCGGAGTCGGGCTCGGAGCCGGTCGCGCCGCGGTGCTCCAGGTTGCGCAGAACCGTGAGCGCCTGCTCGACCAGCGCGTGGCTCGCCTCGCCGGTGAGGGTGGCCACGAAGCCGACGCCACAGGCGTCGCGCTCGTTGCGGGGGTCGTACATACCCTGCGCAGCAGGGCGAGCATCCATGAACGACCAGTTTCGGCCGTTCGTGGAGTGCTGGGACGGCTGGCGCGGCGTACGCATCGGCTCTCCCGTCGTCGTCAGTGGCGTATAGCAGGTGCCGAGGGACGACGCTGGCCCTCTGCGTTTTTGTTGCGAAATTTCACGCAGGTTACATGATGGAGCGGTTCTCGGAAACTGGATACAGCGTTCCAACATGCGGACGCCGCAGGGGTTTACGGCGAGGTACCGCTCAGAGCGGTGAAGGTGGTGGGGGACCGATCCGGACAGATCCGTGTCCATCGGCCCGCAGGGGCGGGGGTGAGCGTCGCGCCACCCCACAGATGCATGGCAGGCCTCATTGCCTGCGGCGCTTACGGCTCATGCCCAGTGGTTAAGCATTCGAAACCAGCGAGTAACGGGTACTTATGCGGCCCAACGCATAGCTACCAGTTTTCCTATCCTACGACCGTCCCGAACAGGGTGCCCAGGGCGTACGTCACACCGGCCGCCGCACCCCCCAGCACGAGCTGCCGCAGACCGCTGAACCACCAGGTCCGCGCGGTCACCTTGGCCACGACGGCACCGCAGCCGAACAGCCCGGCGAGGGCCAGCAGCAGGGCGGGCCAGAGCGCGGTCGCGCCGAGCAGGAACGGCAGGACGGGCAACAGCGCACCCAGCGCGAACGACCCGAACGACGAGACGGCGGCGACCAGCGGCGAGGGCAGGTCGCCGGGGTCGATGCCGAGCTCCTCCCGGGCATGTATCTCCAGCGCCTGCTCGGGATCGGCGGACAGCTGCCGGGCGACCTCCCGGGCCAGCCCCGGCTCGACGCCTCGCGCCTCGTACAGCGCGGCCAGCTCGGCCTCCTCGTCCTGCGGATGCCTGCGCAGCTCCCGGCGCTCCACGTCCAGCTCGGCCTCGACGAGCTCACGCTGCGAGGCGACGGAGGTGTACTCACCGGCGGCCATCGAGAAGGCGCCGGCGGCCAGTCCCGCAAGCCCGGTGATCACGATGGTCTGGTGGCCGACCGCCCCGCCGGCCACACCGGTCATCAACGCGAGGTTGGAGACGAGCCCGTCCATGGCACCGAAGACGGCGGGCCGCAGCCAGCCCCCGTTGACATCCCGGTGGGTGTGGTTGTCCCGGTGGGCTTCGTGCAAGGTCGCCTGGGTCTCGATGACGGCCATGAGGGGTCCCCCAAAAGGTCTCGCGGTGCGCCTCGAATAAGCTGAGGCAAAGCTAACTTTGGACAAGTTCTATCTTTCGACAACGCCGACAGTACGCCGCGACATTCCCCGCCGCCAGCAAGGAAAGGCTCGGCTAACCTGCGGCTTTACCCTTTTCCGCTCACACGTGCGAGGGTGTGCACAGATGTCGACCGGGTGATGTAGAGGCCCTCAAGGCTGCGGTCAACCGCCGTTGGTGGGACACATCCGCAAACGGTTCCGCGCCCTCGCGCGAAGCCCCTCCCGGAGAGGTCCGCCCATGTCATCGATCGTCTGCACCCCGCCGGTCCCCGCCCCCGACGAGCGCGCCCCGGAGCTGCATGACCGGGCGCGGGGCGCGCTCCTGGGCCTGGCCGTGGGAGACGCGCTCGGGGCGCCGGCGGAGAACATGAAGCCCTCCGAGATCCGCGCCCGCTGGGGCCGCATCACGGGATACGTGACCGACCACCCCGCCGGTACGGACGACACCGAGTACGCGATCTTCTCCGGCCTCCTCCTCGCCCGCCACGGCTCGGCACTCACCCCGGCCCATGTCGAGGCGGCCTGGCACGAGTGGATCGCCGACCGCGCCGAGGGCCCCTTCAAGGGCGCCGGCTTCAGCGAACGCGGCACCCTGGAGAACCTCCGCCGGGGCCTCGCCGCCCCCATCTCCGCCCAGCACCGGCACGCCTGGAGCGACGGCCTGGCCATGCGGGCGGCGCCCTTCGGCGTCTTCGCGGCGGGCCGCCCCGCCGAGGCGGCCCGGCTCGTCGCCGTCGACGGCTCGGTGAGCCACGAGGGCGAGGGCATCTACGGCGGCCAGGCGGTGGCGGCGGGCGTCGCGGCGGCGATGGCGGGGGCCCCGCCGACGGCGGTGGTGGCGGCCGCACTCGCCGTCGTCCCCGACGACTCCTGGACGGCCCGCTCCCTGCGCCGCGCGGTGTCGGTGGCCCACCGCGGCGAACGGGCGGTCCGCTCCGCGGTGGTCATCGGCGGCTATCCGTGGACCGATCTGGCCCCGGAGGCGGTGGCCCTGGCCTTCGGCGCGTACGCGGCGGCGGACGGCGACTTCCGGGACGCGGTGCTGACGGCCGTGAACATGGGGCGCGACGCGGACACCACGGCCGCGGTGGCCGGCGCGCTGGCGGGAGCGACCCGGGGGGTCGCGGCGATCCCGCCGGAGTGGGGGGCGGCGATCGGCCCGGCCCGCGGAAGCTGCCTGCCCTCGATGGCGGGGCACCATGTGCTGGAGGTGGCAGAACTGCTGGTGCCGGCGACTCCGGGACAGACCGAGCCACACCCCGCCAGGTCAGCCTTCCTGCCGACCGAGCCACATCCCGAACCGGCCGGCCTCGTCCCCACCGAGCCTCAACCCGCCGGGTCAGCCTTTCTGCCGACCGAGCCACACCCCGAACCACCCCGCCCCATCCCCACCGAACCACAACCCGCCGCGCCCGCCGTTCTGCCAACCGAGTCGGGTGGTGGGTGGGCGAGGTCCCGGGGGTCCAGGGGGCGGAGCCCCCTGGGGGCCGGCTGCAGCGAGGGGCTCCGGTGAACCGGCGTCGCATCGAGGGCCTCCTGCTGGGCCTCGCCGCAGGCGACGCGGCCGGCTGGCCTTCCGCGCGGCACCGCGCCGCCCGCATGCCGGAGTGGACCCGCCGCCTCACCCGCGAACTCGACACCTTCGCCGAGCAGAACGCGACCACCACCCTCCCCGTCCCCATCGCCCTCAACCAGCCCCCCGAGCCGCTCCGCCTCGGCCCTTCCGACGACGCCGAGTGGGCGGCCTTCGCCGCGGAAGCCGTCCTGCGCGCCGGCGACGACACCGTCCTCGGCGACCTCAGCCGTGAGCTCCGTACCCGCGCCGCCATCGACCTCACCTGGACGGCCGTCGCCTCCGAGGTCGCCGCCGCGGCCGAACGCGCCCCGGAGGTCGAGTCGGCGGTACTCCCCCTGCGCGCCCGCATCTCCGTCCGCGCCGGCCTCGGCAACCTCGCCACCGGCCTGCGCCCGCCCGCCACCGGCCACGACAACCCGCACTACTTCGACGACGCCGCCTGCGTCCGCGCCTGCGCCCTCGCCGTCGCCCACCCCGGCGACCCCCAACGCGCCGCCGACCTCGCCGAGTTCGACGCCCGCTACACCCAGGACGGCGACGGAGTGCACGGCGCCCGCGCCATGGCCGCCGCCCTCGCCCTCGCCCTCGTCGGCGCCGAGGTCGAGACCTGCGTGGCCGCGGCCCTCGCCGAACTCCCCGAGGCCACCGAGATCGGCCGCAACGCCCGGCACGCCCTCACCCTCGCCGGCACCACGGACTCCGCGTTCGCCCTGATCCCGCTCCTCGAACACCAAATCGTCGACCACGTCTACAGCTACGGCATCGCCGCCGCGGAAACCGTCCCGGTCGCCCTCGCCCTCGCCACCGCCGCGCGCGGCCGCATCGCCGAGGCCGTGCCCGCCGCCGCCTGCCTCTCCCGGGTCGCCGACTCGGCCCCCGCCCTGGCCGGCGCGCTCACCGGCGCCCTCGGCGGCGCGACCGCGATCCCGCCGTCCTGGCGGGACGCCTGCCGCACCCTCTCCGGCTGCGCCCTCCCCCGCCTCACCGGCACGGACCTGGTGGAACTCGCCGAACTCCTGGAAGCCACACAACCGGCCCGTCCCGGTGGATGATTCGGTGCATGACGCCCAAAGGAGAACAAAGCGCCGGAGCTTCGCTCGACGACCGGATCACCGGAGCACTGGTCGGGGCCGCCGTCGGCGACGCCCTCGGCGGTCCGGTCGAGGGCTACTCCCCCGACCAGATCCTCGAACGCCACCGCGGCCGCGTCCACGGCATCGTCGGCCCCTGGAACGGCGACGCCTGGCGCACCGCCCGCCCCATCGCGCCGTACCACAAGGGCGACGGGCACGTCACCGACGACACCTTGATGACCCATGCGCTGGTACGGGTGTACGACAGGGTCCGCGACCACCTCGACGCGTACGCGATCGCCGACCACCTGGTCCCGGACCTGATGACCAACCCCCGCTGGATCCCGGAACTGGAGGCGGAGGCTCTCCCCCTGCACCGCGTCTTCCTCGCCGAGAAGTGGCTCGCGACCCGCCTCCACTACGGCCATGCCGACCCCCGCGAGGCCGGCGTCGGCAACATCGTCAACTGCGGTGCGGCGATGTACATGGCCCCGGTCGGCCTGGTCAACGCGGCGAACCCGCGGGCCGCCTACGCCGAGGCCCTGGACATCGCGGGCGCCCACCAGTCGTCGTACGGCAGGGAGGCGGCGGGCGTCTTCGCGGCGGCGGTGGCGACGGCGACGGCACCGGGCGCGACACCGGACTCCGTGGTCGGCGTCTGCCTGTCCGTGGCGAAGGACGGCACCCGCGAGGCGATCGAACGCGTCTGTGAAACGGCGGCACACCACTCCGACTTCGAGTCGGCGCTCACCCCCCTCCGCGACGCGATCGCCCCCTACGACACGGTGGGCCCCGACTACCGGTCCCCCTCCCTCGGCGCCCGCCGCCCCTCCCGCCTCCACGCGATCGAGGAACTCCCCGTCGCCCTGGGCATGTTGCTGGTGGCAGACGGCGACTACCGGCACGCCGTCCTCGGTTCCGTCAACTACGGCCGGGACTGCGACTCCATCGCGACGATGGCGGGCGCGATCGCCGGGGCGCTCGGCTCGCCGGTTCCGGAGGACTGGTCGAAGCGGGTCGCCGAGGCCAGCCGCCTCGACCTCTGGGAACCGCCCCGGGTCCTGACCGGGGTGGCCAGGGAGGTCTTCGCCCGCGACGTCGAACGCCACCGCACCCACGAGGAGTCCTTCGCCCGCCTCGGAGGTCAGAGTTGCTCCGACTGACCTGGGTCCAGCCCGAGGACCTGCTGGGCCACGAGCTGCGCCAGGCACGGCAGGACGGGCGGGAGCCGTCGGCGATCGAGGCGAGGTGGCGGGCGGCGGGGGGCGCGCCCGCGCCGAGCCGGTCCGGGGCGTCGCCGGACCGGGCGTCCCGCTACCTCCGCCAGCTGGCGGAGGACCTGCTCGACGAACTCGCCGACCTGCCGAGCAGGTTGAACGAGCCGACGGATCTGGCCGACATCAAGGCGCTGTGTCCGGAGTGGCCGAACGCCCACCGAGGAGGGCAGTGCAGGCCGTCGTGCGACTGCGGGTGCAATGTGGCTGATCGCGCAGTTCCCCGCGCCCCTGACGGGGCGCTGCAGCCGCCGCTTCTTTCCAGCTCAGCCGCGGGCAGTCGTGCCGCTGGGGCGATGGGGGTCCCCCCGCTCGAGCGAAGCCGAGAGTGGGGGAGGGTGGGCGCTGGGGGTCCCCCCTCTGGGGGAGGCACCCTGCCAGCGCCGGTAAGCGTCCCCACCCCCCGCACGTACCACGCCGCCTGGCTGGGCCGAGCCGTCGGCTGCCTCCTCGGCAAACCCGTCGAGAAGCTCCCCCTCCACGCCATCCGCGAACTCGCCCGCGCCACCGGCAACTGGCCGCTGAACCACTACTTCACGGCCCACGGCGTCCCCGCCGAACTCCTCTCCGCGCACCCCTGGAACCGCCGCTCGGCCCCCACCTCCCTCGCCGAGAACATCGACGGCATGCCCGAGGACGACGACCTCAACTACCCCCTCCTCAACCTCCTCCTGCTCCAATGCCACACCAGGAACTTCACCACCGCCGACGTCGCCGCCCTCTGGCTCGACGAGCTCCCCGCCGGCCGCACCTTCACCGCCGAACGCGTCGCCTACCGCAATCTCCTCACCGGCATCGAACCCCCGCACACCGCCCGCCACCGCAACCCCTTCCGCGAGTGGATCGGCGCCCTCATCCGCGCCGACGCACACGGCTGGACCAACCCCGGCGACCCCGCCGCCGCGGCGGAACAGGCCCACCGGGACGCCACCCTCACCCACACGGCCAACGGCGTCTACGCGGCGATGTTCACGGCGGCCGTCATCGCCACCGCCGCCACCGGCACCCACGACGTCCACGCCTGTCTGCGCACCGGCCGATCCGTGATCCCACCCCGCTCGCGCCTCGCCCGCGCCGTCGACCACGCGATCCGGCTCGCCGAGGAACGCGACGACTTCGACACCGTCGTCGACGAACTCCACGCCACCCACTCCCCCACCCACCACTGGGTGCACGCCATCCCCAACACCGCGCTGATCGCCGCCGCCCTCACCCACGCCGACGGCGACTTCACCGGCTCCGTCTGCCGCGCGGTGAGCGGCGGCTGGGACACCGACTCGAACGGCGCGACCGCCGGCTCCGTCGCCGGGCTGCTCGCGGGGGACCCCGACGCGCTCCCCGACCGCTGGACGACCCCGCTCAAGAACCGCCTCGCCACCTCCGTCGCCGGCTTCGACGGCACCGGCTTCGACACCCTCGCCCACCTCACTCACCTGGAGGCAACCCGCTCATGACCCACATCGCCGTACTCGGCAGCACGAACATGGACCTCGTCGCGTACGCCGAGAGGACCCCGCAGCTCGGCGAGACCGTGACGGGCCGGGCGTTCCGCACGATCCCCGGCGGCAAGGGCGCCAACCAGGCGATCGCCGCCGCCCGCGCCGGCGCCACCGTCTCGATGATCGGCGCGGTCGGCCACGACGTCTACGGCGCCCGGTTGCGCGAGACCCTTGAACACTCCGGCGTGGACACGGACTCGCTGCGCACGATCGAGGGCCCGTCCGGCACCGCGCACATCGTCGTGGACGACGAGGGCGGCAACGCGATCGTCGTGATCCCCGGCGCCAACGGCACCGTCGACCATCTCGCCCCCGGCGACGAGGGCGTCATCGCCTCCGCCGACACCCTCCTCCTCCAGCTGGAGATCCCCCTCGGGGCGGTGGTGGCCGGTGCGCAGGCCGCCCGCCGGCACGGCGTCCGGACCATCCTCACCCCGTCCCCCGCGCGTCCGCTCCCGTACGAACTCCTCCACAACATCGACCTGCTGGTGCCCAACGAGCGGGAGGCGGCCACCCTCACCGACCGCGGTGACCCGCGCGACGCGGCGGCCGCACTCCTCGACCGGGTACCGCAGGTCGTCGTCACCCTGGGCGCGGCCGGCAGCCTCTACCTCACCCGCGACGCCGCGCCCCTCGTCGTCCCCGCGCCCCGGGTGACCGCCGTCGACTCGACCGGCGCGGGCGACACCTTCGTCGGCGCCCTCGCGGTGGCCCTGGCCGAGGAGAAACCGATCCGCGAGGCCCTGTCCTGGGCGGCAGCCGCGGCGGCGATCTCCGTCCAGCGGGAAGGGGCGACGGAGTCGATGCCGTACCGCCCGGAGATCGAAACCCAGTACACCGCATGAGGTACACCGCATGAGTACGACACCCACGACACCCACGACACCCACCGCACCCACGAGCCCGGCGACGCACCCCCAGTCCGCGCCCCCGCCCGCGCCCCCGCCCCTCACCGGTCTGCGCGTCCTCGATCTGGCCACCCTCTTCGCCGGTCCCCTGGCCGCCACCCTGCTCGGTGACTTCGGTGCCGAGGTCGTCAAGGTCGAGCACCCCGCCAAGCCCGACCCCTCCCGGGGCCACGGCCCGGCCAAGCAGGGCGTCGGACTGTGGTGGAAGCTGCTCGGCCGCAACAAGCGCACCCTCACCCTCGACCTGTCCAAGCCCGGCGGCCGTGCCACGCTCCTCCGGCTGGCCGCCACCGCCGACGTGATCATCGAGAACTTCCGCCCCGGCACCCTGGAGAAGTGGGACCTCGGCTGGGAGGAGCTCTCCGCCGCCAACCCGCGCCTGGTCCTGGCCCGGGTCACCGCCTTCGGCCAGTTCGGCCCCTATGCCCGCCGCCCCGGCTTCGGCACCCTCGCCGAGGCGATGAGCGGCTTCGCGGCGATCACCGGCGAACCGGACGCCCCGCCGACGCTGCCCCCGTTCGGGCTCGCCGACTCCATCGCGGCGCTGGCCACCGCGTACGCCGTGATGACCGCGCTCGCGGCCCGGGACCGCACCGGCGAGGGCCAGGTCGTCGACATGGCGATCATCGAGCCGATCCTGGCCGTCCTCGGCCCCCAGCCCACCTGGTACGACCAGCTCGGCTACGTCCAGGCACGCACCGGCAACCGGTCCGCCAACAACGCCCCGCGCAACACCTACCGCACGGCGGACGGAAGCTGGGTCGCCGTCTCCACCTCGGCCCAGTCGATCGCCGAACGCGTGATGTGCCTGGTCGGGCGCCCGGAGCTGATCGACGAGCCGTGGTTCGCGTCCGGTGCCGGCCGGGCCGCGCACGCCGACGTCCTCGACGCGGCCGTCGGCGGCTGGGTCGCCACCCGCTCCCGTGCCGAGGTGCTGGCCGAGTTCGAGAAGGCGGAGGCGGCGGTGGCGCCGATCCAGGACGTACGGGACGTCATGGCGGACCCCCAGTACCAGGCGCTGAACACGATCACGACCGTCCCCGACCCCGACCTGGGCCCGCTGCGCATGCAGAACGTCCTCTTCCGGCTCTCGGCCACCCCCGGCGCGATCCGCTGGACCGGCCGCCCGCACGGCGCCGACACGGAGGAGGTCCTGGCCGAGCTGGGCCTGACCCCGGCCCAGGTCCGGGCCCTGCGCGAGGAGGGCGCCGTATGACCACGGTGTCGTTCCCCCTGACCTGGCTGTACGTCCCCGGCGACCGGCCGCACGTCGTCGCCAAGGCGCTGGCCTCCGGGACCGACGTGGTGGTGATCGACCTGGAGGACGCGGTCGCCCCCGACCGCAAGGACCACGCCCGCGCCGCCACCGCCGAGCTCCTCGCCCGCCCCCAGCCGGTCCCGGTCCACGTCCGGATCAACGCCCTGGACACCCCCTGGGCCCAGACCGACATCGAGGCCCTGCTCTCCCTCCCCGGCCTCGCCGGGCTCCGCCTCCCGAAGGTCACGAGCCCGGAAGACATCCGCCGCCTCGCGGCCCGGACCACCGCCCTCCCCCTCTACGCCCTCCTGGAATCGGCCCTCGGCATCGAACACGCCTACGCCATCGCCGCCGCCCATCCCGCCCTGCGGGGCATCTCCCTGGGCGAGGCGGACCTACGGGCCGACCTGGGTGTACGGGACGACATCGGCCTCGACTGGTCGCGTTCCCGGATCGTGGTCGCCGCGCGGGCGGCGGGCCTCGCCCCACCGCCCCAGTCCGTCCACCCCGACACCCGCGACCTCAACGGCCTCGCCGCCTCCTGCGCCCGCGGCCGCGCCCTGGGCTTCCTGGGCCGCGCAGCGATCCACCCCCGGCAGCTCCCGATCATCGAACGGGCCTACCTCCCCACCGAGGCCGAACTGGAGCAGGCGGAAACGGTGATCAAGGCAGCCACCACGGAACAGGGCGCCCAGGCCCTCCCCGACGGCAGCTTCATCGACGCGGCGGTGGTGGCAGCGGCCCGCAGAACCCTGTCCCTGCTGAACCGCCGCTGATCCCTTCCATCCGCCGGACCTGCCGCAGCCCCTCGGCCCGCACACGAAGAGGGCGCCCGGTTCGATCCCGGGCGCCCTCTTCGTCGTACGACCAACAGGTCAGCTCTTCTTGGTCCCCGACCCGGCCTCGTCCTTGACCTCGTCCCTGGCTTCGGCGTCGTCCTCGGCTTCGGCCTCGTCGCCGGAGGCCTCGGCGTCCTTCGCCTCAACGGCCTCACCGGTACCGTCGGCCTCACCGGTACCGTCGGCCTCACCGGTACCGTCGGCCTCACCCGCACCGTCGGCCTCACCGTCGGAGACCCCCGGCTCGACCACCGTCTCCCGGCCCGGCCGCTTCTTCGCGGAGAGCACGATGTACAGCACCGCGAGCAGGAACACGATCAGCGCGGTCCAGTCGTTGAGGCGCAGGCCGAGGATGTGGTGGGCGTCGTCGACGCGCATGTACTCGATCCAGCCGCGGCCCACGCAGTACGCCGCGACGTACAGGGCGAAGGCCCGTCCGTGCCCGAGCTTGAAGCGGCGGTCGGCCCAGATGACCAGGAAGCCGACGCCGATGCACCACAGCGACTCGTAGAGGAAGGTCGGGTGGTAGTAGCCGGGAACGCGGCCGCCCTCGGAGGAGGTGATGTGCAGGGCCCACGGGAGGTGGGTCTCGCGGCCGTAGAGCTCCTGGTTGAACCAGTTGCCCCAGCGGCCGATCGCCTGGGCGAAGGCGATGCCGGGGGCGATGGCGTCGGCGTAGGCCGGCAGCGGGATGCCCCGGCGCCGGCAGCCGATCCAGGCGCCCACCGCACCGAGCGCGATCGCGCCCCAGATGCCGAGGCCGCCCTGCCAGACCTTGAACGCGTCGACCCAGTCACGGCCCGCGCTGAAGTACAGCTCGTAGTCCGTGATCACGTGGTAGAGACGCCCGCCGACCAGGCCGAACGGTACGGCCCAGACCGCGATGTCGGCCACGGTGCCGGCCCGCCCGCCCCGGGCGATCCAGCGCTTGTTGCCGAGCCAGACGGCTACGAAGACACCGATGATGATGCAGAACGCGTAGCCGCGCAGCGGGATGGGTCCGAGGTGGATCACTCCGCGCGACGGGCTGGGAATGTAGGCAAGTTCTTCCATGGCAGGGTCGACGCTACCGTGCCGGACCGGGCCGACGGCAACCAGCCCGGCTACGGCTCCATAACGGGGGCGTGAGAATCGCTTACTCCCCCTTACTGCTTGTTCGCATCCTCGACCAGCTGCTTCAGCTTGGCCGGGGTCATGGTCTGGTCCTGGTAGATGTTCTTGCCGTCGAGCAGGACGGTCGGCGTCCCGTCGAACTTGGCGGCCTGGAAGGCCTGGTTGGACTTGACGACCCAGGAGTTGTGCGTGCCGTCCTTGACGCACTTCTGGAACGCCGGCGTGTTCAGCCCCTGCACCTTGCCGGCCAGCTCGATCAGCTTGTCGTTGCTCGCGAACGCGTCGTCCGTTTCCTTCGGCTGGTTCTCGTACAGCACGTCGTGGAAGTCACGGAACTTCCCGGCGTCCTGGGCGCAGGCCGCCGCGTTGGCCGCGTTCCGGGAGCCGCTGCCGCCGAGGTTGCCGTCGATCAGCGTGACCAGGTGGTACTCGATCCTGAGCTGGCCGGCGTCGACCAGCTCGTGGAGCGTCGGGCGGTACGCCGTCTCGAAGGCCTGGCAGGCCGGGCAGCGGAAGTCCTCCCAGACGGTGAGCGTCGCCTTGGCTCCGTCCTTGCCGACCGGGATCGCGAGGCTGTCCTTGCCCTGCGCACCGGAGGGCGCCACGACCGGGCCGGAACTCGCGCTGCTCTTGTCCTTGCCCGAGTTCGCGGCGATCACGCCGATCACCGCCGCCAGGCCCAGGACGCAGACGACGCTCGCGCCCACGATCAGCGCGCGCCGTCGCTTGTCCGAGGCCCGCTGCTTCTCGCGCTCGGCCGCCAGCCGTTCACGGGCCATCCGCTTTCCGTCACGATTCTTCTCGCTCACACCCCCAGAACGAACCGGGGAGGCGCACCGCGCCTCCCCGGTCCCAGGTCCACCCGTTCGAGTGACCGAATGTTCCGTTGTGTCCAGCGGTACCCCGGTGGGTCCACGCCTGCGGGTCTACGCCTGTCCGCGCACGCCCTTCGCCAGGTCCCCTGCGAGTTCGCGGACGGCCGCCACACCGGCCGCCCGGTCCGGCGCGTCCAGCATCCGCTTCACGAAGGCCGAGCCGACGATCACGCCGTCGGCGAAGCCGGCGACCTCGGCGGCCTGGGCCGCGTTGGAGACGCCGAGGCCGACGCAGACGGGCAGCTCGGTGCCGGTGGCCCGGGTGCGCCCGACCAGGTCCTGGGCCTGCGCCCCGACCGATTCACGCGTGCCGGTGACGCCCATCAGCGAGGCCGCGTAGACGAACCCGCTGCCCGCCGCCGTGATCTTCGCGAGCCGCTCGTCCTTGCTGCTCGGCGCCACGACGAAGACCGTCGCGAGGCCGTGCTTCTCGGCGTGCTCCCGCCACAGGGCCGACTCCTGCACCGGCAGGTCGGGCAGGATGCAGCCCGCGCCACCGGCCTCGGCGAGCTCCGCGGTGAAGCGCTCGACGCCGTAGCGGTCGATGGGGTTCCAGTACGTCATGACGAGGATCGGCTTGCCGGTGGCCTCGTGGGCCTCCCTGACCGTGCGCATGACGTCCGCGATCCTGACGCCGCCGCGCAGGGCGATGTCGTCCGCGGTCTGGATGACCGGGCCGTCCAGGACCGGGTCGCTGTGCGGCAGCCCGACCTCGACGACGTCCGCGCCGCCGTCCAGGGCGGCCTTGATCGCCTCGATGCCGCCGTCCACGGTCGGGAACCCGGCCGGGAGGTAGGCGATGAGCGCGGACCGGCCCTCGGCCTTGGCACCCGCGAGGGTGTCGGACAGCAGCTGAATGTTCCCGCTCACTTGGCGTCCCCCTCGATCTCGGCGGTGTCGGCGGCGTTGGCCGCGACTTCGGCGTCGGCGTCGGTGTCGTACAGGCCGAAGTAGCGCGCGGCGGTGTCCATGTCCTTGTCGCCGCGGCCGGACAGGTTGACGACGATCAGCCCGTCCTTGCCGAGTTCCCTGCCGACCTCCAGGGCACCGGCGAGGGCGTGGGCGCTCTCGATGGCCGGGATGATGCCCTCGGTGCGGGAGAGCAGGCGCAGGGCCTGCATGGCCGCGTCGTCGGTGACCGCGCGGTACTCGCCTCGGCCGGAGTCCTTGAGGTAGGAGTGTTCGGGGCCGATGCCGGGGTAGTCCAGACCGGCCGAGATCGAGTACGGCTCGGTGATCTGGCCCTCGTCGTCCTGGAGGACGTAGGACCGGGAGCCGTGCAGGATGCCGGGCTCGCCGGCGGTGAGGGTGGCCGCGTGCTCGCCGGTCTCGATGCCGTGCCCCGCGGGCTCGCAGCCGATGAGGCGGACGCCCGCGTCGGGGATGAAGGCGTGGAAGAGGCCGATGGCGTTGGAGCCGCCGCCGACGCAGGCGATCGCGGCGTCGGGGAGGCGGCCGGCCCGCTCCAGGAGCTGGCGGCGGGCCTCGACGCCGATGACCCGGTGGAAGTCGCGGACCATCGCCGGGAAGGGGTGCGGTCCTGCGACCGTGCCGAAGAGGTAGTGGGTGTGGTCGACGTTGGCCACCCAGTCGCGGAACGCCTCGTTGATGGCGTCCTTCAGGGTGCGGCTGCCGGACTTCACGGAGATGACCTCGGCGCCGAGCATGCGCATCCGGGCCACGTTCAGGGCCTGGCGCCGGGTGTCGATCTCGCCCATGTAGATGGTGCAGTCGAGGCCGAACAGCGCGCAGGCGGTGGCCGTCGCCACGCCGTGCTGGCCGGCGCCGGTCTCCGCGATCACGCGGGTCTTGCCCATGCGCTTGGTGAGCAGGGCCTGGCCGAGCACGTTGTTGATCTTGTGCGAGCCGGTGTGGTTGAGGTCCTCGCGCTTGAGGAAGATCCGGGCGCCGCCGGCGTGTTCCGCGAAGCGGGGGACCTCGGTGAGCGAGCTGGGGCGGCCGGTGTAGTTGACCAGGAGGTCGTCGAGCTCGCGGGCGAACTCGGGGTCGTGCTTGGCCTTGTCGTACTCGACGGCGACCTCGTCCACGGCGGCGACGAGGGCCTCCGGGATGAACTTGCCGCCGAAGGCACCGAAGTAGCCCTCGGGCGAGGGCACCTGACCGGTGGGGTCAGGGAAGAAGAAATCGCTGGGCATGCCAGAACCTCACGGTGAGTGCGTGTGAAAAGACACTATTCGCCGTGGGGGCGGAGTCCGTCGTACGACCTCAGGCCGTGTGTGGCCGGTCGCGCTCATGCGGCGGCAGCTGCAAATCGAACGGAGCCCCGCGCCCCTGAGGGGCGCGCTGCCATCGACGTCCGTTGACCTGCCCGGGCTCGTCACCGATGACATAACGGACCCTGCGGCCGTGGATCCGCCTCGCCGGGGCCCGGCAGCCGCGAGGACGGCAGCCGCGCGCCAGGCGGGCGTACCGGTCCACTGCTGCCGTCACCGTGAGAGTCATCGGGATCAGCCTACCGGGTGATCAGCCGCGGCCGTGCCGCAGAGCCGGGTGTTCGCCCGCAGCCACCAGGTCGGCCACCGCCGACTTGGGGTCGCGGCCCGTGACCAGGGATTCGCCGACCAGGACCGCGTCGGCGCCCGCGTTGGCGTACGCGATCAGGTCGTGCGGGCCGCGGACGCCGGACTCGGCGACCTTGACGACGTGGGCGGGGATCTCCGGGGCGACCCGCTCGAAGGTGGAGCGGTCGACCTCCAGGGTCTTCAGGTTGCGCGCGTTGACGCCGATCACCTTGGCGCCCGCGTCCACCGCGCGCTCGACCTCGTCCTCGTCGTGGACCTCGACGAGCGGGGTGAGGCCGATGGACTCGGCGCGCTCGATCAGCGACTCCAGGGCCGGCTGGTCGAGGGCGGCGACGATCAGCAGCGCGAGGTCGGCGCCGTACGCGCGGGCCTCCCACAGCTGGTACGACGTGACGATGAAGTCCTTGCGCAGCACCGGGATGTCCACCCGGGCCCGGACCGCCTCCAGGTCGGCCAGCGAGCCGCCGAAACGGCGCTGCTCGGTCAGGACCGAGATGACGGCCGCGCCGCCCGCCTCGTAGTCCGCGGCGAGCCCTGCCGGGTCGGCGATCGCGGCCAGCGCGCCCTTGGACGGGCTGGAGCGCTTCACCTCACAGATGACCTTGACGCCCTCACCGCGCAGCGCGGCCACGCCGTCCTTGGCGGCCGGCGCCTTCGCCGCGCGCTCCTTGAGCTCGTCGAGGCTGACGCGCGCCTGCCGTTCCGCGAGGTCGGCACGGACTCCGTCGATGATCTCGTCGAGCACACTCACGCGAGCGGCCCCCTTCCGGACGGTTCTTCCAGGCGGTCAAAAACCCATGGGCCGAAAACTCATGGTCACTGCGATGGTATCCGGAGGACGGGGTAGGCCTCACATCCGGTTGACGCCGGTCCCAGTACCTGGACATCCACCAGTTGATCAAGGATGCAACCAGCCACCGAAGGGCAGGTTCCGGACAACGGTGAAGACCAGCAGCAACACGCCCAGGCTCCACGCCTGCACCGGCCTGAGCTCGATCCGGGCGGGCCGGCCGCGCGCCGCGCGCACCACCCAGACGGTCCACACCGCGGCGAAGGCCAGATAGGCGAGGACGCCAGCCGCGTTGTCCCGCAGTGCGGCCAGGAAGTCGCCGTGCACGAACGCGTGCGCGCTGCGCAGGCCGCCGCAGCCGGGGCAGTACAGGCCGGTGAACCGGTAGAGCGGGCAGACCGGGTAGTGGCCGGGCTGGTTGGGGTCGACGGTGCCGACGTAGGCGAAGGCTCCGACGACGGCGCCCAGCACGGTGACGGGCACGGCCAGCCGGCCCCGGAGGGAGGGCATCACCGGTGGGGCGGCTGCGCTGTGGCTGTCGGCGTTCACGCCTCGCATTGTGCCCCGTACGGTCGGCGCACGCGCACGAGGGGCGCCCCGGTGTCCCGGGGCGCCCCTCGGAAAGTGCTGCGGCTCAGCTCTCGACGGCGGCCGGCTCGCGGGGGGCGGACGGGGCGGCGGCCGTGGTGGTGTACGCGAGGGCACCGTTCTGCTTCGGCTGGCCAAGGCCCATGGAGCGCATGATCATGCCGACCACGCCGCCGAGGAGCACGATCGCCATGCCGGCCCAGAAACCCACCGGCTGTGCCATCACCATGAAGGCGCCCGCGACGCAGAAACCGATGAAGGCGATGGTGACGCCGGTCCAGGCGGCCGGGGTGTGACCGTGGCTGCTGCCCGCCATGACTTGCTCCTCGTTGCTGGTACGTGTCGTACGGGCCCGAGCTCGTACGTGTCCTTCCGGACGCTCGCCCTCCATTGTCCCGTACCCACAGGTGTGCCAGGAGCTGGGGTGGCGTCTGATTCGCCACATCGAATTTCGACGCCCCGAACTCTCAGCGCCCCGCCGAAGGCTGGGGGAGGAACTGCGCGACCAGCCACGACGGCGCCGCGGACGACGAACGACCCACTCGGCGCCCCCGAAAACAAGGCGTCACGCGCCCGTGGGATCCTCACCCCGATCGAGCGCCTTCCAGATGTCCTCCGGCCGGTCGGGATC
Organism: Streptomyces sp. NPDC001980; assembly: GCF_040296885.1. Taxonomy (NCBI): domain Bacteria; kingdom Bacillati; phylum Actinomycetota; class Actinomycetes; order Kitasatosporales; family Streptomycetaceae; genus Streptomyces; species Streptomyces sp. NPDC001980. Next base: position 71,000 of record NZ_JBEOYD010000005.1, on the reverse strand, counting down.
GACCGGCTTGGGCGCCCGCCGCGGCCGCTCCGCCCCCGTGCCGCGCTCGTAGCGCCCGGACATGGCGGGCCACAGCCGCCCGTAGCGCAGCGCCAGCAGCCCGGCGACCAGGATGAGCGCGCCGCCGGCCGCGGCGACGTACGGCCAGCCGGTGTGGCTGAGTGCGGCGACCGTGGCGGACGTGTCGCCGCTGGCCTCGGCGGCCTTCTCGTCGAGCGCGGAGCCGTCGGACGCGCCGAGCAGGGCCGCGGCGACGATGCCGGCGCCGGAGAGCGCGAGGAGGCCGGAGACCAGGAAGCGGCCGGCCTTGCGGACGGCGAAGACGGCGACGAGCGCGGCGAGGCCCACTATGGCGAGGGCCGCGGGGACGCCCGTGACGTCGCTGCCCCTCGCGGTCAGGGGGAAGTCGCCGCCGGCCACCGTCGCGGTGCCCTCCGCCCAGCGCTGCCGGGTGGACAGCAGGGCCACGGCCGCGCCGAGCGCGCCGAAGAGCAGCGCGACGGCGAGGCTGCGGCGGCCGGACCGGGCGGGTTCACCGGCTTCGGACGTGGGGTGAGGAACAGCAGTCACGTACTCCACTATCGCCTGAACCGCGCGCGAACGGTCACCCGGGGTCGGGTGATAAGCGCCCTACTTGCCCAGTCTGTTGGCCGTGTGCACCGCCCGCAGGACGGCCGCCGCCTTGTTGCGGCACTCCTGGTCCTCGGCGACCGGGTCGGAGTCGGCGACGATGCCGGCGCCCGCCTGGACGTACGCCGTGCCGTCGCGGAGCAGGGCGGTGCGGATGGCGATGGCGGTGTCGGAGTCGCCGGCGAAGTCGAGGTAGCCGACGCAGCCGCCGTACAGCCCCCGCCTCGACGGCTCCAGTTCGTCGATGATCTGCATCGCCCGGGGCTTGGGGGCGCCGGAGAGGGTGCCGGCCGGGAAGCAGGCGGTGAGGACGTCGAAGGCGGTGTGGCCCGCGGCGACCCTTCCGGTGACCGTCGAGACGATGTGCATGACGTGCGAGTACCGCTCGACGGACATGAAGTCGACGACCTCGACGGAGCCGGGCTCGCAGACCCGCCCCAGGTCGTTGCGCCCGAGGTCGACGAGCATCAGGTGCTCGGCACGCTCCTTGGGGTCGGCCATCAGCTCGTCGGCGAGGGCCTGGTCCTCCTGCGGAGTGGCGCCGCGCGGCCGGGTGCCGGCGATGGGGTGCACCATGGCCTGCCCGTCCTCGACCTTGACCAGTGCCTCCGGGGAGGAGCCGACGACGTCGAAGCCGTCGAACCGGAAGAGGTACATGTACGGGGACGGGTTGGTGGCCCTGAGGACCCGGTACACGTCCAGCGCACTGGCCGTGCACGGGGTCTCGAAGCGCTGGGAGGGGACGACCTGGAAGGCCTCGCCCGCGCGGATGCGCTCCTTGATGTCCTCGACGGCGACCTGGAAGTCGGGGCCGCCCCACAGGGCGGTGTACTCGGGGAGTTCGGAGGGCGGCAGGACGGCGGGCGGCTGGGCGACCGGGCGGGAGAGGTCCGCCTCCATCGCGTCCAGGCGGGACACGGCGTCGGCGTGGGCCTCGTCGACGCCCGTGTCGAGGTCGTTGTGGTTGATCGCGTTGGCGATCAGCAGGACCGAGCCCTCCCAGTGGTCCATGACGGCGAGGTCGCTGGTGAGGAGCATGGTCAGCTCGGGGAGCTTGAGGTCGTCGCGCTCCCCCGGGCCGATCTTCTCCAGGCGGCGCACGATGTCGTAGCCGAGGTACCCGACCATACCGCCGGTGAAGGGGGGCAGCTCCTGGTCGTGCGGGGTGTGCAGGGCCTCGATGGTGGCGCGCAGGGCGGCCAGCGGGTCGCCGTCGACGGGCACGCCGACGGGCGGGGTGCCGAGCCAGTGGGCCTGGCCGTCGCGGGCGGTGAGGGCGGCGGCGGAGCGGACGCCCACGAAGGAGTACCGGGACCAGGAGCGGCCGTTCTCGGCGGACTCCAGCAGGAAGGTGCCGGGGCGCTCGGCGGCGAGCTTGCGGTAGAGCGCGACCGGGGTGTCGCCGTCGGCGAGGAGCTTGCGGGTGACCGGGATGACGCGCCGGTCGGCCGCGAGCTTGCGGAAGGTCTCGAGGTCCATGGCGGCAGACCTTACTGATCGGAGGCGGGTACGCCGGAATCGGTGGCTTCGTGGCCGTGCTCGGCGTCCTTGAGGAGCACGTCGGCGTCGAAGCAGGTGCGGTCGCCGGTGTGGCAGGCGGCGCCGACCTGGTCCACCTTGACCAGCACGGTGTCGGCGTCGCAGTCGAGGGCGACCGACTTCACCCACTGGAAGTGGCCGGAGGTGTCGCCCTTGACCCAGTACTCCCGGCGGCTGCGCGACCAGTAGGTGCAGCGGCCGGTGGTGAGGGTCCGGTGCAGCGCCTCGTCGTCCATCCAGCCGAGCATCAGCACCTCGCCGGTGTCGTACTGCTGGGCGATGGCGGGGAGGAGTCCGTCGGCGCTGCGCTTGAGGCGGGCGGCGATCTCCGGGGCGAGGCCACTGGACGGGGGCGTACCCGTCGTACCGGTCGTACTGGTCATGGGTGCCATTGTGCCGCGCGGCACCGACAGTCACGGTCCGTGTCCACTGTCCGGACGGTGCGTGTGGTCGTAGGCTGGCGGTATGTCGACCTTCGCCAAGCGTGAACGGCTCCTGCTCGCCGACCTCTTGGAGACCGCCGGTCCCGAGGCACCGACCCTCTGCGAGGGCTGGCTGACCCGTGATCTGGCCGCGCACGTGGTGGTGCGCGAACGCCGGCCGGACGCGGCCGGGGGCACGATGATCAAGCAGCTGGCGCCGCGCCTCGAGAAGGTGACGGCCGAGTTCGCGGCGAAGCCGTACGAGGAGCTGATCCAGCTGATCCGGACCGGTCCGCCGCGGTTCTCGCCGTTCCAGCTCAAGCAGGTGGACGAGGCGGCCAACACCGTCGAGTTCTACGTGCACACCGAGGACGTCCGGCGGGCCCAGCCGGACTGGTCGGCGCGGGAGCTGGACCCGGTCTTCCAGGAAGCCCTGTGGACCCGCCTGGAGCGCACCGCCCGGCTGCTCGGCCGGGGTCTGCCGACGGGCCTGGTGCTGCGCCGCCCGGACGGCCAGACGGCGGTCGCCCATCGCGGCGCCCCCGTGGTGACGGTGACGGGCGAGCCCTCCGAGCTGCTGATGTTCGCGTTCGGCCGGCAGAGCACGGCGAAGGTCGAGGTGACCGGCGACGAGAACGCGATCGCCAAGCTGCACGAGTTCAAGAAGCTGGGTATCTGAGGAGCCCCGGTGATCAGGGTCGCGATGACGAGCGTCTACGTGGACGACGTGCCGAAGGCGCACGCCTTCTACACGGGCGTCCTCGGCTTCGAGACCCGTACCCGCCTGGACCTGGGCGACGGCACCCTGTTCGTCACGGTCGGCGCTCCGCAGGGCGGCCAGCCGGACCTCCAGCTCCTGCTGGAGCCCGGCCAGGGCCCCCTCGCCGACCCGTACCGCAAGGCCGTCTACGAGGCGGGGCTGCCGGCCATCGTCTTCTCCGTGGACGACATCCGTTCCGAGTACGACCGCCTGCGCACCCTGGGCGTCCGCTTCCCCCACGAACCGCGGGACCAGGGTCCGGTGCTCGCCGCCGTCCTGGACGACACGGTCGGCAACCTGATCCAGCTGACCCAGCCGAAGGGCTGACCGCCCTCAGCGGGGCAGTTCGGCCCGGCGCAGCCCGGGCACGGCCAGCGCGACGACCCCGCCGAGTCCGCAGACGGCGGCGCTGACGACGTAGACCGGGCCGAGCCCGAAGGCGCCGATCGCGGCGGCCGTGAACGGCATGCTCAGCGGGGTGAGACCGAGGCTGATCAGGCTGGAGACGGAGGTGACCCGGCCCAGGTGGGCGGGGTCGGCCTGGGTCTGCAGCAGTGCCCCGCACATGGCGCCGCTGAGCCCGGCGAGCAGGCCGATCAGCAGGGCGACGCCGACCGCGCCGACGAGGCCCGGTACGAAGGCGAGGGCGCCGATCGCGACCGAGCCGGCGAGGATCGAGAGGCCGGCGACCAGTCCCGCGCGCGGCAGCCGACCCCGCACCGTCAGCAGCAGTGAGGCGGCCCCGGCGCCGACGCCGAACCCCGCGAGCACCCAGCCCACCCCGGCCGCACCCCAGCCGCGCCGGTCGGCGAGCAGGGTCAGCCCGACGTTGAGGGGGCTGACGAAACCCAGGTCGCCGAGGGCGATGGCCAGCATCAGCGGGGCCAGGACGCGGTGGCGGCGGATGTGGGCGAGTCCGGCCCGCAGGTCCTGCCAGGGGGTGGGGGCGGCGACCCGGTCGTCGGCCGGGAGTTCCCGCACCCGCAGGGTCGTCAGCAGGGGTACCGAGACGGCGATGAGCAGCCCGGCGAGGCCGAAGGCGGCCGCGGCGCCGCCGACGGCCACGCCGAGGCCGCCGAGCGGGGCGCCGAGGATGCTCGCGACGCGTAGGGCGACACCGCGCATGCCCTGCACGCGCGCGAGCTGGTCGCGGCTGGTCACGCGCGCGGGGAGGGCGCCCACGGCGGGCATGAACACGGCGTCGACGGTGCCGAAGACCAGGGCGAGGGCCGCGAGCGGCCACAGGCCGGGGCTGGTCAGGAAGAGCAGCGCGGCCACGGCGAGGGCGGCCGCGCAGCGGACCGCGTCGGAGCCGATGACGACCCGGCGGGGGCCGAACCGGTCGGCTATCACCCCGCCGAACAGCATCAGCACGGCTCTGGGCAGCGCGCTGACGGACATCACCGCCCCGGCCTGCGCGGGCGAGCCGCCCTGCACGGCGGCCCAGGACAGGGCGATGTAGTAGACGCTGTCGCCGACCATGGAGGAGGTGTAGGCGCCGAGCCAGCGCAGGACGTTGGCGTCGCGGTGGGCGGGGCGCGGCGGCGCGGCGGTGGCGGGGGCTGTGAGGGGCGCGGTCACGAAGGTGGGCCCTTCTCAGGGGCGGAACGGGAAGCCGTACACGTGCAGCGCGACGTGCTCGCGCCCTTCGGTGTCGCCGTTCGCCTCGGCGGACCGGCCCTTCTCGTCGTACTTCCTGGCCAGGGCGACCAGTTCCTCGCGGAGTTCGTCCAGTTCGGCCGCGGTCAGGCGGAGCAGGGACTCGCTGTCGGGGGCGGCGGCGTTCCACTCGGTGCTCCAGGTGGCGCGCTCGTCGAGGTAGCGGCGGTACAGGTCGGTCCGCTGATCGTGGAAGAGCCGGGTGGCGGCGAGGTGGGCGGCCGCCTTCTCGGGTGCGTCCCGGAAGTCGCGGTCCCGGATGGCGATGCCGTCGGACGCGGGCTGCCACCAGCGTTCCCGGCCGTCCGCGCTCTGCGGCTCGGCCGCTTCGATGAGGCCGTGCTCGGCGAGCTTGCGCAGGTGGTAGCTGACCAGCGAGACGGCCTCGTCCACCTGCTCGGCGAGCTGCGAGGCCGTCGCCCTGCCGGCCACGCACAGGCCTCGGTAGAGCTTCATGCGCAGCGGGTGGGCCAGCGCCTTGAGGGTGCCCACGTCGGTGATCGGGCGGTCCCGCTCCCTGTCCGTCATGCCGCCGACCGTAGATACGAAAGGAAAGTTGCGCAATATATTTTGCGCAACTTCTCTTTCGTACCTGTTCGTGAAAAGGCCCCGGCCGCCCACCGGGGCGCCGGGGCCGAAGCTCGGTGCGGCGTCACCGCACGGGGTGTCCCGCCTCCCGAAGCGTCTGCTTCACCTGGCCGATCCGCAGGTCGCCGAAGTGGAAGACGGAGGCGGCGAGGACCGCGTCCGCGCCCGCCGTGACGGCCGGGGGGAAGTGGGCGAGGGCACCGGCGCCGCCGGAGGCGATGACCGGGACCGTGACGTGCTTGCGGACGGCGGTGATCATCTCCAGGTCGTAGCCGTCCTTGGTGCCGTCCGCGTCCATCGAGTTGAGCAGGATCTCGCCCGCGCCCAGCTCGGCGGCCCGGTGTGCCCACTCGACGGCGTCGATGCCGGTGCCGCGGCGGCCGCCGTGGGTGGTGACCTCGAAGGATCCCGACTCGGTGCGGCGGGCGTCGACCGACAGGACCAGGACCTGGCGGCCGAAGCGTTCCGCGATCTCGCGGATCAGGTCCGGGCGGGCGATGGCCGCCGTGTTGACGCCCACCTTGTCGGCGCCGGCGCGCAGGAGCTTGTCGACGTCCTCCGCCGTACGGACGCCGCCGCCGACCGTCAGGGGGATGAAGACCTGCTCGGCGGTGCGGCGGACCACGTCGTAGGTGGTCTCCCGGTTGCCGGAGGACGCGGTGATGTCCAGGAAGGTCAGCTCGTCGGCGCCCTCCGCGTCGTACACCTTGGCCATCTCGACCGGGTCGCCCGCGTCGCGCAGGTTCTGGAAGTTGACGCCCTTGACGACCCGGCCGTTGTCCACGTCCAGGCAGGGGATGACTCGGACCGCCAGGGTCATGAATCCACGGCTCCTCTGTATGCCTCTAGCTCTGCCTCGACCAGGATGCGCGGGTCGACGAAGCCGGTCACCACGACGAACGTGGTCACCGGGCGCACCGAGTCGAAGACTTCTTTGTGGGCGCGTCCCACCGCGTCCATGTCGCGTGCGTGCGCGAGGAACAGGCGGGTGAGGATCACCGACTCCGGTCCGAGCCCGAACTCGGCGATCGCCTCCAGGGCTGCGGCGAAGGCCACCCTGGCCTGCTCGTACGGGTCGCCCTCCCCGTACAGCACGGTGCCCTTGAAGGACGTCGTACCGCCCACCACCACGCGGTCGCCCGCCGCGACGGCGCGGGCGAAACCGAAGCTCTCCTCCCAGGGACTTCCGCTCTGCACGCGCCGTACGGCATCGGACGTCATCGTGACACTGCCTCCAGTGCTTCTTCCAAGGTGAACGCCTTGGCGTACAGGGCCTTTCCGACGATGGCACCCTCGACACCGAGGGGTACCAGGTCGGCCAGCGCGCGGAGGTCGTCCAGCGACGACACGCCGCCGGAGGCCACGACCGGCCGGTCGGTCGCGGCGCACACGTTGCGCAGCAGTTCCAGGTTCGGGCCCTGGAGGGTGCCGTCCTTGGCGATGTCGGTGACGACGTAGCGGGCGCAACCCTCCTTGTCGAGGCGGGCGAGCGTCTCGTAGAGGTCGCCGCCGTCGCGGGTCCAGCCGCGGCCCCTGAGGGTCGTACCGCGTACGTCCAGGCCGACCGCGATCCGGTCGCCGTGCTCGGCGATGACCTTGGCGACCCACTCCGGGGTCTCCAGGGCGGCCGTGCCGAGGTTCACGCGCGTGCAGCCGGTGGCGAGGGCCGCGGCGAGGGTGGCGTCGTCGCGGATGCCGCCGGACAGCTCGACCTTGATGTCCATCGCCCCGGTGACCTCGGCGACCAGCGCGCGGTTGTCGCCGGTGCCGAACGCCGCGTCCAGGTCGACCAGGTGCAGCCACTCGGCGCCCGACCGCTGCCAGGCGAGCGCGGCCTCCAGCGGGGAGCCGTAGGAGGTCTCGGTCCCGGACTCGCCGTGCACGAGGCGGACGGCCTGGCCGTCGCGGACGTCGACGGCGGGAAGGAGTTCGAGCTTGCTCACAGTGTTCCGATCCAGTTGGTGAGGAGCTGGGCGCCGGCGTCGCCGGACTTCTCGGGGTGGAACTGGGTGGCCCACAGGGCGCCGTTCTCCACGGCGGCCACGAACGGCTTGCCGTGCGTCGACCAGGTCACCAGCGGGGCCCGCAGCGCCGCGTTGTGCGTCTCCAGCGACCAGCCGTGGACGGCGTAGGAGTGCACGAAGTAGAAGCGCGCGTCGGCGTCCAGGCCGGCGAACAGTTCGGAGCCGGCCGGCGAGTCCACGGTGTTCCAGCCCATGTGGGGCACGATCTCGGCCTGGAGCGGCTCGACCGAGCCGGGCCACTCGTCGAGGCCCTCGGTCTCCACGCCGTGCTCGATGCCGCGCGCGAACAGGATCTGCATGCCGACGCAGATCCCCATCACCGGCCGCCCGCCGGACAGCCGGCGGTCGATGATCCAGTCCCCGCGCGCCCCGCGCAGGCCCTCCATGCAGGCGGCGAAGGCGCCGACGCCGGGCACCAGCAGGCCGTCCGCGTTCATGGCCTTGTCGAAGTCACGGGTGATCTCGACGTCGGCCCCGGCGCGGGCGAGGGCGCGCTCGGCGGACCGGACGTTCCCGAAGCCGTAGTCGAAGACCACCACACGCTTGGGAGCGGTCAATTCCACACCTCCAGCCTCATGACGCCCGCCACCAGGCACAGTGCGGCGCTGATCGAGAGCAGCACGATCAGGCTGGTGGGCATCTTCTGCTTGACGAAGGAGATGATTCCGCCGACCAGGAAGAGGCCGACGACGATCAGTATGGTCGAGAGGCTGTTCATCGCTTACAGCGCGCCCTTCGTCGAGGGGAGGATGCCGGCCGCGCGCGGGTCGCGCTCGGAGGCGTAGCGCAGCGCCCTCGCCAGCGCCTTGAACTGGCACTCCACGATGTGGTGCGCGTTACGCCCGTACGGTACGTGCACGTGCAGGGCGACCTGCGCCTGGGCGACGAAGGACTCCAGGATGTGCCGGGTCATGGTGGTGTCGTACTCGCCGATCATCGGCGCCATGTTCTCCGGCTCGGTGTGCACGAGGTACGGACGGCCGGACAGGTCGACCGTGACCTGGGCGAGGGACTCGTCCAGCGGGACCGTGCAGTTGCCGAAGCGGTAGATGCCGACCTTGTCGCCGAGGGCCTGCTTGAAGGCGGCGCCGAGGGCGAGGGCGGTGTCCTCGATGGTGTGGTGCGAGTCGATGTGCAGGTCGCCGTCGGTCTTCACGGTGAGGTCGAACAGACCGTGCCTGCCGAGCTGGTCGAGCATGTGGTCGTAGAAGCCGACGCCGGTGGCGATGTCGGTCTTGCCGGTGCCGTCGAGGTCGATCTCGACGAGGACCGAGGTCTCCTTGGTGGTGCGCTCCACGCGCCCTACGCGGGTCATGCGTCCAGCTCCTTCTTGACTTCACGTACCGCGTCGAGGAACGCGTCGTTCTCTTCGGGGGTTCCGGCGGACACCCGCAGGAAGCCGGGCACGCCGTTGTCCCGGACGAGGACTCCCCGGTCGAGGATCTTCTGCCACACCGCGTGCGGGTCCGCGAACCGCCCGAACTGCACGAAGTTGGCGTCGGACTCGGTGACTTCGAGGCCCGCCGCCCGCAGTTCGGCGACCAGCCGGTCCCGCTCGGCCTTCAGCTGCTCGACGTACTTCAGCAGCGTGTCGGTGTGCTCCAGGGCGGCCAGCGCGGTCGCCTGGGTGATCGCCGACAGGTGGTACGGCAGCCGTACGAGCTGGACGGCGTCCACCACCGCGGGGTGGGCGGCGAGGTAGCCGAGGCGCAGGCCGGCCGCGCCGAAGGCCTTCGACATGGTCCGGGAGACGACGAGATTCGGCCGACCTTCGAGCAGCGGCAGCAGCGAGGCGCCGTGGCTGAACTCGATGTAGGCCTCGTCGACCACCACCATCGAGGGCTTGGCGGCCTGGGCGGCCTCGTAGAGCGCGAGGACCGTCTCGGCCGGCACCGCGTTGCCGGTGGGGTTGTTGGGGGTGGTGATGAAGACGACGTCCGGCCGGTGCTCGGCGATGGCCGCCACGGCCGCCGCCACGTCGAGGGTGAAGTCCTCGTTGCGGGAGCCGGAGATCCAGCGGGTGCCGGTGCCGCGCGAGATGAGCGAGTGCATCGAGTACGACGGCTCGAAGCCGATCGCCGTACGGCCCGGTCCGCCGAAGGTCTGCAGCAGCTGCTGGATGACCTCGTTGGAGCCGTTGGCCGCCCACACGTTCTCGATGGTGAGCGGGTGGTTGCCGGTCTTCGTCAGGTACTTGGCCAGCTCGGTGCGGAGCTGGACCGCGTCCCGGTCGGGGTAGCGGTTCAGGTCCCGGGCGGCCTCGCGCACCCGCTCCGTGATCCGCTCGACCAGCGGTTCGGGCAGCGGGTAGGGGTTCTCGTTCGTGTTCAGCCGTACGGGGACGTCCAACTGGGGCGCGCCGTAGGGGGACTTGCCGCGCAGCTCGTCCCGTACGGGGAGATCGTCGATGCCGAAGCTCACTTGCCCGTCGGTACCTTCCATCCGAACCTCGCCTTGATCGCCGCGCCGTGCGCGGGCAGGTCCTCCGCCTCCGCCAGCGTGACCACGTGGTGCGCGACCTCGGCCAGCGCGTCCCGCGTGTAGTCGACGATGTGGATGCCGCGCAGGAAGGACTGGACGGAGAGCCCGGAGGAGTGGCAGGCGCAGCCGCCGGTGGGCAGCACGTGGTTGGAGCCGGCGGCGTAGTCGCCGAGGGAGACCGGCGCCCAGGGCCCGATGAAGACCGCGCCCGCGTTCCGCACCCGGTCGGCCACGGCGGCGGCGTCGGCCGTCTGGATCTCCAGGTGCTCGGCGCCGTACGCGTCGACGACCCTGAGGCCTTCGTCCACTCCGTCGACCAGGACGATCGCGGACTGCCGGCCCTTGAGGGCGGGGACGATCCGGTCGTCGACGTGCTTGGTGGCCGCGACCTGCGGCGCCAGCTCCTTCTCGACCGCGTCGGCGAGCTCGACCGAGTCGGTGACCAGGACGGCGGCGGCCAGCGGGTCGTGCTCGGCCTGGCTGATCAGGTCGGCGGCGACGTGCACCGGGTCGGCGGTGGCGTCCGCGAGCACGGCGATCTCGGTCGGACCGGCTTCGGCGTCGATGCCGATCCTGCCGGTGAAGTACCGCTTGGCGGCGGCCACCCAGATGTTGCCGGGGCCGGTGACCATGTTCGCGGGCGGGCAGGACTCGGTGCCGTACGCGAACATCGCGACGGCGGTGGCGCCGCCGGCCGCGTACACCTCGTCGACGCCGAGCAGGGCGCAGGCGGCGAGGATGGTCGGGTGCGGCAGGCCGCCGAACTCGGCCTGCGGCGGCGAGGCGAGCGCGATGGACTCGACGCCGGCCTCCTGCGCGGGCACCGCGTTCATGATCACGGAGGACGGGTAGACCGACCGACCGCCGGGCGCGTAGAGCCCGACGCGCTCCACCGGCACCCACTTCTCGGTGACGGACCCGCCCGGCACGACCTGCGTCGTGTGGGCCGTACGACGCTGCTCGCGGTGGACGAGGCGGGCGCGCCGGATGGACTCCTCCAGGGCCGCGCGCACGGCCGGGTCGAGCTCGTCCAGCGCCTTGGCCAGGGCCTCGGCCGGGACCCGGACCTGCTCCAGCGTGACCCCGTCGAACTTCTCGGCGAAGTCGATCAGCGCCGCGTCGCCCCGATGATGCACGGCCTCGCAGATCGGACGCACCTTCTCCAGGGCGGCCGAGACGTCGAAGTCGGCTCGGGGCAGCAGGTCGCGCAGGGCGGGTCCCTCGGGGAGGGCGTCGCCGCGCAGATCGATTCGGGAGATCACGGAATCAATTCTCTCAGACGGCACTCACGGCCCGTCCGCGCGTATCAATGGCTGATACAGAACGTGACCCGACGGCTGCACCGGCCGCCGGTCCGTGGCTGATACACGGCGCGGGCCGACGGCCGGTACATAGCCTGGCCGGAACCCGGAAGATCACCTTCACTAACTGTGTTCGAGATCTCACGCACCGGGCATCACCGGTTGTACCGAACATGACCCGCGAGTAGTTGAGGAAGAAGGAAAAGCCGTGACCGAGGGGGACGGCGTCCGGGACGGGGATCTGCCGGACGATCTGACCGCGGCCGAGGCCGGTATGTGGCAGGCGTTCCGCAACGGCAGCGTGTACGACCTGAGCAGCGGCGACATGCACGTGGACGATCCGCACGGCGGCCACCCGTGGGGGCCCGAGCGGACCGTGCGGGCCCGGATCGTCTGCTGGCTGCTGCTCGACGGCCCGCCGGCGCTCGACGGCCGGGTGGCCTCGCTGAAGCTGGCCGGCGTGCGGATCACCGGCGCCCTGGACCTGGCGGGCGGCACGGTCACGCCGTACATGGAGTTGCGCGGCTGCCGGTTCGACGACGAGATCCTGCTGCCGGAGGCGCATTTCACGACCGTGCGGCTGATCGACTGTGCGGCGCCGCGCCTTGAGGCCGCCCGGGTGCACACGGAGGGTGACCTGCACCTGCCGCGCTGCCGCTTCCTCGGCGGGGTCCGGCTGACCGACGCGCACATCGGCACCGATCTGCTGCTGAACCAGGCGGTGGTGTACCGGGACCGCAGCGGGCGGTCGATCGCGGCGGACGGCATGACCGTCGGCCAGGACCTGCAGGCGGAGCTCCTGGAGACGCACGGGGAGCTGAGCCTGCGCAGCGCCAAGGTGGGCGTCTCGCTGAGCCTGCGCGGGGCGCGGCTGCGCAACCCCGACGGACGGTTCGCGCTGAACGCGCCGCAGCTGACCGTCGGCCGGACCCTGTACCTGACCCCGGCCGGGGTGGGCGGCCCCTGGCAGAGCGGGACGACCCCGGCGCGCGGGACGCGGATCCAGCGGTTCGAGTGCCAGGGCGGGGTCCGGCTGGACGACGGGCGGTTCGGGGACGCGGTGGACCTGGAGCGGGCGCGGCTGACCTTCACGGACGACCAGGAGCTGTCGCTGCGCCGGGTGCAGGCGCCGGAGCTGCGGTTCCTCGGGGAGGAGCCGCAGCGCGGGCGGGTGGTGCTGTCCGGCGCCCGGGTCGTCAACCTGGTGGACCGGGCGACCAGCTGGCCGGGTCCTGGACGGCTGCACATGGGCGGCTTCGGCTACGAGAACCTGGTGCCGCAGGGCCCGTTCCCGCTGACCCGGCGCCTGGGCTGGGTGGCGGCGGCGACCGCCGAGTACAACCCGGAGCCGTACGAGCGGCTGGCGACCGTGCTGCGGGCCGCCGGCGAGGACGAGGACGCCCGCGAGGTGCTGCTCGCCAAGCAGCGGCGGCGCCGCGAGACGCTGCCGCCGGCCGCCAAGCTCTGGGGGTACGCGCAGGACCTGACGGTGGCCTACGGCTACCGGCCGGGCCGCGCGGCGGTGTGGATGGCGGTGCTGTGGGCGGCGGGCACGCTCGCGTTCGCGCACGCCCCGCATCCGCCGATGAACTCGGGCGGCCACCCGGCCTGGGATCCGGCGCTGTTCGTCCTGGACCTGCTGCTGCCGGTGATCGATCTGGGCCAGGTCGGCCAGTGGCGGCTCACCGGCGGCTGGCAGTGGGCGGCGGCGGCGATGATCCTGCTGGGCTGGATCCTGGCGACGACCGTGGCGGCGGGGGCGACGAGGCTGCTGAGGCGGGGGTGACGAGGCTGCTGCGGCGAGGGTGACGACTGGGGCCGCGGAGGCAGCCGAGGGGGTCTCGCTGACAGGTACCGAACAGGTGAGCAACAGTCACCTTTTACTCGCCCTTGACCGTCGACCATACAACTTTCATGGAGTTGGCCATACCGTCTGGCGCTGCCCCGACCTGCGGACTTTCAATGGTCAACGCCATGGCTTCGCTGCGCGCGCTCTTCCGTTCCGCACGGAGGGCCACGAACGCTCCGCCTCTCGCCGCCGGACCGCTCCCGGGTGACGACGAGGTATTCCTCGACGCGCCCGACGAACGGCTCGCGCCCGCGCTGGTCGCGGCCGGCCGGGGCGAGTACGCGGCGGCCGCGACGCTGCTGGCCGGCACCCGGGACTCGGCCGAGTGGGAGGAACGCGACCGGTACGTGCACCGGCTCGCGCTCTTCGCCCGCTCCCGCGCCGAGTGGCTCGGCCAGTGGGCCGCGGCCGTCCCGCACGACCCGGACCTGCTGCTGGTCCAGGCCCAGCTCGCGGTGGTGCACGCCTGGGACTCCCCCGCCCGCGCGGAACTCCTGCGCCCGCTCAGCCCGCTGATCACCGCGGCGGCGCGCGGCGACGACCGCGACCCGGTGCCGTGGCGGATCGCGCTCGACCACGCCCGCGGGACGAACGCCGGCCACAAGTACTTCGAGGAGCTGTGGGAGGCGGCGGTCCGCCGCGCCCCGCACCACTACGGCTGCCATGTGGCGGCGCTGCGCTATCTGGGCACGTACTGGCACGGCTCGCACGGCGAGTGCTTCGACTTCGCCGACCTGGCGGCACAGGACGCTCCGGCCGACTCCCTCGTACAGGCCCTCCCCGCCCGCGCCGCCTTCGCCTACCTCACCGACGGCTGCGGCCCCGAGGTGCCGCGGGCCCGCCTGGACGCGGCGGCCGACCGGGCGATCGCGCTCTCCGCGCGGTTCCCGGCGGCCGACACCTGGCCGGCCGAGATCCGCAACAAGCTGATGTACCTGCTGGTCCGCCTGGAACGCTGGGAGGCCGCCCGCGCCCAGCTGCATCTGATCGGCCCGTACGTCACGTCCTTCCCCTGGGGCCGGCTCTCCGAGGACCCGCTGGGCCATTTCGTACGCCTGCGCACCCACCTGCTGGCCGGTACGGAACCGCTCCCCGAGGCCGTGACGATCCCCTCGCCGAGGGCCGCGGGGCGCCCACGGGCCGAGCACGGCGGACATGTTCCCGCCGATGACCACTAGGCTGTGGCGCCGTGACCACCGTCCGTCTCCCCCTCTTCCCGCTGAACTCGGTGCTGTTCCCGGGGCTGGTGCTGCCGCTGAACATCTTCGAGGAGCGCTACCGCGCCATGATGCGCGACCTGCTGAAGACGCCCGAGGAAGAACCGCGCCGGTTCGCCGTCGTGGCGATCCGCGACGGCCACGAGGTGGCGCCGAGCGCGCCGGGCATGCCGGACCCGACGGCGCAGCCCGACCGGGGCCCGGCGGCCGGCTTCGGACCCGACCCCCTCAAGTCCTTCCACCGGGTGGGTTGTGTGGCGGACGCGGCGACGATCCGGGAGCGGGCGAACGGCACGTTCGAGGTGCTGGCGACGGGTACGAACCGGGTGCGGCTGCTCTCCGTCGACGCGTCGGGCCCGTTCCTGACGGCCGAGCTGGAGGAGCTGACGGAGGAGCAGGGCGACGAGGCCGGCGCGCTGGCCGAGGGCGTCCTGCGGGCCTTCCGCCAGTACCAGAAGCGCCTGGCGGGCGCACGCGAACGCTCGCTCTCCACGGGCGTCGACCTCCCCGACGAACCGTCCGTCGTCTCCTACCTGGTCGCCGCCGCGATGATGCACGACACCCCCACCAAGCAACGCCTGCTCCAGGCCCCCGACACGGCCTCCCGCCTCCGCGACGAGCTGAAACTCCTTCGCTCCGAGACGGCGATCATCCGTAACCTGCCGTCACTGCCCGCGGCGGAGCTGACGCGGGCACCGACGAGCCTGAACTGAGCCGGGGTCCTCCTGAATGCCGAAGAAATCAAAGAAACAGCAGTCCGGCGGCGGTACCCCGGCGACGGTGGCCCTGACCACGGCGGGCGTGGACTTCACGGTCCACGCCTACGACCACGACCCCGCCCACCCGTCCTACGGCGAGGAGGCCGCGGAGGCGATGGGCGTGTCCCCCGACCGTGTCTTCAAGACCCTGGTCGCGGACGTCGACGGCGCGCTCACGGTCGCGGTCGTCCCGGTGGCCGGCAGCCTGGACCTCAAGGCCCTGGCAACGGCGGTCGGCGGCAAACGCGCGGCGATGGCGGACCCGGCCCTGGCCGAGCGCACGACGGGCTACGTCCGCGGCGGCATCTCCCCGCTGGGCCAGCGCAAGAAACTCCCCACGGTCCTGGACGCCTCGGCATCGGCCCACCCCACGATCTGCGTCTCGGCGGGCCGCCGGGGCCTGGAGGTGGAACTCGCACCGACCGCCCTCGCGACCCTCACGAACGCGACCCTGGCCCCCATCGGTCGTGCGTGACCCCTCGACGAAGTCTCCGCGCTGGGTTAAGTACGGAAGGCATGTCGAAGAAGACACGGAAAAGGAAGTGGCGCCTGAAGAAGGGCCGCTCGAACCACGGTCGCCGTCCGGCATAGAAACCACGCAGGGGCGCGGACCCTCCGCCACTCACGAGCCGCGCAGTTCCCCGCGCCCCTGCCCGTCCGCCCCGTGCAGCCCCCTCGGACGACAGACCGACTCCGGGCCGCCGCGGGCCGATCGCGCAGTTCCCCGCGCCCCCTACTCTTCTGCCGCCGCCCCGCTTCCCAGTCACCAAACGCGGCCTGCGACCCCACCCTCCAGCCCGTCCGGCGTTTGAGGACGAGGCCGTTCAGGCCGAAGCGGGGGTCTGGGGGCGGCAGCCCCCGGGGACGGGGGTCGAAGGGGGCCCAGCCCCCTGGAGGATGGGACGGGTAGGGGCGGCGGGGGCGCGAAAACCTACGCCGGCGGAGCGGCGTACGGTCCGTCCTCGTACGGCGGCTCCGGGTCCCGCGGACCGAACAGCGCCGTCAACCCCAGATGCACCACCAACGCCGACAACGACCACGCCAGCAACGCCCCCTTCGCGCCGAGCTTCAGCGGCGCGGAGAACGTCACCCCCTTGCCCACGGCCTTCGCATGGGCTATCACATCCTGCTCCGGCCCCAGCCACACCCCGAGCCGCCAGGCCAGCACCGACGCCAGCAGCCCCCCGACCCCCAGCGCCACCACCAACGGCACACCCCCACGCCGCCGCCACAGAAACACCACGACCGCGCTCACGACCCCGCAGGCCAGCGCCAGCAGCGTGAACGTCCCGTCCACCCCGGCCGCCTGCTCCCCCTCGCTGTCCTTGAGGTACACCGCCCAGCTCTTGCCGGACTGGTCCCCCACCAGCGGCACATGCGGCGCCAGCCACAGCCACAGCAACCCGAGCAGCACCCCGCTCACCGCCACCGCGACGGCGATCACCGCGGCCTCCCGCAGTTCGGTCTTCATGCCGGGACCGTCCTGTCCGTACGCTGCGTACTGTCCGTACTCCCCCGCCGCCTCCCCGGCAGGCGGCGGGGCCTGCCAGGCCTGGTGCGAGGACTGGTCGTGCGGCGGCGGAGGCGGCGTCAACGGTGCGGTCACAATGCCATCGTGCCAGTTCGGCCTGTGGGGCGCGTCACCGGACGGCGGCCCTGCGGTACGCCCAGGTGGCGACGGCCAGCGAGACGACGCCCACCCCGGCGCAGACGCCCAGGTCAACGAGGACGACGGCCCAGTCGGGCCGCGCCCCGAAGGTCCGGGCGTAGGCCTCGACGCCGTACGTCGAAGGCAGCAGGTCACGCGCGAACTGGATGATGCCCGGCATCCGGTCCGGCGGCAGCACGCCGAGCAGCAGCGCCGCCGACATGCCCAGCTGCCCGAGCAGGGTGGCGAGTTCCGGACGAGGTGCGAGCAGTCCACAGGCCGCCCCCAGCCCTGCCAGGGCCGCCCCCGCGAGCGGGATCACCGCGACGAGGATCCACAGGTTCCCGAGCGGCAGCCCGAACAGCACACACCCGAAGACGGCGGTGATCAGCGTCCCCGGCACGGTGAAGGAGGCGTACGCCGCGGCCGCCCCGAGCACCACCGAGGCCGGCGGCACGGGCAGCGTGGCGTAGTGGTCGAGCCCGCCGCTCGCCCGCAGCTGTCCGAAGTACTGCGCCAGCAGGTTCAGCGCCACGTAGGCGACCACGACCACCGACGAGCCCGCCACCACGGACTGGGCCTCGCCCCGCGAGTCCACCACCCCGCGCATCATGATCATGATGCCGACGGACTGGAAGGTCGCGACGAACAGCAGCGGGATCCGCGCCACCCGGGCCCGGGACAGCTGCGCGCGGTAGACGGCCACCAGCGACGGCCACAGCCGCGCCCGCGGGCCCAGCTCGGCCGCCGGGCCGCCCGGCGCCGTCTCCTCCACGGCCAGGGCACCGCCCGGCAGAACCTCAGCGGGTACGACACTCACGTCGCGCTGCTCCCTTTCCGTGCGGCACCTGCGGCCCGTACCGCTGCCGCGTCTTTCCGTACGCGCCCGGCCGCCGTCCTGTTCACCCTCGCGTTCACCGTCACGCCTTCACCAGACCCTGCCGTGCGGCGCCGCCCAGCGCCAGGTAGACGTCCTCCAGGCTGGGCGTGGCGAGGGTGAAGTCGTCGAGGGCGGCGAAGGCGGCCCCTCCGGTCACCGTGGCGACGACGGCACGCGCCTCCTCGGGCGCGAGCCGCAGCGTCCAGCGCCGGCCGGACTCGACGGCACGCTCCCGCAGGACGGCCACCTCGGGCACGTCCAGCGGCGCCTGCTCCCGCCACACCAGCTCGACCCGCACCTCGCCGGCGACGCGTTCCTTGAGCCCGGCGGGGGTGTCGCAGGCGATGACCCGCCCCTGGTCGAGGACGGCGACCCGGTCGAGCACCGTCTCGGCCTCGATGACGTTGTGGGTGACCAGCACCACGGTGGCCCCCTGCTCGGCCCGCCGCCGGTCCACGGCGGCCCACACGGCCCGCCGGGCCACCGGGTCCATCCCGGTCGTCGGCTCGTCGAGCACGAGCAACGGCCGCTCCCCGACCAGCGCGGCGGCGAAGCACGCGAGCCGCCGCTGTCCGCCGGAGAGCTTCTTGAGCGCCCGCCCGGCGATCGGCGTCAGGCCCAGCTCCTCCAGCACGGCGTCGCGCTCGCGCCGGGCCTGCCGTACGTCCAGTCCGCGCAGCCGCCCGGTGGTCTCGGCCGCGAGGGACACGGTCAGCTCGTCGAGGGCGCTGGACTCCTGCCCCAGGTAGGCGAGGATCCGCGCGGCCCGCTCCGGGTGCCGCACGATGTCGTGCCCGAGGATCTCGACACTGCCCGCGTCGGGGCGCAACAGCCCGGTGAGCTGCCGTACGAGCGTCGACTTGCCGGCCCCGTTCGGCCCGAGCAGCCCGAAGATCTCCCCGCGCCGGACGTCGAGCTCCACCCCGTCGGTAGCCCGCACCTCGGGCACCGCGGGGGCACCACGCCGCCCTTTGACCGCGGCGTAGGTCTTGGTCAGCCCACGCACCGCACACACGACATCACCCTGCCGCCGAAGTGCCCGACCCACGCCCGTACTCACAAGGGACGAGACTACGGGGTCGCCCCCGTTTACTCGCCTTTGGGGCGCCCGGCTTCCTGACTCCGTAAGAGCAGCGCCCCTGAAAGGGGCGCGGGGCTGCATCGAACATGCGGCTCCGCCGCGTGGGCGCGAGCAACCCCCCACCGGCCCGCAGCCGAAGTCACCCCCGCGCCACCCTCAGTCACTCCGCCGACGCATGCTCCCCGGCCCCCGCCGGCACATCGAACTCTCTCCAGAACCCCGCCCGAATGGCGTACCGGTCATGCTCGTCGATCTGGTCGTCCTTGTGCGCCAGCAACCCGAACCGCGCCGCGTACCGCAACAGCTCGCCGTCGATCCGGTGCGGAATCCGCGGATACATCCCCGACAGCTTCTGCAGATGCGCCTGGTCCCCGAGCCGCGACATCCACCGCCGGGCGAACACCTGCCCGACCTCGTACGGATCCCCGCCGACGGTCGTGATGTCCTCCTCCCGGTCGGCCCACCGCTGCTCCGCCGTGGTCAGCTGCGCCAGCGTCGGCATGGAGGCCGCCTCCGCCGGCTCCGCCGCGACCCCCGGCCGGTCCACCCACCCCTTGTCGGAGGACCACCGCAGCGTGGCCGTGGTCGCCGGATGCTGCACCGGCTGCGCGCCGCCCGGCGCCCGCAGCGCGGCGAGATCCTTGGGCGTCGGCACCCCCTTCGGCGCCGGCACCCGCTCCGGCGCCCCGTTCTCCACCACGCTCGCGGCAGGCGCCCGCTCCACGTCCTCGGTACCCGGCTCGGGGGCCGCCGCCAGCGACGACTCGGGCAGCGGCGCCGAGAGGATCGCGGCGATCTCCGGCCGCGGCACCGGCGGCGGCGCACAGACCGCGGTCAGCTCCTTGGCCCGGACCGCCTGGGTGATCCACGCCCGGTCCAGCACCCGCCGCTCGTCGGCCTCGGCGACCAGGTCCTCGGACTGGTTGTAGTCGCCGTCGGCGGCCTGCACGGCCCACAGGTGGACGGCGACCCCGTGCTCCTTCGCGGCCATCATGCCCGGCAGCAGGTCCCCGTCCCCGGTCACCAGCACGACGTCGGAGCAGGCGCGGTTGCGGGCCAGCTCGGTCAGCTCGGCGTGCATGGCCGCGTCCACGCCCTTCTGCGCCCAGCGTCCGTCGCTGCGGGTCAGCGCGCCGAGCCGGACGGTCACCCGGGGCATCACGCGCAGCCGTCGGTGTTCCGGCTGCGGGACACGGTCGGGGGCGCCGTCGAACCAGTAGATGCGCAGCAGTGGACGCTCGGTGTCGGATTCCGCGCGGTCGCGCAACGCCTGGATCAGCGCGGTGTGGTCGACGGTGATGCGGGATCGGGAGGGCTCACCGGCGAGGAGACTGGCGGCGGCACCCAGCAGATACCCGGCGTCCACCAGGACGATGCAGCGGTCCACGCGACTCACCCTCTTTCCGGGAGGTTTGCTTTCGGGGCTTCCTTCGAGTCTGCCCGACCACGCGGGGGTTAACGGCCCGAACTCGATCTTCGGCGTGGCGTTTCGGGACCTCGCTCTCCGACAAGCCCTGTTACACACGGTAATTATCCGAAATGCGTCCGTTGTCAGCCTATGTGAATCTGAATTCGGCCCCTAGATCCCCCACAGGAGGCAGATCACCATGGCCAAGAACAAGAACCGCAAGGGTGGCTCCCAGAACCGCACCCCGCAGTCCGAGCAGACCCACGAGCACGGGCAGCGTACGTCGAGCGAGTCGCAGGACTCGCCGGTGTCGCACATTCAGGGCAGCCCGGCCGACGTCGCTCGCAAGAAGCAGAAGAGCTTCGGCCACAACTGAGCGGACCGGCCAGGTCCCAGCGGGCTGTTGAAGCCCAGGCATGCAGAAGGGGCGCACCCGTTGCGGGTGCGCCCCTTCCGCGCGCATACGACCGCGCCTGCGACCGTCCGTGCGGGGTGAGGACCTATCCGGCCAGGCAGGACGGGCCGAGCAGCACCTTGAGGTCGCCGAACAGCGCCGGGTCCGGCTTCACCCGGTGCCGGTCCAGGCGCAGCACGGTCGTCTTGGTCGGGCCCTGGAGCTTGATCCGGACCTCGCTGTCGCCCTTGTGGTGACTGAGGATCTCGCCGAGGCGGCTGACCATCGGCGGGGTGACCCGGGTGGCCGGGATGGTGAGGATCACGGGCGCGTTGGTGCCGGCGTTGGAGAGATCCGGGACCGCCAGCTCCATCCCCACCAGCCGGGGCACGTCCTCGCGCTTGTCGAGGCGGCCCTTGACGAACACCACCGCGTCCTCGATCAGTTGGGTCGAGATGAGCTGGTAGCTCGCCGGGAAGAACATGCACTCGATGGAGCCCGCGAGGTCCTCGACGGTGGCGATCGCCCAGGCGTTGCCCTGCTTGGTCATCTTGCGCTGCAGGCCCGAGATGATGCCGCCGATGGTGACCACGGCCCCGTCGGCGTGCTCGCCGCCGGTGAGCTGGGCGATGCCCGCGTCGGCCTTGTCGGAGAGCACGTGTTCCAGGCCGAAGAGCGGGTGGTCGGAGACGTACAGACCGAGCATCTCCCGCTCCTGGGCGAGCAGATAGGTCTTGTCCCACTCCTCGGTGGTGAACTCGACGTCCAGTCCGAAGCCGGGCTCGTCGCTCTCCTCCTCGCCCATCCCGCCGAAGAGGTCGAACTGGCCCTCGGCCTCCTTGCGTTTGACCGCGACCACGTTGTCGATCATCGAGTCGAAGTGCGCGGTGAGGCCCTTGCGGGTGTGTCCCAGGGCATCGAAGGCGCCCGCCTTGATCAGCGACTCCGTGGTCCGCTTGTTGCAGGCGACCGCCTCGACCTTGTCGAGGTAGTCGGGGAAGGAGCCGTACTTGCCCTTGGCCTTGCGGCTCCTGATGATCGACTCCACCACGTTCGTGCCGACGTTGCGTACGGCTTCGAGGCCGAAGAGGATCACGTCGTCGCCCTGGGCGGCGAAGTTGTGCACCGACTCGTTGACGTTCGGCGGGAGCACCTTGATGCCCATGCGCCGGCACTCGTTGAGGTAGACGGCCGACTTGTCCTTGTCGTCCTTGACCGAGGTGAGCAGACCGGCCATGTACTCGGCGGGGTGGTTCGCCTTGAGGTAGGCGGTCCAGTACGAGACCAGTCCGTACGCGGCCGAGTGCGCCTTGTTGAACGCGTAGCCGGCGAACGGGACCAGCACGTCCCACAGGGCCTGGATCGCCTCGTCGCTGTAGCCGTTCTTCTGGGCGCCGGCCTGGAAGATGGTGAAGTTCTTGGCCAGTTCGTCGGGCTTCTTCTTGCCCATCACGCGGCGCAGGATGTCGGCCTCGCCGAGCGAGTAGCCGGCGATGATCTGGGCGGCCTTCTGCACCTGCTCCTGGTAGACGATCAGGCCGTAGGTGACCGCGAGGACCTCTTCGAGGGGCGCCTCCAGCTCCTTGTGGATCGGGGTGATCTCCTGGAGCTTGTTCTTGCGCAGTGCGTAGTTGGTGTGCGAGTCCATGCCCATCGGGCCCGGGCGGTAGAGCGCCGACACGGCGGAGATGTCTTCGAAGTTGTCGGGCTTCATCAGGCGCAGCAGGGAGCGCATGGGGCCGCCGTCGAACTGGAAGACGCCCAGGGTGTCACCGCGCTGGAGCAGTTCGAAGGTCTTCGGGTCGTCGAGCGGCAGGGCCAGCAGGTCGAGGTCGATGCCCTTGTTGGACTTCACCATCTTGACGGCGTCGTCCATGATCGTCAGGTTGCGCAGGCCGAGGAAGTCCATCTTCAGCAGGCCGAGCGACTCGCACTGCGGGTAGTCCCACTGCGTGATGGTCACGCCGTCCGTGTGCCGCACCCAGATCGGGGCGTGGTCGACGATGGGCTCGCTGGACATGATCACGCCGGCGGCGTGCACACCCATCTGCCGCACCAGGCCCTCGACGCCCTTCGCGGTGTCGATGACCTTCTTGACGTCCGGCTCGTTCTCGTACATCCCGCGGATCTCGCCCGCCTCGTTGTAGCGCGGGTGCGAGGGGTTGGTGATGCCGTCGAGGTCGATGCCCTTGCCGAGGACGTCGGCGGGCATCGCCTTGGTGAGGCGGTCGCCCATCGCGTACGGGTAGCCCAGCACGCGTGCGGAGTCCTTGATCGCGTTCTTGGCCTTGATCTTGCCGTAGGTGCCGATCATGGCGACCTTGTCGGCGCCGTACTTCTCGGTCACGTACCTGATCACCTCGACGCGCCGACGCTCGTCGAAGTCGATGTCGACGTCGGGCATGGAGACGCGCTCGGGGTTGAGGAACCGCTCGAAGATCAGGCCGTGCGGGATCGGGTCGAGGTCGGTGATGCCCATGGCGTACGCGACGATCGAGCCGGCCGCGGAGCCTCGGCCGGGGCCGACCGCGATGCCGTTGTTCTTCGCCCACATGATGAAGTCGGCGACCACGAGGAAGTAGCCCGGGAACCCCATCTGGATGATGACGTCCAGCTCGTACTCGACCTGCTTCTGGCGGTCGTCCGGGACGCCGCCGGGGAAGCGGCGGTCCATGCCCCGGCGGACCTCCTCCTTGAACCAGGTGACCTCGGTGAAGCCCTCCGGGATGTCGAACTTCGGCATGAGGTTCTTGGCCTCGAACATGCCGGTGGTGTCGACCATCTCGGCGATCAGAAGGGTGTTGGCGCAGCCCTCCTGCCAGGCGTCCGAGGAGTCGACGGCGTACATCTCGTCCGTGGACTTCAGGTAGTAGCCGGTGCCGTCGAACTTGAAGCGGTCCGGGTCGGAGAGGTTCTTGCCGGTCTGGATGCAGAGCAGGGCGTCGTGGGCGGTCGCCTCGTGCGCGTACGTGTAGTGCGAGTCGTTCGTCACCAGCGGCGGGATGCCGAGCTTCTTGCCGATCTCCAGGAGGCCGTCGCGGACCCGGTGCTCGATCTCGATGCCGTGGTCCATCAGCTCCAGGAAGTACCGGTCCTTGCCGAAGATGTCCTGGTAGTCGGCGGCCGCCTTCAGCGCCTCGTCGTACTGCCCGAGACGCAGCCGGGTCTGGAGCTCGCCGGAGGGGCAGCCGGTGGAGGCCACGATCCCCTCGGACCACTGGGCGATGGTCTCCTTGTCCATCCGGGGCCACTTCTGCAGCCAGCCCTCGGCGTACGCGTCCGAGGAGAGCCGGAAGAGGTTGTGCAGACCCGTGCTGTTCACGGCCCACATCGTCTTGTGGGTGTAACCGCCGGAACCGGAGACGTCGTCCCGCTTCTGGTGCGGCTGCCCCCACTGGATCTTGCGCTTGTTGCGCCGGGACTCGGGGGCGACGTACGCCTCGATCCCGATGATCGGGGTGACACCGGCCTTCTTCGCCGTATGGAAGAAGTCGTACGCCCCGTGCAGGTTGCCGTGGTCGGACATGGCGATGTGCGTCATGCCCATCTCGTTGCAGGCGTTGAACATGTCCTTGAGCCGCGCGGCACCGTCCAGCAGCGAGTACTGGGTGTGGACGTGCAGGTGCGTGAAGGGCGGCTTTGACACGGTTTCGGCCTCCGAAGGAAAACAGGCGTCGACGATCTTCCGACCGGCTGCGGACAGTCTGGTGGGACAGCGGAATCCTATGCCTCGGCACTGACACCGGGCGGCCTGCCCCGCGTACCTTCATGCCAAGAAAGCGGGCACTCCCGGGGACCTTCGCACGTTGGTCCCCGCGAGAGATCCGCGCCACATGTCAGGCACCACCCGTACCAGGAGGCACCCAGCGATGCCGGTCCCCCAGCTCAACGGCGAGCAGCGCGGCGAGGAGATCCTCGCCGTCTTCGACACCGCCTTCGGCGAGCTCCTGGCCGCCGACCCGGCCGCGTTCCGCGTGAAGTTCCGGAAGATGGCGGCCTCGGCCTTCGCCTTCTACCGGGGCACGGCCGCGCTCTTCTACCACGACCTCGACGCGGAGACCGCAGGGCGGGGCGGTGGGAGGACGTCCGCGCTGGGGGGTGGGCGGATATACACCGGTCCGTACCTGGACGAGCGCACCTCGCGCGTGTGGATCCACGGCGACCTGCACGCGGAGAACTTCGGCACGTACATGGACTCCAACGGCCGCCTGGTCTTCAACGTCAACGACTTCGACGAGGCCTACGTCGGCCCGTTCACCTGGGACCTGAAGCGCTTCGCCGCCTCCATCGCGCTGATCGGGTACGCGAAGGCGCTCAGCGACGAGCAGATCACCGAGCTGGTCGAGGTGTACGCGGACGCCTACCGCGAGCGCATCCACGCGCTGGCGACCGGCGCGAAGAGCGACGAGGTGCCGCCGTTCACCCTGGACAGTGCCGAGGGCCCGCTGCTCGGCGCGCTGCGCGCGGCCCGCTCGCTGACCCGTTTCGAGCTGCTGGACTCGATGACGGAGATCCGCGACTGGGAGCGCCGCTTCGCCTCCGGCGGCGGCTCCATCGAGCTGGACGCCGCCACCCGCTACAAGGTCCTCGCCGCCTTCGACGGCTACCTGGAGACCCTCCCCGAGTCGTCCCTGTCCCGTCCGGACTCCTACCGCGTGAAGGACGTCGTGGGCCGCCGCGGGATCGGCATCGGCTCGGCCGGCCTGCCGTCGTACAACATCCTCCTGGAGGGCGCCACGGACGCCCTGGAGAACGACGTGGTGATCTACATCAAGCAGGCCCAGACCCCGGCCGTCTCCCGGCACGTCACGGACCCGGCGATCCGGGACTACTTCCAGCACGAGGGCCACCGCACGGTGATCTCGCAGCGCGCCCTGCAGGCGCACGCCGACCCGTGGCTGGGCTGGACCGAGCTGGACGGCGCGGGTCAGCTGGTCGCCGAGGTGTCGCCGTACGCGGTGGACCTGGACTGGAGCGACATCGACGACCCGGAGGAGATCGCGGCGGTGGTCGCGGACCTCGGCCGGGCCACGGCGTCCATGCACTCGGCGGCCGACGACACCTCCGGCGAGTCCCTGGTGCCGTTCTCCACCGAGCGGGCCATCGACGCGGCCATCGCGGCCGACGAGGACGGTTTCGCGGGCCTGCTCACCGAGTTCGCGCACAGCTACGGCGCACGCGCGCGAGCCGACCACCAGATCTTCGTCGACCTCTTCCGCAACGGCCGCATTCCAGGCCTGTAACCTTCGCCAATTCTCAGGGCCTTTTTAGGGGTCCCTTACATGAGTACGTGACAGACTCTCCACCGCTATGGACATATCCGGGACCCAGCTCAGAGCCGTGCGCGCGGCGCTGTTCACGGCCTTCGTCGTGACGCTCAGCACCGCGTCGCACGTGCTGCTGTCCCGGGCCCCGCTGCCGTTCACGACGGTGGCCGCGGTCGCCGCCGGCGTGTTCTGCACGGCGTACGCGCTGGCGGGCCGCGAGCGCGGCTTCGGCCGGATCGCGGCCCTGCTGATCCCGCTGGAGCTGGCCGCCGACACGGTCTTCACCACCGGCCAGCACGCCTGTTACGGCCGGGCGGGCGGGCCCATCGCCGGCCCGCTGCGCGCGGTCGGCCTCGACGTGCTCTGCCACGGCGGCACGGTCGGCACCCCGCTGGCCCGGATGACCGGCGGCTCCCGCGCCGCCGCGGCCCTCACGCAGGCCGACCCGACCGCCGCCTGGCTGCTGCTCGCCGCGCACGTCGGCGTGGGCCTGCTCGCCGCCGCCTGGCTGCGCCGCGGCGAGCGCGCCCTGACCCAGCTGCTGCGCGCCGTCGCCGCCACCACCTTCCGCCCGCTGCTCCTCGCGGCCGCCGCGGGCACGGTCCGGCCGGCTCCGGTACGACGGCTGCCGCGCCCCGCGCCGCGCCCGGCCGCCGCCCGGGACCTGCTCCTCGTGCACTCCCTGGGACGGCGCGGACCGCCGTGCTCCGGGGCGCTCGCCCTGCCCTTCGCCTGAGCGCCCCGCCCGCCCGAGCACGCCCCTCGTCCGAGTACTTCGAGAACTCCGAGTACGACGAGTCCCCCACACGTATCCCGCGTACGACATGTGCGCGTCCCCTATGGAGATCACCAACATGAGCAAGCGGAACAGCGCAGCTGCCAAGAACGCGGCCCGGGAACGGCTGCGCGCCGAGCGCGAGAAGCAGGCCAAGCGCGCCAAGGTCAGGCGGCAGGTCATCGTGGCCGCCTCGGTCGTGGCCGTGCTGGCCGCGGCGGGCGGCATAGGCTACGCCGTCGTCCAGGCCAACAAGCCGGGCTACTGGGAGGCCGAGAAGGACGCCAAGGTCGTCGCCCCGGCCAACACGACGGGCACGGACGGCACCACGGTCGTCATCGGCAAGTCCACCGCCGCGAAGACCCTCAAGGTCTACGAGGACCCGCGCTGCCCGATCTGCGCCCAGTTCGAGCAAACCGTCGGTACGACCGTGAAGAAGGACATCGACGACGGCAAGTTCAAGATCCAGTACGTCGGCGGCACGTTCCTCGACGGCGACTCGCTCGGCAAGGGCCAGATCGGCTCGCGCGGCGAGGGCTCCAAGAACGCGATGAGCGCCATGGGCGCCGCGCTGAACGTCAGCGACGAGGCCTTCCTGGAGTACAAGACCGCGCTGTACTCGAAGAAGTGGCACCCCGACGAGACGACCGACAAGTTCAAGAACGACAGCTACCTCATCGAGGTCGCCAACACCGTCCCGGCCCTGAAGAACAACAAGTCCTTCCAGGCCGACGTGAAGTCCGGCAAGTACGACGCCTGGGCGCTGGCCATGTCGAAGACCTTCGACACCAACAAGGACGGCGTGACGGGCACCCCGAGCTTCGTCATGAACGGCAAGATGCTGACGGCCGACTCCAACGGCAACCCGCCGATGACGGTCGACGCCTTCAACTCCGTGGTGGACGCGGCCCTCAAGGCCTGACGCCCGACCGGAATTCCCGGCTCCACGTGAAGAGCAGGCGAACTTTCGTTGGTTCGCCTGCTCTTGTTCATACTGGTCAGTAACCTGAGCGCTCGTGACCAGTCGAAACGGATCAACACAGTCTTCCGAGAGCGCACACTCCCTCTCCCCCCGCCGCCGTACGGTCGTCAAGGCCGCGGCGGCGACCGCTGTCCTGGCCGCACCCCTGGCCGCCGCGCTGCCGGCCCGGGCCGCCTCGGACGCGCCCGCCTTCCTGCACGGCATCGCCTCCGGCGACCCACTGCCCGACGGCATCCTGCTGTGGACGCGGGTGACGCCGACCGCCGACGCGACGCCGGGCTCCGGGATCGGCCCGGACACCGAGGTCAGCTGGGTCGTCGCCACCGACAAGGCGCTGACGAACGTCGTCTCCAGGGGCTCCACCACCGCGACCGCCGCCTCCGACCACACCGTCAAGGCGGACATCCGCGGCCTGGCCCCGGCCACCGACTACTGGTTCCGCTTCTCGGCCGGCGCCACGGACTCCCCGGTGGCGCGCACCCGCACCGCGCCGGCGGCGGACGCCACCGTCGGGGGCCTGCGCTTCGGCGTGGTCTCCTGCGCCAACTGGGAGGCCGGCTACTTCGCCTCCTACCGGCACCTGGCCGCGCGGAACGACCTCGACGCCTGGCTGCACCTCGGCGACTACATCTACGAGTACGGCACCGGCGAGTACGGCACCCGCGACACCGTGGTCCGGGAGCACGCGCCCACCCACGAGATCATCACGCTCGCCGACTACCGCATACGGCACGGCAAGTACAAGACCGACACCGACCTGCAGGCCCTGCACGCCAAGGCGCCGGTCGTCGCCATCTGGGACGACCACGAGTTCGCCAACGACTCCTGGTCCGGCGGTGCCGAGAACCACACCGAGGGCACCGAAGGCACCTGGACGGCCCGTCAGGCCGCCGCCAAGCAGGCCTACTTCGAGTGGATGCCGGTCCGCCCGGCCATCGCCGGCACCACCTACCGCCGGCTGCGATTCGGCAAGCTCGCCGACCTCGCCCTGCTCGACCTGCGCTCCTTCCGCTCCCAGCAGGTGTCCACGGGCAGCGGCTCGGTCGACGACCCGGACCGCACCATCACCGGCCGCGCCCAGCTCGACTGGCTCAAGGCCGGTCTGAAGGCCTCCGACACCACCTGGCGGCTGGTCGGCAACTCGGTGATGATCTCGCCGTTCGCCATCGGCTCGCTCTCCGCCGACCTGTTCAAGCCGCTCGCCAAGCTGCTCGGTCTGCCCCAGGACGGCCTCGCCCTCAACACCGACCAGTGGGACGGCTACACCGACGACCGCCGCGAGCTGCTGGCCCACCTGCGCTCCAACGCGATCACCAACACGGTGTTCCTGACCGGCGACATCCACATGGCCTGGGCCAACGACGTGCCCGTGGACGCCGGGACCTACCCGCTGTCCGCCTCGGCCGCCACCGAGTTCGTGGTCACGTCGGTGACCTCCGACAACCTCGACGACATCCTCAAGGTCTCCCCCGGCGTCGTCTCCGCCGTCGCCGCCCCGGTCATCCAGCTGGCCAACCGCCACGTGCACTGGGTCGACACCGACCGGCACGGCTACGGCATCCTGGACATCACGGCCGCGCGGGCGCAGATGGACTACTACGTCCTCTCCGACAAGACGAAGGCCGACGCCACCTCGTCCTGGGAGCGGTCGTACCGCACCCGCAGCGGCACCCAGAAGGTCGAGCGCACCTACGACCCGGTCTAGCCGTCGGTTGCAGAAAGTCCTAGAGCGTGTCGAGGAAGCCGAGCGCCACCCGCCAGGTGGCCTCGGCGGCCTCCTCGTCGTAGTCCGGCAGACCGGGGTCGGTGTAGAGGTGACCGGCCCCCGGGTACCGGTAGATCTCCACGTCGGCGCCGGCCCGGCCCATCTGCAGGTACCAGGCGCTCAGCCAGTCGTCCGTCTCGAAGGCGTCCGGCTCGGCCACGTGCAGCTGCACCGGCAGGTCGTCCACCGAGGCGCTGGGCGCGATGTCCGACGTGCCGTGCAGAAGCAGCAGCCCCCGCGCCCGCTCGTCGCCCAGCGCCAGCGTCTGCGCGACCGAGGCGCCCAGCGAGAACCCCGCGTACACCAGCCCGCGCTCCGAGTACGGCGCCGCCGCCAGCACGGCCCGCTTCAGCAGCTCGTCCTTGCCGATCGACTCGTTGAACTCCATGCCCTCCTCGACCGTGTCGAACGTGCGCCCCGCGAAGAGGTCGGGCGTCCACACCTCGTGCCCGGCGGCACGCAGCCGGTCCGCGGCCTCGCGCACCGCGGGCCTGAGGCCATAGGTCGAGTGAAAGAGCATGATGTTCATGCGCCCATGGTGCCAGCCTGCCAGGTGACGCCTGTCACCCCCTTCTCGTCGAACGGCATGTTCAGGATCCCGCCGAAGCGGTTACGTTCGGATCCATGGAGATGGAGAACGTACTCCGCCCGCTGATCGTGGTCGGCGGCGCCGTCGTCCTCACCCTGCTGATCGGCTGGGCGACCGACCTGCTGCTGCGCAAGGCCGACGCACGGCACAGCGAGACGCCCCTGTGGGGCCTGCTGCGCCGCAGCCGCGTCCCCTACCAGCTGGTGCTGTGTGCGGCCCTGCTCAGAGGCTCCTACGACCAGGCCGAGCTGATCCGGGAGCACCGGATCGCCGTCGGCCAGGTCCTGACCCTGGTGCTGATCGGGTCGGCCGCCTGGCTGGTGGTGCGGATCGCGGCGGCCGTCGTGGAGTCGACCTACGACCGCTACGCCCGCGCCCACCACGACGCCGCCCGGGTCCGCCGGGTGCGCACCCAGGTGTCGCTGATCATGCGGGTGGTGTCGGCGATCGTCGGCGTGGTGGCCGTGGCGGCGATGCTGCTGACCTTCCCGGCGATGCGCGCGGCCGGCGCCTCGCTGCTGGCCTCCGCCGGGATCCTCGGCATCGTCGCCGGTGTGGCCGCCCAGTCCACCCTGGCGAACATGTTCGCCGGTCTGCAGATCGCCTTCGGCGACATGGTGCGCCTCGGCGACACGGTCGTGGTCGACGGCGAGTGGGGCACGGTCGAGGAGATCACCCTGACCTTTCTGACGGTACGGACCTGGGACGAGCGCCGGATCACCATGCCGGTGTCGTACTTCACCTCCAAACCCTTCGAGAACTGGTCGCGGGGCACCCCGCAGATGACCGGGATCGTCTACTGGCACGTCGACCACTCGGCGCCGGTCGAGGCCATGCGGGAAAAGCTCCAGGACATCCTGCGCGCATGCCCGGCCTGGGACGGGCGGTCCTACGGCCTGGTGGTCACCGACTCCACGCCGAACACCATCCAGGTGCGGGCGCTGGTGACCGCCAAGGACGCGGACGACATCTGGACGGTCCGGGTGGCCGTCCGCGAGCAGATGATCACCTGGCTGAGTGCGGAGCACCCGTACGCCCTGCCCCGGGTCAACACGGCCGACGCGGTCCTGCCGCCCGGCGGGATCATCCCCTCCCAGGACGGGGCGGCGGCCAACCGGCGCCTGCACGAGCCGCCCCGCACCGGCCGCGGCTGACCGCTCCCCTCGCCTCAGTGGCCGCGTTCGGCGCCGCCGTTGACCTGGACGATCTGCGAGGTGACGTGCCCGGCGGCCGGAGAGGCCAGCCAGTGCAGGGTGGCGGCGACGTCACCGGGTGTGCCGGCCCGCCCCGTCGACGTCTCGGCGACGAGCCGCTCCCGCCGGGCCTCCTCCACCGGGCCGCCGAAGAACTCGGTGTCCTCGACGTACCCGGGCGCGACCACGTTCACGGTGACCCCGCGCGGGCCGAGCTCCCGGGCCAGGTCGTGGGCGTACGGGTGCAGGGCCGCCTTGGAGGCGGCGTAGGAGCCGCTCCCCGAGCCCCGGAAGGCCGCTATGGAGCTGAGGAACAGCACCCGCCCGCCGGGGTCGGCGAGCCGGTTCTTCAGCGCCTCCGTGAGCAGTACGGCAGTCAGCGTGTTCTGCCGGAAGTTGCCGTTCCAGGTGCGGGCGACGGCGTCGAGCGGGTCGCCGGACTCCGCGTCCGGCGCGAGGGCCGCGTTCCCGCCGGCGCTGTGGATCAGCACGTCCACGGTGCCGAACTCGTCGGCGACGAACCGCGCGACGCTCCGTACCTCCGCCGGCTCGCTCAGGTCCGCCGCCCAGCTGACGGCCCCCGGCACCCCCGCCTTCTCCAGCACCTCTCTGCGCCGCCCGAGCAGCAGCACGCGATCCCCGTCGGCCGCGAAAACCCGGGCCGCGGCCAGTCCGATTCCCGTTCCTCCACCACTGATCACAATGTTCCGAGCCATGATCCGAGACTACGATCGGGAAGCCGACGGCGCCTGTGACTGTCCACAGCCGCCATATGTTTGTATGACCGCCGCTACAGTCGCCCGGCGCCCGCCGAGCCGACCGGCCACGCACGGCCCGCCGCCGACGGCGCTCAGCCCCCACGGGAGACGCCCGCCCCTCAAACAACCGAACGGGCGATGCGCGGGTGGGGAATCAACGCAGGCTACGGACGTCCAGGTGCCGCAGCACCCGGTCCACGATCTCCGGATCCGCCCCCGGCTCGCTGCGCGCCGCCAGCACCTCGTGCCGCGCCGCGCTCAGCATCTCCTGCTGGATCCGCCGCAACCGCTTCAGCCGCCGCATCCGCTTGTCGTGGCCTTCCCGCCGCTCGTCCTCCACCACGTCGGGACTGATCCGGAACCCGATCTCGAAGGCCCGCCGCAGCATCTGCTCCGTCACGTCCTCCGGCAACTCCTCGACCTGCTCGATCTCCTTCAGGCGCCGCCTTGCCGCCTTCGCCGCCCGTACCGCCAGCTCCTTCTCGATCTCCTTCTCGCGGTCGGTGTCGGCCCGTACCCCCAGCCGTTTCACCAGCCACGGCAGGGTCAGCCCCTGGAGGACCAGCGTCGCCATGATCACGCCGAAGGCGATGAAGACGATCTCGTCGCGGTCCGGGAAGGCGGATCCGTCGTCGGTCTTCAGGGGGATGGCCAGGGCCAGCGCCACCGACGCCACCCCGCGCATCCCGGACCACCACATCACGATGGTCTCCCGCCAGCTGGTCGGGATCTCCTCGTCGTAGTCCCGCCGGGCGTGCAGCCGCTTGGTCAGCCAGGTCGCCGGCAGCAGCCAGACCAGCCGTACCACGACCACCACGCCCACGATCGCGGCCGCCCAGCCGAGCAGCTCGCCCCAGCGGCCGGACGCCGTGCGGAGCGCGTTGTGCAGCTCCAGGCCGATCAGCCCGAACGCGACACCGGTGACGAGCGTGTCGACGATGTCCCAGAAGGTGTATCCGGCGAGCCGGGTCATGACGTCGTCGGCGTCGGTGGCGTACTCGGCGATGAACAGCGCGGTGGTGAGCACGGCGAGGACGCCGGAGCCGTGCAGCTCCTCGGCGATGACGTAGGAGGCGTACGGGACGATCAGGGTCAGGCCGATCTGCAGGGTCGCGTCGCCGAGCACGTCCATGAGTTTGTTCGCGATCCAGCCGAGCACCAGCCCCACGACGACCGCGACCACGGCCGACAGCAGGAAGTCCAGCCCGGCCCGCCACGGCGAGAACGTGCCGCTGACCACGGCGGCGATGGCCACGTGGTAGAGAACGATGGCCGTGACGTCGTTGAAGAGGCCCTCGCCCTCCAGGATCGACACCAGTCGGCGCGGCAGCCCGAGCTGTCCGGCGACGGCGGTCGCGGCGACCGGGTCGGGCGGGGCGACCAGCGCGCCCAGCGCGATCGCGGCGGCGATCGACAGCCCGGGCACGATGGCGTTGGCGACGACGGCCACGCACAGCGTCGTGACGAAGACCAGGGCCACGGCGAGCAGGAAGATCGGCCGTTTGTTGGCCGTGAACTGCCGCCAGGAGGTCCGCCGTACGGCGGCGTAGAGCAGCGGCGGCAGCAGACCGGGCAGGATCAGCTCGGGCGGGATGTTCACGTTCGGCACGAAGTCGGCGACGGCGAGGACGATCCCGAACAGGGTCATCAGCACGGGCGCCGGCAGTCCGAACCGATCCCCCACCGGAACGCTCACCAGGGCCCCGAGCAGCAGCACGAACAACAGGGCCAACTGATCCACGGCCAGCGCTCCGGGTGTCGACGATCACACAGCGGGCCTCCAGCGTGCCATGCCGGCTACAGAACCCTGCGCATCCCCCGGTGCGGGATGCCCGCCTCCTCGTACTCCGGGCCGTACGGCTCGTAGCCCAGCCGCTCGTAGAAGCCCAGCGCGTGGGTCTGCGCGTGCAGGTCCACCGCGGTCAGGCCCCGCGCGCGTGCGGCCTCCTCGATCGCCCGGACCAGGGCGACGCCTACGCCGAGGCCGCGGGCCTCCCCGGAGACCGCGAGCCGGCCCAGCGAGCCGAGGGACAGGTCGCCGCCGGTCTTGGCCGCGGCCACCTCGCCGTACAGCAGCCGGCCGGTGCCGAGCGGCACGCCGTCCTCGCGGACCGCCAGGACGTGCACGGCGACCGGGTCGTACTCGTCGTACTCCAGGTCCTCGGGGACGCCCTGCTCGACCACGAAGACCTGCTTGCGCACCGCGAAGCACGCCTCCAGGTCGGCCGGGTCCTCGGCGACGCGGACCGCGTACGCGCGTGTGCTCATCCGTAGGTCTCCGCACGGACCTGGTCGAGCGCCTCCTGCAGGTCGGCCGGGTAGTCGCTGGCGAACTCGACCCACTCGCCGTCCCCGGGGTGCTCGAAGCCGAGCCGGACGGCGTGCAGCCACTGGCGGGTCAGGCGCAGGCGCTTGGCGAGCGTCGGGTCGGCGCCGTAGGTCAGGTCGCCGACGCAGGGGTGGCGGTGGGCGGCCATGTGGACGCGGATCTGGTGGGTACGGCCGGTCTCCAGCTTCACGTCGAGCAGGGAGGCCGCACGGAACGCCTCGACGAGGTCGTAGTGGGTCACGGAGGGCTTGCCGTCGGCCGTGACCGCCCACTTGTAGTCGTGCTGCGGGTGGCGGCCGATCGGGGCGTCGATGGTGCCGCTGGTCGGGTCGGGGTGGCCCTGCACGAGCGTGTGGTAGCGCTTGTCGACCGTGCGCTCCTTGAACTGGCGCTTCAGCGACGTGTACGCCCGCTCCGACTTGGCGACCACCATCAGGCCGGAGGTGCCGACGTCGAGGCGGTGCACGATGCCCTGGCGCTCGGCGGCGCCGGAGGTGGAGATGCGGTAGCCGGCGGCGGCAAGGCCGCCGATCACGGTCGGGCCGGTCCAGCCCGGCGAGGGGTGTGCGGCCACACCGACCGGCTTGACGATCACGACCACGTCCTCGTCGTCGTGCACGATCTCCATGCCCTCGACGGGCTCCGCGACGATCTGCACGGGCGCGGGCGCCCCCGGCATCTCGACCTCCAGCCAGGCCCCGCCGCGCACCCGCTCGGACTTGCCGACCACCGAGCCGTCGACCTGGACCTTGCCCGCCGCGGCCAGCTCGGCCGCCTTGGTACGAGAGAAGCCGAACATGCGGGAGATGGCGGCGTCGACGCGCTCGCCCTCCAGGCCGTCGGGCACGGGCAGGGTTCGGATCTCGGGAATCGTACTCACCCGTCGAGTATGCCGGACAGCGCCGACAGCCCCGTACGCAAGCCCCTGCGGGCCCCTCCCGCCCCCGCGTCAGTCCTTGTGGACGGTCCCGTCCGGGTCCAGGCCGCGGAAGGAGAGCAGCACGATCAGGATGCCGCCGCAGACGATCGCGGAATCGGCCAGGTTGAACACCGCGAAGCCCTTGGGCGCGATGAAGTCGACGACCTGGCCCTCGAAGATCCCCGGCGAGCGGAAGATCCGGTCGGTGAGGTTGCCTAGCGCGCCGCCGAGCAGCAGGCCGAGCGCGACCGCCCAGGGGAAGCTGTACAGCTTGCGCGCCAGGCGGAAGATCACGACGATCACGGCCGCGGCGATCACCGTGAAGATGATCGTGAAGGCGCCGCCGAAGCCGAAGGCCGCGCCCGGGTTGCGGATCGCGTGGAACTCCAGCCAGTCGCCGATGACCTCGATCGGCGCGTGGTGCTCCAGCTTCGCGACCACGATCATCTTGCTGGCCAGGTCGAGGGCGTAAGCGAAGGCGGCCACCGCGAACAGCACGGCGATCCGGCGCCCGCGGCCGGGCCGCCGCTCCGCGGTGGACTGCTGATCCGCACCGGCCGCACCGGACGCGTCGGGCGCCGCCGTCCGCTCGCCGCCGTCGTCCGGGGTGCCCGGCGTACCGATGATGCGTTCCGCCTCTGCCACGTGAGTCCCTCAACCTAGGTGCCTGCCTCGGGACGAGACTACGGCACGCCCCAGGGGACCCCGATGCTCAGTAGCGGCGTTCCTGCTTCTGCTTGCACTCCACACACAGGGTGGCCCTCGGGAAGGCCTGCATCCGGGCCTTGCCGATGGGGTTCCCGCAGTTCTCGCACAGGCCGTAGGTGCCCGCGTCGAGCTTCTGCAGGGCGCGCTCGGTCTGTTCGAGCATCTCGCGCGCGTTGGCGGCCAGCGCCAGTTCGTGCTCGCGGGTGATGTTCTTGGTGCCGGTGTCGGCCTGGTCGTCACCCGCGCCGTCCCCGGAGTCCCGCATCAGCCCGGCCAGGGAGCTCTCGGACGCGTCGAGCTCGGCGCGCAGCCGCATCGCCTCGGCCATCAGCCCGGTGCGCGCCTCCTCGACCTCCTCCGGCGTCCACGGGTCCTCGCCCGGACGCACCGCGAGTTCGCCCGGAGCCGCCGTGGCGACCCGCGCCTTGGGGACGGCGGTGTCCGCCGCCGTGGCCGTGCCAGGAGTCTTCTTCGCAACCACCGTCGTGGCTCCCGTCTGCTTCGCGGCCCGCGCCGCGCCCGCTTTCTTGGCCGTGCTCTTCTTGGCCGTGCTCTTCTCCGCCGCGGTCTTCGTCGCCGCGGCCTTGGACGCGCTCTTCTCCGCCTTCTCCGACTTCGCCCCGTCGGCCTTCTTCGTGGCGGCCTTCTTCTGGGCCGGCTTCCCCACGGGCGCCTTCTTCGCGGCCTCTTTCTTGGCGGGCCCCTTTTCACCCGGGGTTTTCCTGGCAGGAGCCGCCGCTGTCGCGCGCGTGCCCTGCTGTCCGCCGCCCCCTTCGGTGTCGCCGTCGGAGGCAGCCGCGCCCCTGGACCGGCCGGACGCCGACTGCTGTACGGCGGTCTTCTTCGCCACCATGGCCGCGGCCCCTTCACATATTGTGATCTTGCACGCGAATCGTGCTGGGACGATAAATCGACTTGAGTCCCGCGGCAACGGGGCACGCCGCCCGATCCGCCTGCCCCGCACCCCCCACGCAGCAGGTATGCATCCGTTGTGCCCAGCTCCCCGCGCGGTAATCCGCCGAGCCGGACATCCCAGGATGCGAACACGCGTACCTCGCCATTCGGGTCATCTCGGCAGGTGGACCGCTCCGCCCCGGCGGCGCCCGGAAAACGGGTCGGCCGCTGTCCGTGCGGCGCCGTACACTGGGCGGAGCGAGAAGCGTGGATGGGGACGAGTAGCGGCGTACGCAGCCCAGAGCGACCCGGGGACGGTGGGAGCCCGGGGGCGAGCGCGACGTGAAGATCACCCCGGAG
Source organism: Streptomyces sp. NPDC001980 (assembly GCF_040296885.1). Lineage (NCBI taxonomy): Bacteria > Bacillati > Actinomycetota > Actinomycetes > Kitasatosporales > Streptomycetaceae > Streptomyces > Streptomyces sp. NPDC001980. The sequence continues at coordinate 33,822 of NZ_JBEOYD010000005.1, read as the reverse complement.
CCGCCGGAAGAAAGCCCCGCAAGGGTCGGTAGAGCCGGCTTCGCGACCCCAATGAGGGGGCTCACCGGCGCGTACGGCGTCCGGAGGGCCAAGGAGGGTGGTACCGCGGGAGCGCGCCGCACACGGCGTACGGAAGACAAGGCTCTCGTCCCTCCGACGGAAGGCAGCAAGTCCGTTGGAGGAAGCTCGCAGATGACAGCGCCGACGTACCGCCAGGTGCCCGCACAGGTCGACCTGCCCGCCCTTGAGCACGCCGTGCTCGACTTCTGGCGCGAGCAGAAGATCTTCGCCAAGACCCTGGAGCAGTCCGAGGGCCGCCCCGAGTGGGTGTTCTACGAGGGCCCGCCCACCGCCAACGGCATGCCCGGCGCCCACCACATCGAGGCGCGTGTCTTCAAGGACGTCTTCCCCCGCTTCCGCACCATGCGCGGCTACCACGTGGCCCGCAAGGCCGGCTGGGACTGCCACGGCCTTCCGGTCGAGCTGGCGGTCGAGAAGGAGCTGGGCTTCAGCGGCAAGCCGGACATCGAGAAGTACGGCATCGCCGAGTTCAACGCCAAGTGCCGGGCGTCCGTGCTCCGCCACACCGACGCGTTCTCCGAGCTGACGACCCGCATGGGCTACTGGGTCGACCTGGACGACGCCTACGTGACCATGGACCCCGAGTACATCGAGTCGGTCTGGTGGTCGCTGAAGACCATCTTCGACAAGGGTCTGCTGGTCCAGGACCACCGCGTCGCCCCCTGGTGCCCGCGCTGCGGCACCGGCCTGTCCGACCACGAGCTGGCGCAGGGCTACGAGACGGTCGTCGACCCCTCCGTGTACGTCCGTTTCCCGCTCACCTCCGGTCCGCTCGCCGGCCAGGCCGCTCTCCTGGTGTGGACGACCACCCCGTGGACCCTGGTGTCCAACACGGCGGTCGCCGCGCACCCGGAGGTCACCTACGTCGTCGCGACCAACGGCGAGGAGCAGCTCGTCGTCGCCGAACCGCTTCTCGCCAAGGCGCTCGGCGAGGGCTGGGAGACCACGGGCCAGACCTTCACCGGCGCCGAAATGGAGCGCTGGACCTATCAACGTCCGTTCGAGCTGGTGGAGTTCCCGGAACCGGCGCACTACGTCGTGAACGCGGAGTACGTCACGACCGAGGACGGTACGGGTCTGGTCCACCAGTCCCCCGCCTTCGGCGAGGACGACCTCAAGGTCTGCCGCGCCTACGGCCTGCCGGTGGTGAACCCGGTCCGCCCGGACGGCACCTTCGAGGAAGACGTGCCGCTGGTCGGCGGCGTCTTCTTCAAGAAGGCCGACGAGCAGCTCACCGAGGACCTCAAGCAGCGCGGCCTCCTCTTCAAGCACCTGCCGTACGAACACAGCTACCCGCACTGCTGGCGCTGCCACACCGCGCTGCTCTACTACGCGCAGCCCTCCTGGTACATCCGCACGACGGCGATCAAGGACCGCCTGCTCGCGGAGAACGAGAAGACGAACTGGTTCCCGGAGACGGTCAAGCACGGCCGGTACGGGGACTGGCTGAACAACAACATCGACTGGGCGCTGTCCCGGAACCGCTACTGGGGCACCCCGCTGCCGATCTGGCGCTGCGAGGACGACCACCTCACCGTGGTCGGCTCCCGCGCGGAGCTGACCGAGCTGACCGGCACGGACCAGTCGGAGCTGGACCCGCACCGCCCGTTCATCGACGAGGTCACCTTCGCGTGCCCGCAGTGCGCCAGGACGGCCACGCGCGTGCCCGAGGTCATCGACGCCTGGTACGACTCGGGTTCGATGCCGTTCGCGCAGTGGGGCTACCCGTACAAGAACAAGGAGCTGTTCGAGAGCCGGTACCCGGCGCAGTTCATCTCCGAGGCGATCGACCAGACCCGCGGCTGGTTCTACACCCTCATGGCCGTCGGCACGCTGGTCTTCGACCAGTCGTCGTACGAGAACGTGGTCTGCCTGGGCCACATCCTCGCCGAGGACGGCCGCAAGATGTCCAAGCACCTGGGCAACATCCTGCAGCCGATCCCGTTGATGGACCAGCACGGCGCGGACGCGGTGCGCTGGTTCATGGCGGCCGGCGGCTCCCCGTGGGCGGCCCGCCGGGTCGGGCACGGCACGATCCAGGAGGTCGTCCGCAAGACGCTGCTGACGTACTGGAACACGGTCGCCTTCCAGGCGCTGTACGCCCGTACGTCGAACTGGGCGCCGAGCGCGGCGGACCCGGCCCCGGCCGACCGCCCGGCCCTGGACCGCTGGCTGCTCTCCGAGCTGCACGCGCTCACCGACCAGGTGACGCAGGCGCTGGAGGCGTACGACACCCAGCGCGCCGGCAAGCTGCTCTCCGCGTTCGTCGACGACCTGTCCAACTGGTACGTCCGCCGTTCGCGGCGCCGGTTCTGGCAGGGCGACAAGGCCGCGCTGCGCACGCTGCACGAGGTCGTGGAGACCGTCACCAGGCTGATGGCCCCGCTGACCCCGTTCATCACCGAGCGGGTGTGGCAGGACCTGGTGGCGCCGGTGACCCCGGGCGCGCCGGAGTCGGTGCACCTGGCGTCGTGGCCGGAGGCCGACCTGTCCGCGATCGACCCGGAGCTGTCGAAGCAGATGGTCCTGGTACGACGGCTCGTGGAGCTCGGCCGGGCCACGCGCGCGGAGTCGGGCGTCAAGACGCGGCAGCCGCTGTCCCGGGCACTGGTCGCGGCGGTCGGCTTCGACGCGCTCGACCCGGAGCTGCACGGGCAGATCACCGACGAGCTGAACGTCTCCTCGCTGGCGTCCCTCTCCGAGGTGGGCGGCTCCCTGGTCGACACGACCGCGAAGGCCAACTTCCGGGCGCTGGGCAAGCGGTTCGGCAAGCGGGTGCAGGAGGTCGCCAAGGCGGTCGCCGCGGCGGACGCGGCCGCGCTGTCGCTGGCGCTGCGCGAGGGCACGGCGTCGGTCGAGGTCGAGGGTGAGACGGTGACGCTGGCCCCTGACGAGGTGATCATCACGGAGACGCCTCGTGAGGGCTGGTCGGTGGCGTCCGACTCCGGTGCGACCGTCGCGCTCGACCTGGAGATCACGGAGGAGCTGCGGCAGGCCGGGCTCGCCCGGGACGCGATCCGGCTGATCCAGGAGGCGCGCAAGAACAGCGGGCTGGATGTCGCCGACCGGATCGCGCTCAGGTGGGTGTCGACCGACCCGGCGGTGATCGCGGCGCTGGCGGAGCACGCTCCGCTGATCGCCGACGAGGTGCTGGCGACCGACTTCTCCCAGGGCGAGGGGGACGACGGTTACGGCGATCCCTTCACCGACGAGGGGCTTTCGCTGACGTTCCGCCTGCGCAAGGCGTAAGCGTCCCGCCTGTTCGAGAAGGGCCCGGTCTCCGCGGTGGGGATCGGGCCCCTCTCGTAGGTGCGGGTCGGAGCAGGTGCTGTGCGCGGTTCCTCCCCCAGCCTTCGGCCGGGGGCACCCCCAGCGCCCCTTCAGGCACATGTCGGCGCCGTGAGCGTGCGCGGCTCCCCGCGCCCCTCGGGATGCTCGCGCAATCCGCGTAAAAGGGCGGGGCCCCGGATCGGAATCCGGGGCCCCGCCCTGTGGTGCTCTGCCGACGGCTACGCGCGCTACGCGCCCGCCGTCAGTTGTCGTCCTCGTCGATGAGGAAGCCGCGCATCGGGGACGGCGCCTGGCCCATCGGGGACGGGCCCTGCGGACGTACCGGCGCCATCGGCTGGGTCATCGCCGGCGTCATCTGCTGCTGGCCGCCGTAGGACGGGGCAGCGGGGGACGGGCCGCCCATCGACGGGTTGCCGCCGTAGGACGGGGCGCTCGCGCCGGCCGGGGCCATGGAGGGCGCCGGGGACGGCGGCAGGGAGGCCGCGGCCGGGGTGCGCGGCGGCGCCAGGGAGTCGTCGGCCTGGGTCTCCAGCTGACGCAGCTGCGACTCCAGGTACGACTTCAGACGCGTGCGGTACTCGCGCTCGAAGCCGCGCAGGTCCTCGACCTTGCGCTCCAGCGTGGCGCGCGCGGACTCCAGGGAGCCCATGGCGACGCGGTGCTTCTCCTGCGCGTCCCGCTCCAGCGCGTCGGCCTTGGCACGGGCGTCACGCTCCAGACCCTCGGCGCGGCTGCGGGCCTCGCCGACGATCTTGTTGGCCTCGGAGCGGGCCTCGGCGATCGCCTGGTCGGCGGTCTGCTGGGCCAGCGAGAGGACACGGGCGGCGCTGTCGCCACCGGGGCCCTGACCGGGGCCGCCCATCGGACCACCCATGGGGCCGCCCATCGGGCCACCCATCTGCTGCTGCATGGGGGGCTGGCCACCCATCGGGCCCATGCCCTGACCCATCGTGCCCTGACCCATCGGGCCGGGACCCTGGCCCATGCCCTGACCCATCGGACCCTGGCCCATCGGACCCTGGCCCATCGGACCGGGACCCATCGGACCCTGGCCCATCGGACCCTGGCCCATCGGACCGGGACCCTGCGGACCGCCCTGGCCACTGGGACCGGCCGGCAGCTGCGGGGCGCCGCTCGGCAGCTGCGGGGGACCGCCCATGGGGCCACCCATCTGCTGCTGCGGCGGGCCCGATATGCCGGCGGGCACCGGAGCGCCGGGGCCTCGCATGCCCTGCTGCGGCATCCCGCCCTGAGGCATGCCCTGCTGAGGCATGCCGCCCTGCTGAGGCATGCCCTGCTGCGGCATCCCGCCCTGAGGCATGCCGCCCTGCTGGTCCTGCGGCTCCGGAGGCTTGCGCATGTTCTGCTGGTTCTGGGCAGCAGCGCGCGTGGCCGCGGCCAGCTTGGCACGCAGGTCCTCGTTCTCGCGGAGCAGGCGCGTCAGTTCGGCTTCGACCTCATCGAGGAAGGCATCGACCTCGTCCTCGTCATAGCCTTCTCGGAGGCGGACGGTCGTGAACTGCTTGTTCCGCACGTCCTCGGGGGTCAACGGCATCTCTTCACCTCAACGTAGTCGTCGGCATCGGCAAGACGGTAGGTCACATCGCTCATCACAGCCGACCAACGATCGCGATCAGGATGTAGACGATGATCATCAGTACGAAGAAGGACAGGTCGAGCGCCACGCCCCCGAGACGCAGCGGCGGGATGAACCGCCGCAGAAGCTTGAGCGGTGGATCGGTGACAGTGTAGGTGGCCTCAAGTACGACCACCATCGCCTTGCCGGGTTGCCATGAGCGGGCGAACTGGAACACGTAGTCCATGACCAACCGGAAGATCAGCACGATGAGGAAGCACATCAGCGCGATGTAGATCACATCCAGGAACACGCTCATGTCCGTGCTTTCCCTCTCCCCTGTTTCCGTGCCTATTACCGGTCTTGCGTCTCAGCTCTGGTTGAAGAACCCGCCCTCTGCGATGCGGGCCTTGTCCTCCGCCGTGACATCGACGTTAGCAGGCGACAACAGGAACACCTTCTGCGTCACCCGCTCGATGCTGCCGTGAAGACCAAACACCAAACCGGCCGCAAAGTCGACAAGTCGCTTCGCGTCTGTGTCATCCATCTCAGTCAGATTCATGATCACCGGGGTGCCCTCACGGAAGTGTTCCCCGATGGTACGGGCCTCGTTGTAGGTCCGGGGGTGAAGCGTGGTGATCCGGTAAGGCTCTCGTTCCGACACGACCTTGGGCATGATCACCGGTGCGTTCTTCTCCAGGCTTGCGCGTTCTTGTGTGATGGACGCCACGGGGGCGATGCGCGCCGGGCGTCCTGATTCCGCGGGGAGCGAAGCGGAATGCGACACCGGTTCGCGCGGGGGCGACGGCTGTACCACTCGTACCGAATCGTCCCTTTGGGACTGGTGTGAACCGTGGGACTGGTGCGACGGCTCGTGCCGTCGGTGGTCCCGCTCGGGCTCCGGGTCCAGTTCAGGCTCGAAGTCGTCATCGGGGTCGAATCCGCGGCCGTCGTACCCATCGTCCTCCACGAGGCCGAGGTAGACCGCCATCTTGCGCATCGCGCCGGCCATGCTCTGAGTCCTCCGCTCTGTGGTGGATCGGTGACGACTGCCAAGTCCCGCGATCCACGTGGCCGTTGTGCCCGCTCTGGGCCGCATTGACCATATTTTCTGCTGTGGTCCGACTTCTTGGCGACGTTACCCGAGCCTGGGGCGGACTCCGAGTACCGCAGTGCCGACGCGTACATGTGTCGCTCCGGCGGCCACTGCGTCCTCGAGGTCCGCACTCATCCCTGCGGACACCATGTTCGCAGCCGGATGGGCCCGGCGCAGGTCAGTCGACAAATCCATCATCCGCTCGAACGCCGCGCGTTGGCGCCCCGCGTACTCCCCGGTGAGCGGTGCGACGGTCATGAGGCCGTCGAGCCGCAGTCCCGGCGAGCCGGCGACGAGGGCGGCCAACTCTTCGATTCCGCCCGGCGACACGCCGCCGCGCTCCCCTCTGCCGCTCGCGCCCGCGTCGAGCGCGACCTGGAGGAGGCACCCGACCTCACGCCCGGCCCGCACCGCCTCCCTGGACAGCGCGTCCACGAGCTTGGAACGATCGACGGACTGCACGAGATCCGCATAACCCACTACGGATCGCACTTTATTGGTCTGCAATTGACCGACAAAGTGCCAAACCAAGGGCAGATCCGAACATTCGGCGGCCTTGGGGGCCGCGTCCTGATCCCGGTTCTCGGCGACATGGCGCGCCCCGAGCCCCGACAGGATCCGCACGTCGCTCGCCGGGTAGGTCTTGGTGACCACGATCAGGGTCACCTCTTCCCGCTTGCGCCCGGCCGCCGCACAGGCGGCGGCGATGCGCTCCTCCACTTTCGCCAGGTTTCCGGCGATCTCGGTCTTACGGTCCGTCATGTCCCATCAGTCCAGCCACACATAGCCGGCGAGCCGCCCGGTGGTGCGGTCCCGCCGGTACGAGAAGTGATCGCCCGACTCCAGCGTGCACACCGGCGACTGCGCCCGGTCGAGCACTCCGGCGCGCACGAGCTGTGCGTGCACTCCGGCACTCACGTCCACCGCCGGTGTGCCCCAGCTGGTCTCGGCGTGCGCCGTCGGCTCGACGGCGGCCACCTCGGCGCGCATCGCCTCCGGCACCTCGTAGCACCGGCCGCAGACGGCCGGTCCGGTGCGGGCGACGATCCGGACCGGGTCGGCACCGAGTTCCGTCATGGCGCGTACGGCGGCGGGGACGACTCCGGCGACCATGCCGGGCCGGCCCGCGTGGGCGGCGGCCACGATCCCGGCGACCGGGTCGGCGAGCAGGACCGGCGTGCAGTCGGCGGTGAGCACGGCGAGGGCGAGCCCCCGGCGCGTGGTGACCACCGCGTCGACCTCGGGCACCGGCCGGTCTCCCCAGGGCTCGTCCACGACGGCAACGTCGTTTCCGTGGACCTGGTTCATCCAGACCACCCGGCCGGGTTCCAGGCCGAGCGACTTGGCGGCGACCTCCCGGTTGGTCCGTACCACGCCGGGGTCGTCGCCGACCGCGCCGCCCAGGTTGAGCTCCTCATACGGAGCGGCGCTCACCCCGCCCCACCTGTCGGTGAAGGCGAAGTGCGCGCCGCTCACGGTCTCGCGCTGTCCTATCACGTCGTAAGGATCACTTGAGGAAGTCCGGTACGTCCAGTTCCTCGGCCGCGCTGTCCGTGTAGGAACGGGACTGCGGGACCGGCGGGGCGATCGGGATGTCCGCCACCGGCTCGGGCGCCGGCTCCGGCTCCTCCTTCGGGGTCACGCTGCCGAGCGAGCCGAAGGAGGGGCGCTCGGGCTCGCGCCGGGCCGGAGCGGGCTCCTCGCGGCGGGCGCCGGCGGAGGACGAGCCGAGGACGTTGTCCCGGCGGGCCGGGGGCTGGCCCCCGTCGAAGCCGGCCGCGATGACGGTGACGCGGACCTCGTCGCCGAGGGCGTCGTCGATGACCGCGCCGAAGATGATGTTGGCCTCGGGGTGGGCGGCCTCGCTGACCAGCTGGGCGGCCTCGTTGATCTCGAACAGGCCGAGGTCGGAGCCGCCGGAGATGGAGAGCAGCACGCCCCGGGCGCCGTCGATGGAGGCCTCCAGGAGCGGCGAGGAGATCGCCATCTCGGCGGCGGCCACCGCGCGGTCGTCGCCGCGGGCCGAGCCGATGCCCATGAGGGCCGAACCGGCCTCGGACATGACCGACTTGACGTCGGCGAAGTCGAGGTTGATCAGGCCGGGCGTGGTGATGAGGTCGGTGATGCCCTGGACACCGGAGAGCAGGACCTGGTCGGCCGACTTGAAGGCGTCCAGCACGGAGACCTGGCGGTCCGAGATGGACAGCAGCCGGTCGTTCGGAATGACGATGAGGGTGTCGACCTCTTCGCGGAGTTCGGCGATGCCGTCCTCGGCCTGGTTGGCGCGGCGCCGGCCCTCGAAGGTGAACGGGCGGGTGACCACGCCGATGGTGAGGGCGCCCAGCGAGCGCGCGATGTTGGCCACGACGGGCGCGCCGCCGGTGCCGGTGCCGCCGCCTTCGCCGGCCGTCACGAAGACCATGTCGGCCCCCTTGAGGACCTCCTCGATCTCCTCGCGGTGGTCCTCGGCGGCCTTGCGGCCGACGGCCGGGTTGGCGCCGGCGCCGAGTCCCCGGGTGAGTTCACGGCCGACGTCGAGCTTGACGTCGGCGTCGCTCATCAACAGCGCCTGTGCGTCGGTGTTGATGGCGATGAACTCGACGCCCTTGAGACCGACCTCGATCATCCGGTTGATGGCATTGACACCACCGCCGCCGACACCGATGACCTTGATGACTGCGAGGTAGTTCTGCGGTGCTGCCACGTCGAAGGCCTCTCGCCTCGAATTACGTTGCCGTCCACGTGCGGGGTCCGCGCGGGGCGGCAGATGCCGATTGGGACGGTCCGTAGCGCCGACCCGAACCCTAACGTTGAAGTTTAGGGTTACCAGTGTGTCCGTTCCTTGAAGTCTTCTGAACAGGACACTAAGTCGACAAGTGGCGCCCGTTCAACGAACACGCCGAACCTCCCGTTTTTCTTTTCACCCTATGTGATCAGCCGTAGCAGTGCCCAACCAGGGTGCTGGCCTGCGCTGATGTGCGTCAACTCGCCGATGACGCAGGGGCGGTGGGAACACTCACGTCGAAGTGCCGGGCACCGGAAGCGGCTTTCAGGAGTGCGGTGAGCGTACGCGCCTTCGCGGCACCGTTCTCGGAACTGCCCCACTCCACGATGCGGCCGCCGCCCAACTCCAGCGAGATGTCGTCATAGGAACGGACCTTGAGGGTCCGGGTGTCCCGGCGGACGGCGGCCGGAATGGCACGCGCGACATCGACCGCCTCCCGCACCAGCCGGTCGGTGCCGAACCGGCGCAGGCTCGCGGTGGCCGAACCCGACCGGGACAGACTCAATTCCAGCGCCGGAACACCTTGGGGCGCTTGCGAAACTGTGGCGAACCGGACGCCCTCCTTGTCCACTTCGGTGAAATTTCCGCCCTTTTCGATGAGCAGCACGGGAGTACGCTCGGTCACTTTCAGCCCGATTCCGCGGGGCCAGGAACGGACGACGTCCACCGTGTCGATGCGGGGCAGGTTCCGGCGCAGCCGGGCCTCGATCCCGTCGGTGTCGACGGAGACCAGCGGTGCCCCGACGGGGACGTCGGCGGCCTCGAGGACCTGCTCGGGGGTCAGAACGGCCGTACCGGACACGGAGACATGGCGCACCCGCAGCCATGGGGAGCCGTACAGGACCCAGACGGAGCCGGACCCGAGGAGCACCACGGACAGCACCAGAATGACGATCCTACGAAAGCGGCGGTTCCGCAGCCGGCGGACGAGCGGCGGGCCGGACGACTCCTGCTGGCGTTCACCGCGTTCGGCGGTGGTGGTCGGTCCGGCCACGCTACTCACTTGCCTTTCGTCATACGGTCCTATCGGCTCGAGGCGATCGCCTCGTAGACCATGCCGACGAGCAGGTCGTCGGCGTCCCGGCGGCCGAACTCACTTGCCGCGCGGGACATCTCGTACAGCCGGTGCGGATCGGCGAGCACGGGCAGGACGTTCTGCTGCACCCACTCCGGGGTGAGTTCCGCGTCGTCGACCAGCAGGCCGCCGCCGGCCTTGACCACCGGCTGGGCGTTCAGCCGCTGTTCGCCGTTACCGATGGGCAGCGGGACATAGGCGGCCGGAAGCCCGACGGCGGAGAGTTCGGCGACGGTCATCGCGCCCGCGCGGCAGAGCATCATGTCGGCCGCGGCGTACGCGAGGTCCATCCGGTCCAGGTAACTTACCGGGATGTACGGGGGCATTCCCGGCATCTGGTGTACCTGCGGCAGTTCGTTCTTCGGGCCGACCGCGTGCAGGATCTGGATGCCGGCCTGCTGCAGCCAGGGCGCGACCTGCTGGATGACCTCGTTGAGGCGGCGGGCACCCTGGGAGCCGCCGGAGACGAGCAGCGTGGGCAGGTTGGGGTCGAGGCCGAAGCGGTGCCGGGCCTCGGGGCGGGCCGCGGCGCGGTCCAGGAGGGAGATGGAGCGGCGCAGCGGGATGCCGATGTAGCGGGCGTCGCGCAGCTTGCTGTCCGGGGTGGAGACGGCGACCTTCGCGGCGTACCGGGAGCCGATCTTGTTGGCCAGGCCGGGGCGGGCGTTGGCCTCGTGGATCACGATCGGCACGCCGAGGCGCTTGGCGGCGAGGTACGCGGGCAGGGCCACATAGCCGCCGAAGCCGGCGACGCAGTCCGCCTTGGTGCGCTCCAGGATCTGCTCGGCGGCCTTGATGGTGCCGCGCAGCCGGCCGGGGACGGTGATCAGCTCGGGGGTGGGCCTGCGGGGCAGCGGCACCGCCGGGATCAGCGCCAGCTCATAGCCCCGCTGCGGGACGAGCGTGGTCTCCAGGCCGCGTTCCGTGCCCAGGGCCGTGATCCCCACGGTGGGGTCCTGCCTGCGCAGGGCGTCCGCGAGGGCGAGCGCGGGCTCGATGTGGCCGGCGGTCCCCCCACCAGCGAGTACGACATGCACCGAAATTCACCGCTCTCCGGACGAGCGCGCCACCGAGGCACGCCGTCGCATCGTGTTCCATCTCCGAGGCCCCTGAGGGCCCCCGGCTCCCCGCTTTCTACCAAAGCGAGGTTGCCGCATCGCAAGCGCCGCCCGCGCAGCGGGCTCGTCGCGCGCGAAGGCGATCAGCAACCCGATGGCGAACATGGTCGGCAGCAGGGCGGAGCCTCCGTAGGAGAACAGCGGGAGGGGGACGCCGGCGATCGGCAGCAGGCCGAGCACCGCACCGATGTTGATCACTGCCTGGGCGGTGATCCAGGTGGTCACGCCTCCCGCGGCGTACCTCACGAAGGGGTCCTCCGTGCGTCCGGCCACGCGGATACCCGCATAGCCTAGAGCCGCGAAGAGGGCCAGTACCGACAGCGTCCCCGCCAGGCCCAGTTCCTCACCGGTGACGGCGAAGATGAAGTCGGTGTGGGCCTCGGGGAGTTGTCCCCATTTCTCCACACTCGCACCGAGGCCGGATCCGAAGAGTCCGCCGGAGGCCAGGGCGTAGATGCCATGAACCGCCTGCCAGCAGTCGGCGACACCGCTCTTCGGCTCCGTGGCGCCGATGCAGGCGAGCCGGGCCATGCGGTTGGGGCTGGTCTTGATGAGGATCACACCGAGCACGCCCGCGATGGACAGCACCCCGGCGAACAGCCGGGTCGGCGCCCCCGCCAGCCACAGCACACCGAAGAGGATCGCGGTCAGGATGATCGCCGTGCCCATGTCGCCGCCGAGCATGATCAGCCCGAGCAGCAGGAAGCTCACCGGAACGAGCGGCACCAGCATGTGCTTCCACTGGGTCAGCAGCCGCTTCTCCTGCTTGCGCGCCATCAGGTCGGCGCCCCACAGCACCAGGGCGAGCTTGCCGAACTCGCTGGGCTGGATCTGGAAGGAGCCGCCGAGGGAGATCCAGTTCTGGTTGCCGTTGACGGACATCCCTATCCCGGGCACCTGCACCAGCGCCATCATGAAGACGGCCCCGGCGAGGATCGGGTAGGCGAGCGCCCGGTGCAGTTTCACCGGCATGCGCGACGCCACGAGCAGCAGCACGCCCCCGATGCAGGCGGCCAGGAACTGCTTCCGGAAGAAGAACGAGCCCGGCAGCGACATCTGCAGCGCGGTGATCTGGGAGGCCGAGTAGACCATCACCAGGCCCAGCACGATGATCAGCAGACTGCCGCCGAGGATCAGGTAGTACGCGGTGAGCGGCCGGTCCCAGGCCCGGTGGGCGCGCGTGTAGAACCGCCGCAGCGGGTTCTCGCGCGAGGCGCGGGGCGCGGCGGGCCGGCGGACCGCCCGCTGTACGGGCGGGCGGCCGGTGCGGCTACCGGACATCAACGCCTCCGCTGAACGTCGACCGTCCCACGCGTCCCTCCCAAGGTCGCCCGGCAGGCGGCCGGGTCAGGCGCCGAGTTCGCGAACCGCCTGGGCGAACGCGTCACCGCGCTTGTTGTAGTTGGCGAACATGTCCATGGAGGCACAGGCGGGTGCCAACAGCACCGTGTCTCCGGCGACGGCGAGTCGCCGCGCCTCCTGGACCGCCGCGAGCATCGCCCCAGTGTCGGTCCGGTCGAGGTCGACGACCGGGACTTCCGGCGCGTGTCGCGCGAGGGCCTCCCGGATGAGGGCGCGATCGGCGCCGATGAGCACCGCACCGCGAAGTCGCTTTGCCGACTTGGCGACCAGCTCGTCGAAGGTCGCCCCCTTCGCCAGACCGCCCGCAATCCATACGATCGACTTATATGACGCCAACGAGGCTTCCGCCGCATGGGTGTTGGTCGCCTTGGAGTCGTCGACGTACGCGACCCCGTCGACGTCGGCCACGTGCGCGATGCGGTGGGCGTCCGGCGTGAAGGCCCGCAGCCCGTCCCGTACGGCCGTGGGCGGCACCCCGAAGGCGCGGGCGAGGGCCGCGGCGGCAAGGGCGTTGGCGATGTTGTGCGGGGCCGGCGGGTTGACGTCGGAGACCTCGGCCAGTTCCTGCGCGTTCTTCTGCCGGTTCTCGACGAAGGCACGATCGACGAGGATGCCGTCCACGACCCCGAGTTGGGAGGGGCCCGGGGTGCCGAGGGTGAAGCCGACGGCCCGGCAGCCCTCCTCGACGTCGGCCTCCCGGACCAGTTCCTCGGTGAGCTTGTCGGCGACGTTGTACACGCAGGCGACCCGGTTGCCCTCGTAGATGCGGCCCTTGTCGGCGGCGTACGCCTCCATGGAGCCGTGCCAGTCGAGGTGGTCGGGGGCGAGGTTCAGCACGGCCGCCGAGTGGGCGCGCAGCGAGGGCGCCCAGTGCAGCTGGTAGCTGGACAGCTCCACCGCGAGGACGTCGTACTCCTCGTCCCCGAGGACCGCGTCGAGCAGCGAGACGCCGATGTTGCCGACGGCGGCCGTGCGCAGGCCCGCGGCCTTCAGGATCGACGCCAGCATCTGGACGGTGGTGGTCTTGCCGTTGGTGCCGGTGACGGCGAGCCAGGGGGCGGCGCCGGGGCCGCGGAGCCGCCAGGCGAGTTCGACGTCGCCCCAGATCTCGATGCCGGCCGCGCGGGCCGCCTGGAACAGGGGCTTGTCCGGCTTCCAGCCGGGCGCGGTGACGATCAGCTCGGTGCCCTCGGGCAGGGTGGCGCCGTCGCCGAGCCGTACCGTGACGCCCAGGGCCTCCAGTTCGGCGGCCTGTTCACGCGCGCGTGCGTCGTCGCCGTCGTTGACGACCGTGACGACCGCCCCGCGCGCGTGGAGAACCTTGGCCGCCGGGACACCGGAGACGCCGAGCCCGGCGACGGTGACGTGCTTGCCCTGCCAGTCGGTCACTTGTCCGCTGCCCATCCTGCATAGAAGAGGCCGAGTCCGACAATCACACAGATGCCCTGGATGATCCAGAAGCGGACCACCACAAGGACTTCGGACCAGCCCTTGAGTTCGAAGTGGTGCTGGAGTGGTGCCATCCGGAAGACGCGCTTGCCGGTGAGCCGGAAGGAGCCGACCTGGATGACGACCGACATGGTGATGAGGACGAAGAGGCCGCCCATGATGGCGACGAGCAGCTCCGTGCGGGAGAGGATCGCCAGGCCCGTGAGGACACCGCCGAGCGCGAGCGAACCGGTGTCGCCCATGAAGATCTTGGCCGGCGAGGTGTTCCACCACAGGAAGCCGAGGCAGGAGCCCATCAGCGCGGAGGCGATGACCGCGAGGTCCAGCGGGTCGCGCACCTCGTAGCAGGCGTTCGGGTTGGTCAGGGTCGTCGCGTTGGCGCAGGACTCCTGGAACTGCCAGACGCCGATGAACGTGTAGGCGCCGAAGACGAGCACGGAGGCGCCGGTGGCCAGACCGTCCAGACCGTCGGTCAGGTTCACGCCGTTGGACATCGCGAGGATCATGAACAGCGCCCAGACCACGAACAGCACCGGGCCGATGGTCCAGCCGAAGTCCGTGATGAACGACAGCTTGGTGGAGGCAGGGGTGTTGCCGCGGGCGTCGGCGAACTGCAGCGACAGCACCGCGAAGGAGATGCCGACGATCAGCTGCCCGGCCATCTTCGCCTTGGCCCGCAGACCGAGCGAACGCCGCTTGACGATCTTGATGTAGTCGTCCAGGAAGCCGACCAGACCCATCCCGCACATCAGGCCGAGCACCAGCACGCCCGAGTAGGTCGGGGTGTAGCCGGTGATCACCTTGGACAGGAAGTAGGCGGCGACCGTCGACAGGATGAAGGCGATACCGCCCATCGTCGGCGTACCGCGCTTGCTGGCGTGCTCTCGCGGGCCGTCGTCACGGATGTACTGGCCGTAGCCCTTGCGGGCGAGGAGCTTGATCAGCAGCGGGGTGCCGATCAGGGTCAGGAAGAGACCGATGACGCCCGAGAAGAGGATCTGCTTCATCATCGGGCATCAACACCCTCGGCACCGGTCTGGAGGAGCGCCTGGGCAACGCTCTCCAGGCCCACCGACCGTGACGCCTTGACGAGTACGACGTCCCCCGGGCGCAACTCGCTGCGCAACAGGTCGACCGCCGCCTGTGCGTCGGACACGTGCACCGACTCCTCACCCCACGAACCCTCGTTATATGCGCCCAGTTGCAGCCAGGAGGCTTCCACTCCCCCGACGGCGACGAGCTTGCCGACATTGAGCCGGACGGCGAGCCGTCCGACCGCGTCGTGCTCGGCGAGCGCCTCGTCCCCGAGCTCGGCCATCTTGCCGAGCACCGCCCACGTGCGTCCCCCCTTTGCCTGTGAGGCTGTGCCCATGGCCGCGAGCGCGCGCAGCGCGGCTCGCATGGACTCGGGGTTGGCGTTGTAGGCGTCGTTGACGATGGTCACGCCGTCCGGGCGCTCGGTGACCTCCATACGCCAGCGGGAGAGGGAGCCCGCCTCGGAGAGCGCGAGGGCGATCTCTTCCGCGGACATGCCCAGCTCATGGGCGACGGCGGCCGCGGCGAGCGCGTTCGACACGTGGTGCTCACCGTACAGGCGCATGGTCACATCGCTTGCACCGGAGGGTGTGTGAAGGCTGAACGCGGGCTGTCCCGTGTCCGTGAGTCGTACGTTCTCGGCCCGTACGTCCGCTTCGGCCGACTCTCCGAAAAGGACCACCTTCGCCTTGGTACGGGAGGCCATGGCCCGCACCAACGGGTCGTCGGCGTTGAGGACCGCGGCGCCGCCGTCCTCGGCCGCGGGCAGGGACTCGACCATCTCGCCCTTGGCCTGGGCGATTTGCTCCCGGCCGCCGAACTCGCCGATGTGGGCCGTACCGACGTTGAGTACCAGGCCGATCCTCGGGGGCGTCAGGCTCGTGAGGTAGCGGATGTCGCCGATGTACCGCGCGCCCATCTCCAGCACGAGGTACTGCGTTTCCCGTGTGACACGCAGTGCGGTCAGGGGCAGGCCGATCTCGTTGTTGAGATTGCCCTGGGGCCAGATCGTGGGTGCCCGGCTGTTCAGCACCTGGGCGATGAGGTCCTTGGTGCTGGTCTTGCCCGCCGAGCCGGTGAGCGCGACCAGGGTCGCACCGGCCAGCGTCACCACGTGACGGGCGAGGGCGCCCAGTGCCTTGGTGACGTCGTCCACGACGATCGCGGGCACACCGACGGGGCGCGACGCCAGTACGGCGACCGCGCCCTGCTCGACGACCTGGGCGGCGTAGTCGTGGCCGTCCACGCGCTCGCCCACGAAGGCGGCGAACAGGCTGCCCGGCCCCACCTCGCGGGAGTCCCGGACGACCTCGCCGGTGACCTGGACGGACGGATCCGGTATGTCGTGCGTCTGCCCGCCGACGACTTCTGCGATCTCGGCGAGAGAGAGGGCGATCACAAGTTCATCCCTGGGTCTTCTGGATAGCTTCGCGAAGCACTTGGCGGTCGTCGAAGGGACGGATCACGCCGGCGATGTCCTGGCCCTGCTCGTGGCCCTTGCCGGCGACCAGCACGGTGTCGCCGGGGTGCGCGCGGGCGACGGCGGCCTCGATCGCGGCGGCCCGGTCCTCGAAGAGGAGCACCTCGCCACGCTCGTGGGCGGGCACCGAGGCGGCGCCTTCGAGCATGGTCGCGAGGATCGCGAGCGGGTCCTCGGAGCGGGGGTTGTCGGAGGTCAGTACGGCGATGTCGGCGAGCCGGGCCGCGGCGGCGCCCATCGGGGCCCGCTTGGTCCTGTCGCGGTCTCCGCCGCAGCCGAGGACGATGTGCAGCCGGCCCTTGGTGACCTTGCGCAGGGCCCTGAGGACCGACTCGACGGCGTCCGTCTTGTGGGCGTAGTCGACGACCGCGAGGTAGGGCTGTCCGGCGTCCACGCGCTCCAGGCGGCCCGGCACGCCCGGCACGGCGGCGATGCCGTCGGCGGCGGTCTGCGGGTCGAGCCCGGCGACGGCGAGGGCGACGATCGCGGCGAGGGTGTTCGCCACGTTGAAGGGGCCCGGCAGCGGCGACTTGGCGGCGATCCGGACGCCCTCGGGCCCGACGACGGTGAACGTCGAGTCCATCGGGCCGATGTGCACGTCCGCGGCCCGCCAGTCGGCGTCGGGGTGGCCCTCCGCGGAGTAGGTGACGACCGGGACGGAGGCCTCCCGGGCGAGCCGGCGGCCGTACTCGTCGTCGGCGTTGACCACACCTCGTCTGCTGCGTTCCGGGGTGAACAGCTGCGCCTTGGCCCGGAAGTAGTCCTCCATGTCGGAGTGGAACTCCATGTGTTCCGGGCTGAGGTTGGTGAAGACGGCGATGTCGAAGACACAGCCGTCGACCCGGCCGAGGACCAGCGCGTGGCTGGAGACCTCCATGGCGACCGCCTCGACCCCGCGCTCACGCATCACGGCGAACAGGGCCTGGAGGTCGGTGGCCTCGGGGGTGGTGCGCTCGGACTTGATGCGCTCGTCGCCGATGCGCATCTCGACGGTGCCGATGAGACCGGTGTTGCGCGTGGTCTTCAGACCGCCCTCGACCAGGTAAGCCGTGGTGGTCTTCCCGGACGTGCCGGTGATGCCGATCTGGAGCAGGTCACGGCCCGGGCGGCCATAGATGGTGGCCGCCAGTTCGCCCATCCGCCCGCGCGGGTCGTCGACGACCAGGACCGGCAGGCCGGTCGCGGCTGCCCGCTCGGCGCCCGTCGGGTCGGTCAGCACGGCGACCGCGCCGAGGCCGGCGGCCTGGGCGGCGAAGTCGGCACCGTGCAGCCGGGCGCCCGGCAGGGCGGCGTACAGGTCGCCGGGGCGGACCGCGCGCGAGTCATGGGTGATGCCCGTGACGTCGACGGTGTTTTCCGCGGGTTCCGGCTCGGCGGCACCCAGCTGATCGGCGAGCTCCGCGAGGGGTGTTGCGGAGACCTGAACCGGCCTGGGCGGCCCCGGATATGTCACGGAAGCGCCCTTCTGGGTGGTTTGGGACTGATCAGCGTGTGGCACGGCGGTGAGCGTACCGGGCGCACCCGCTCCGGAGCGAAGCGAGGGGCGCGGCATCCCGTGGTTCCCGGGATCGGGGGTGATCGTTGTCACGAGCTCGTTCCTGGTGGTCTGTGCGAAGTGCAGAGGCGCTGATCAGGGCTTGTAGTCGACGGGAAGATCGGCCGCCTTGGCGCCGGTCGGCGGGATCTGGAGGGTCTTGAGGGCGAACTCCATCACCTGCTTGTAGATCGGGCCGCAGATCTGGCCGCCGAAGTAGCTGCCGGCGGTGGCGTTCTGGATGGCGCAGTAGACGGTGATACGGGGCTTGTCGGCGGGGGCGAAGCCGGCGAACGACGAGGTGTAGCCGCGGTACCTGCCGGTGGCCGGATCCACTCGGTTCGCGGTACCGGTCTTACCCGCGACGTTGTAGCCGGGAATGGCCGCCTTGGCGCCGGTGCCCTGCTCGTCGTCCACGACGGACTCCAGCATCTCGGCCAGGGTCTTGGCCGTCTTCTGGCTGATCACGCGGGTCTTCTTGGGCTGGGCGGCCGGGGTGAAGCGGCCGTCGGCGCCCTTGGCGCCGCGCACCAGGGTCGGCTCGACGCGGACCCCGCCGTTGGCGATCGTCGAGTAGACGGAGGCCGCCTGCATGGCGTTGATGGAGAAGCCCTGACCGAAAGGAATCGTGTACTGCTGCGACGTCGACCACTTGTTCGGCGAGGCCAGGATGCCCTTGGTCTCGCCGGGGAAGTCCAGCCCGGAGTAGCTGCCGATGCCGAACTTGCGCAGGTACGAGTAGAGGGCTTGGTTGGCCTGTTCCTGGGTCTTGCCGAGCTGGCCGGTGGCGAGGATGGTGCCGATGTTGCTGGACTTGGCGAGCACGCCGTTGAGCGTGAGGTACCAGGTGGCGTGGTCGACGTCGTCCTTGAAGAGCCGGTCGCCGCGGTGCAGCCGGTTGGGCACCACCACGTGCGTGAGCGGGGTGGCGGCGTTCTCCTCCAGGACGGCCGCCATCGACATCACCTTGGCGGTGGAGCCGGGCTCGTAGGCGTCCTGGACGGCCGCGTTGCCCATCGCGTCGGCGTCGGCCGTCGACAGGTCGTTCGGGTCGAAGCCGGGCGAGTTGGCCATCGCCAGGATCTGCCCGGTCTGCGTGTCCTGGACGACCACGTAGCCGCGGTCCGCCTTGGACTTCTTGACCTGCTCGGTGATGGCGTTCTGCGCGGCCCACTGGATGTCCCGGTCGATGGTGAGCTCGACGTCGGAGCCGGGCACGGCCGGGGTCTCGGTGGAGCCCGCGGTGGGCACCTCGCGGCCGCCGGACTGGGCGTAGCGGATCTTGCCGTCCTTGCCGGTCAGCTCCTTGTCGAGCTGCTGCTCGATGCCGCCGCCGCCCTTGCCGTCGGCATTGACCCAGCCCAGTATCCCGGCGGCCAGGTCGCCGTTCGGGTACACGCGCTGGCTGCTCGGGTCGGCGAAGACGCCGGCCAGCACGTTGACGGTGTTGCTGCCGGTCTCGGCCTTGGTGGTGAGCGCGGTCTTCAGGTCCTTGATCTGCTTCCAGACCTGCGGGGTCTGCCGGGTGGCGAGCCGGACGTAGCGCAGGTCCTTGTTCTGCGGCCGCAGCAGCTTGACGAGGTCGGCCTGGTTCTTGCCGAGGATCGGGGCGAGCAGCGCGGCGGCCTGCTCGGGTCCGTCGTTCACCTTGAGCTGCTTGCTGGTGAACATCGTGGGGTCGGCGGTGATGTCGTACGCGTCCTCGCTGATCGCCAGCGCCACGCCGTTGCGGTCGGTGATCCCGCCGCGCTCGGCGGCCAGGGTGTGCACGACGTACCGGTTCTGCTCGGCCTTCGCCGCGTACGCGCTGGCGTCGACGGCCTGGACCTGGAGCAGGCGGCCGACGAAGACCATCAGCACCAGGGTCAGGGCGAGGCCGACCATGCGCAGCCGGGGACGGGGGCTGCCGAGGCGCAGGGGGGGTGCGGCCGGGGGGCGCGGTCCGCCCGGGCGGCGGACCGGGCGGGCGCCGGGACCGGGAGCGGACCGGCTCCGGACGGCACCCCTGGGGTCCCGGGGGCGGGGCGGCTTGGCGGGGCCGGGCACGCGGCGGCGCGGCGGCTGCCTGTTTCCAGAAGTGTCGGGCACTTCCGTCACCTGCCGGGGGTCGTGGTCGGGGCGGTCCCGGGCGTGAGGGCCGGGGTGGGTGTCGGCCCGGATGCCGTCACCGGCGCGGAGGCCGCGGATGCCGTCACCGGCGCGGAGGCCGCGGGTGCCGTCACCGGCGCGGAGCCGGTGGCCGTCGGCGCGGGCGCGGTGGCGGACTGCGTGCCGAGCGCCTCGGGGGCGGGCGGCACGGTGGTCTGCCGGAGGGCGGCGGGGCTGGGGACGCCCTTCACGGTGCCGTCCGGGCCGAGGAAGACCGGGTCGCCGCCGGGGACCATGCCGAGTTCGCGGGCGCGGCGCTGGAGGGCGTCGGGGGCGGAGTAGGCGTCGATGTCCCGCTGCAGCGCCTGTTCCTCGTCGGTGAGGTTCTTCGTCTGCTTCTGCAGGTCGTCGAGTTTGAACGAGCCCTCGCTGAGCGCCGAGTTCAGCACCAGCAGGCCGATCAGGCCGCCGCCGAGGAGCAGGACGACGAGCAGGACGAACGGGGTGCGGGCGGCCTGGCGGGCACGGCCGGCCGGAAACAGCCGGGCGAGCCGGGCCGCCCGCCCCCGCAGCTCGGGTTTCCTACTCACGTGTCCTCCGGTGGGTCCGCGAACCCCGCTCGCTCACTCGGCTTCCTCCCTGATGCGCT
The DNA here is from genome assembly GCF_040296885.1 of Streptomyces sp. NPDC001980. Lineage (NCBI taxonomy): Bacteria > Bacillati > Actinomycetota > Actinomycetes > Kitasatosporales > Streptomycetaceae > Streptomyces > Streptomyces sp. NPDC001980. The sequence continues at coordinate 13,203 of NZ_JBEOYD010000005.1, read as the reverse complement.
GGGCTCCCCGAAGACGCGCCGGAGCGGCCCGGCGGTTCTCGGCGACCTCTTCCTCGGTGGGAAGTTCGGCACCGCGCGTGAGCAGCTTGAGCCGGGGCTGGTACTGCTCGGGCACGACCGGCAGCCCGGGCGGCGCGGTGTTCGCGGCGCCGGCCGCGAACACCTGCTTGACGAGGCGGTCCTCGAGCGAGTGGTACGACAGTACGGCGATCCGGCCGCCGACCGCGAGGGCCTTCACGGCGGCCGGGATCGCCCTTTCCAGGACGGCGAGTTCGCCGTTGACCTCGATGCGCAGCGCCTGGAAGGTGCGCTTGGCCGGGTTGCCGCCGGTGCGCTTGGCGGCCTGCGGCAGCGCGTCCCGGATCAGCTCGACGAGCCGGGCGCTGTTGGTGAACGGCTCCTTCTCGCGCTCCCGGACGATCGCCGAGACGATCCGCTTGGCCTGCTTCTCCTCGCCGTACTGGAACAGGACGCGGACGAGATCACCGGCCGGGTAGGTGTTGAGCACCTCGGCGGCGCTGATGCCGGTCGTCTGGTCCATGCGCATGTCCAGGGGCGCGTCCTGGGCGTAGGCGAAGCCGCGGTCGGCCTCGTCGAGCTGCATGGAGGAGACGCCGAGGTCGAACAGCACGCCCTGCACGCGCGCGATGCCGAGGCGTTCGAGTACGGCGGGGAGCTCGTCGTAGACGGCGTGCACGAGGGTGGCACGGTCGCCGAAGGGGGCGAGCCGCTCGCCGGACAGGCGCAGGGCCTCCTTGTCGCGGTCCAGGGCGACCAGGCGGGCCTCGGGGAAGCGAGTCAGCAGCGCCTCGCTGTGGCCGCCGAGGCCGAGGGTGCAGTCGACGACCACGGCGCCCGGCCGCTCCAGGGCGGGTGCCAGCAGATCCAGGCACCGCTGGAGCATCACCGGGACATGTCGACTCTCGCTCAAGGGGGCCTCTCAGTTCCGGCACGGGGGGACGCACCGCCGGGTCCCCGCCCGCTCGGTACGCGCACCGCGCACGTGGGGAGACGGCCCGGGCACCGTGCCGGGGTCTCCAGGGGATTTCACCAGCGGGGAGAGCCTCGCCTCCCGCTTCGCGTCACTTTAGTCCACCGTGTCGCGCGGTCAATCAACCGGCCTGCACGGCGCGTACGGCGTCCCGGCCGGGGTGAGGATTCACCAGGAATCACCCGTGCGGACGTGTTTTGCCCTCCGTGTGGGTTAGCTCACAACAAGCCACGATGACGTTCTTTGTCCCCTCTCACAGCAGGCCCTGAACGGGCGTGACCAGTAACGTCATGACTATGACGACTTCCGCAGCAGTTCCCACTGGATCCGAAGGCGCCATAACCACGGACGGCACCGTGACGGACCGCCTGGTCGACGCCAACCGGACCTACGCGTCCGCCTTCACCGACCCCGGCATGGACGCCCGGCCCGTGCTGCACGTAGCCGTGGTGGCCTGCATGGACGCCCGCCTCGACCTGCACGCCGCGCTCGGCCTGGAGCTCGGCGACTGCCACACCATCCGCAACGCCGGCGGTGTGGTCACCGACGACGTGATCCGCTCCCTCACCATCAGCCAGCGCAAGCTCGGCACCCGCAGCATCGTGCTGATCCACCACACCGGCTGCGGCCTGGAGGCCCTCACCGAGGACTTCCGCACCGAGCTGGAGATGGAGGTCGGCCAGCGCCCGGCCTGGGCGGTGGAGTCCTTCCGGGATGTCGACCAGGACGTACGGCAGTCCATGCAGCGGGTGCGCACCTCGCCGTTCCTGCAGCACACAGACGACGTACGCGGGTTCGTCTTCGACGTCCGCACCGGCCTCCTCCGCGAGATCGACCCGGCCTGACCGGCCGCGCCGAAGGCTCCACCAGCCTGCACCGGGCCGCCCCCGTCGGCCCGGTCCGGGCGAATCACACCCCCTCGATCCGACCCCGGTCCCGGCCGCCCCGGCGCGGTGCTTCGACCCGCCGAGCAGACCGCGCGCCCCGGAACGTGCCCGCCGTAAGCTGTCGACCCCCTGTCGAATAGGCGGTCGAAAGGTCGCAAGACCGACATACTGCGGGCAGTTGTCCACAGGCGAGTGACACGAATCGGTAACGGCAGCAAGAATGCGGTGTGAGACGTCGCGCGGAACCATTCACGCGTGGTGTCCGTGATTCGGGGTGGGCCGGTTGTGCGAGACGACGCACCGGCCGGGCAATGACGGGCCGAGGAGGGCCGGGTGACGACCTATGACGATCGAGCGAGCCTCACTGATCTGACCGCCACTGTGGAGCGGGTCCGCAGTTCGGTGGAGGGTGTGATCGAGGGCAAGCCCGAGGTCGTACGGCTTTCGCTGACCGTGCTGCTCGCCGAGGGACATCTTCTGATCGAGGACGTCCCGGGCGTGGGCAAGACGATGCTGGCGAAGGCGTTGGCGCGGTCCATCGACTGCACGGTGCGGCGTATCCAGTTCACGCCCGACCTGCTGCCGTCGGACATCACCGGCGTGTCCATCTGGGACCAGCAGCGCCGGGACTTCGAGTTCAAACCGGGCGCCATCTTCGCCCAGATCGTGATCGGCGACGAGATCAACCGCGCCTCGCCCAAGACCCAGTCCGCGCTGCTGGAGTCGATGGAGGAGCGGCAGGTCACGATCGACGGGCAGACCTACGAACTGCCCAGCCCGTTCATGGTGGTGGCCACCCAGAACCCGGTCGAGATGGAGGGCACCTACCCGCTGCCCGAGGCCCAGCGCGACCGCTTCATGGCCCGGGTCTCGGTCGGCTACCCCAGCGTGGAGGCCGAGTTGCAGATGCTCGACATCCACGGCGGGGTGAGTCCCCTGGAGGACCTCCAGCCGGTGGCGCACGCCCATGACGTCGTGAAGCTGATCGAGGCCGTGCGCGGGGTCCACGTCGCCGAGCCGGTCCGCCGGTACGCGGTGGACCTGGTCTCCGCCACCCGCACCCACCCCGACCTCAGACTCGGCGCCTCCCCGCGCGCGACGCTGCACCTGCTGCGCGCGGCCAAGGCGTCCGCGGCCCTGAGCGGCCGGGAGTACGCGCTGCCGGACGACGTGCAGGCGCTCGCCGTGGCAGTCCTGGCGCACCGGCTGCTGCCCACCGCCCAGGCCCAGCTCAACCGGCGCACCGCGGAGCAGGTCGTGCAGGAGATCCTGCAGTCCACCCCGGTGCCCGCGGCCCCCCAGCAGCAGACCGGCTTCGGCGGTCTGGGCCGGGGCGTGCCGGCGTATCCCCAGCAGCCCCCGCGGAGTCTGTGATGGGTGCCCCGGCGGAGGCCGACCGCGAGGAGACGGGCGGGATCCGCACGGCCCTGGCCGGGCTGACCACCCGCGGCCGCTCCTTCCTCGCGGCCGGCATCGCGGCGGTGATCTGCGCGTACATCCTCGGCCAGGCCGATCTGCGCCGGGTCGGGCTGCTGCTCGCCGTGCTGCCGCTGATCTGCGCGGCCGTGCTCTACCGCACCCGCTACCGGGTGGCCGGCAGCCGCCGGCTCTCCCCCGCGCGGGTGCCGGCCGGCAGCGAGGCCCGGGTGCATCTGCGGATGGACAACGTCTCGCGGCTGCCCACCGGCCTGCTGATGCTCCAGGACCGGGTGCCCTACGTCCTCGGCCCGCGCCCCCGCTTCGTCCTGGACCGGGTGGAGCCGGGCGGCCGCCGCGAGGTGTCCTACCGGGTCCGCTCGGACCTGCGCGGCCGCTATCCGCTGGGCCCGCTCCAGCTGCGCCTGACCGACCCGTTCGGCATGTGCGAACTGACCCGCTCCTTCTCGACGTTCGACACCCTGACCGTCATCCCGAAGGTCGAGCCGCTGCCGCCGATCCGGCTCAGCGGCGAGGCGAAGGGGTACGGCGACGGGCGGCAGCGTTCGCTGGCCCTGGCCGGCGAGGACGACGTGATCCCGCGCGGCTACCGCTACGGCGACGACCTGCGCCGGGTGCACTGGCGCTCCACCGCCCGCTACGGCGAGCTGATGGTGCGCCGCGAGGAGCAGCCGCAGCGCGCCCGCTGCACGGTGCTCCTTGACACCCGGGGCGGCGCCTACGAAGGAGCGGGCCCGGACTCGGCGTTCGAGTGGGCGGTGTCCGGTGCCGCCTCGGTCCTGGTCCACATGCTCGAACGCGGCTTCTCGGTCCGGCTGTTGACCGACGCCGGCAACTCGGTGCCCGGCGAGGGCGCCGACGGTTTCGCGGGCACCGGCCAGGAGTCGGCGGAGGCGGCCGGGCTGATGATGGACACCCTGGCGGTGATCGACCACTCGGACGGCACGGGCCTGTCCCGGGCCTACGACGTGCTGCGCGGCGGGAACGAGGGGCTGCTGGTGGCCTTCTTCGGCGACCTCGACGAGGAACAGGCGACGGTGGTCGCGAAGATGCGCCAGCGCAGCGGCGGCGCCGTGGCCTTCGTACTGGACCCGGACACCTGGGTCGGGGAGCCGACCGACGTGCCGGCTCCGGGCAACCCGCACGAGGAGCGGCTGCGGATGCTGCGCGAGGCCGGCTGGACGGCCGTCAGCGTGCCGCGCGGCGCCGGCGTGGCCGAGCTGTGGCGGCAGGCCGACCGGGAGCGCACCGGGCTGGCCGCGCTGAGCGGGGAGGCATGGCGATGAGCGGACGCGCCCGGCTCGCCCTCACCGCGGCGGCGGCGACGCTGATGGCCTCCTGCGCTTTGCTGCCGCTGGTCTCCCCGGTGACCTGGCTGTTCCAGGCGGCGTTCCTGCTGGCGGTCCAGACGGGCGTGGGCGCGGCCGCCCGGCGGGTGCCGCTGGCCCGGGCGCTGACCGTGGCCGCACAGGCCCTGGTCACGCTGCTGATGCTGACCATGGTCTTCGCCCGGAGCCACGCGATCGCCGGGGTGATCCCCGGCCCCGACACCTTCCGGTACCTCGGCGACCTGCTCCAGCAGGGCTCGGACGACGTCAGCCGGTACGCGATACCCGCGCCGCTGACGCCCGGCATCCGGCTGATGGTGATCGGCGGGGTGCTGGTCGTCGGGCTGGTCGTGGACACCCTCGCGGTGACCTTCCGCAGCGCGGCCCCGGCCGGGCTGCCGCTGCTCGCGCTGTACTCGGTGGCGGCGGGGCTGTCCGACGGGCCGACCGACTGGCTGTGGTTCCTGGTGGCGGCGGCCGGCTATCTGATGCTGCTGCTCGCCGAGGGCCGGGACCGGCTCTCGCAGTGGGGCCGGGTGTTCGGCGGGGCCGCGCGCGCCCCGGGCGGCCAGGAGAGGGGCGCGGTGGCCCCGGTGCGCACCGGGCGCCGGATCGGTTTCGCCGTGCTGAGCGTCGCCCTGTTCGTGCCCTTCGTGATGCCCTCGATCCAGGGCGGCCTGCTGGACGGCGCCGGGACCGGTGTCGGCGTGGGCGACGGGAACGGCGGCACGATCTCCGCGGTCAACCCGCTGGTGTCGCTGCGGGACAGCCTCAACGTGGACGAGGACCGCCAGGTGCTGTCCGTGCGGACCAGCAGCGACGACGTCTCCGACCTGTACCTGCGGATCGTCTCCCTGGACGACTTCGACGGCACCACCTGGAAGCCGGCCCAGCGGCACATCACCGGTGTGCCGGACAAGTTCCCGACCCCGGCAGGACTGGGCGCCGACGTCAAGCGGACGACGGTGAAGTCGACGATCGCGGCCGCCGACTGGTACGCCCAGGACTGGCTGCCGATGCCGTACCCGCCGAGCGGGGTCAAGGTGGCCGGCACCTGGCGCTACGAGCCGGTCGGGATGACCCTCGTCGGCGACCACGGGCAGAACACGCGCGGTGAGACCTACCAGGTCACCAACCTGGACGTGCAGCCGACGGCGGAGCAGCTGGCCGCGGCGCCCGAGGCCTCGGCGGCGATGAAGAAGGAGTACACCAAGGTGCCCTCCTCGCTGCCGTCCGTGGTGGCGCAGACGGCGAAGGAGGTGACCGCGGGCTCCACGAACCACTACGAGGAGGCGGTCAAGCTCCAGGACTACTTCGCGGTGACGGGCGGCTTCCAGTACGACACCCAGGTGGAGGTCGGCCGGGGCGAGGGCGCGATCGCGAACTTCCTGAAGCAGAAGCGCGGTTTCTGCGTGCACTTCTCCTTCGCGATGGCCGCGATGGCCCGGACGCTGGGCATCCCGGCCCGGGTCGCGGTGGGCTTCGCACCGGGCACCCCGCAGGCCGACGGCACGGTGTCGGTGGGCCTGAAGGACGCGCATGCCTGGCCGGAGCTGTACTTCGAGGGTGTGGGCTGGACCCGCTTCGAGCCGACCCCGACCCGGGGCACGACCCCGTCGTACACGGTGTCGCAGACGCCCGGCTCCTCGGTGCCGGACGAGACCCTGCCCTCCAAGGGCGCCTCGGCGGCGCCGTCGGCCTCGGCCTCGCAGAGCGAGAGCTGCACGCCGCAGCTGCGCAGGCAGGACGCCTGCGCCAGCCCGTCCGCGGCGGCCGCGGTCAAGAGCGGCGACGGCGGGCCGCCGTGGTGGCAGCTGGCCCTGTGGGCGCTCGGCGGTCTCGCCGTCCTGGCGGTGCCGCTGTCGCCGATGCTGTACCGGCAGCAGGCGCGGGCAAGCCGGCTCGGGGGCCACGACCGTACGCCCCCGGGCGTGGCGGCACACACGCTGGCGGTCTGGCTGGAACTGACCGACACCGCCTGGGACTTCGGCATCCTGCCGGACGAGTCGCAGACCCCGCGCAACGCGGCCGCCCGGATCGTCCGGCTCGGCCGTCTCGATCCGGCCGCCGGGGCCTCGGTGCACCGGGTGGCGGACGCGGTCGAACAGGTGCTGTACGCGCCGCGGCCGAGGCCGACGGCGGGCCTCGCGGACGATGTCCGCCGGGTGACGGCCGCGTTCAACGGCACGGTGGGCGTCCCCACGCGCCTGCGGGCCCTGTTCGCTCCGCGATCGAGCGTGCGCGTGGTGTGGGCGGCGTCGGCAGGCTGGGCCCGGCTGCGGGAACGGGTGTCGGCGGCCCGTCCGACCCTGCGAAAGCCGTCGGAGCAGGAAGGCTGACCTGGGGGCGGCGCGGGGGGGCGCTTACCGGCGCCGGCAGGGTGCCGCCCGCGGCTGGGGCTTAGAGACGCGGCTGGACAGCGCCCCGTAAAAGGCGCTGGGGGTACCCCCGGCCGAAGGCTGGGGGAGGAACTGCGCGACCAGCCCCCACGCACCCGCAGTAACGCACGGCCCGCAGCAAGGTCGTTGGCTCCGGCCGACTGAACAACGCCTGAGGGGTGACCACCAGCCGGCGGTCACCCCTCAGTCACGCTCTGTTCGGCCTGTCGGCCCTTCCGGCGAAGCCGTCAGTGGCCCTGCTCGTCGCGGCGGCGCTGCCAGCGCTCCTCGATGCGGTCCATCATGGAGCGCTTCGGCCGGCCCTGGCGGCGGCCCTGCGGGCCTGCCGCGGGCTGCTCTCCGGGCTTGGGGGCCTTGCGCCAGCCGGTGACGGCGAGAACCGCGCAGCCCAGCATGACGAGGAAGCCCACCACGCTGACCCAGACCTGCTGCACGACCATTCCGGCGATGAGGAGCGCGATACCCACGAGGAAGCCTGCCACCGCCTGGTAGACCCGTCGCCGGGTGTACATCCGCAGGCCGCTTCCCTCAAGCGCTGTCGCGAACTTGGGGTCTTCGGCGTACAGCGCTCGCTCCATCTGCTCAAGCATTCGCTGCTCGTGCTCCGAGAGCGGCACGGCGTCCTCCTCATCGTGCAGTCGCCGGGGCGACCCGGGGGGTCCCTTCAGGATAGGCAGGGAATCGCCCCCGTGAAACCCGCCCCTCTAGGCCAATTGGCCAACCGGAACCCGCCATGGCAGTCCCGGCTCGCTGAGGCTTCCATTCCCCGGCAGCCGACCCGTCATGCCGGGTTGGTCTCCCTCGATCATACGGCGCAAACCCCTCGATCGGGGGGCCTGTGGCGTACTCCATCCGCTGTCGAGCCCCTGATCAGCGGGCTCGTCTCAGGAGAATCTCAGGCCCCGGCGGCACCCGGTGTCTCGCCGAGCACGTGCAGCTGGGTGGCGACGGCGTGGAAGGCGGGGAGCTCGGCCGCGGCGGCCTCCAGCTTGAGCAGGGCGTCCATGGCGCCCGGCTCGGTGTCCACCAGGACTCCGGGGACCAGGTCGGCGAAGACCCGCACGCCGTGCACGGCGGTGACGGCCAGGCCCGCGCCCTCGACCAGGCCGGTGAGCTGCTCGGCGGTGAAGCGGCGCGGCATCGGGTCGCCGCTGCCCCAGCGCCCGTCGGGGTCCTCCAGGGCCTGCTTGGCCTCCGTGAAGTGGCCGGCGAGGGCGCGGGCGACCACGGCCCCGCCGAGCCCGGCGGCGAGCAGACTGAGGACGCCCTCGGAGCGCAGCGCGGCCACCGTGTTGCGCACGCCCTCGGCCGGGTCGTCGACGTGCTCCAGGACGCCGTGGCAGAGGACCACGTCGTGGGCGCCGCGCTCGACCACGTCGAACAGGCCGAGGACGTCGCCCTGGACGCCCTTGACCCGGTCGGCCACGCCGGCCTCGGCGGCCCGGCGCTCCAGCGCGAACAGCGCGTTCGGGCTGGGGTCGACGACGGTGACGCGGTGGCCGAGGCGGGCCAGGGGGACGGCGAAGTTGCCGCTGCCGCCGCCGGTGTCCAGGACGTCCAGCGCGTCCCGGCCGGTGGCCTTGACCCGGCGGTCGAGGGCGTCCTGAAGAACCTCCCAGACCACGGCGGTACGGAGAGAAGCGCGGGGTCGAGTGGGGTCCGGCACGGCAGTTGACTCCTCGGCGCGGCACCGCCTGTTGCCCGGCGGCGCGAACTCGGTGCCTCCCCGGCCCGGGGTGCGGGAGGCGGGAAGGCTTCAGGCGCTCTCCACCCTATTGCCTCCGCCGCCCGTTGCCCCCGCCGCCTTGCCTGGTCATCCCGCGTCGGGCAGCTCCCTTCCCGGGTCGCCGGCCGGCCGCTCCCCGTCCTGCCGGCGCGGCTGCGGCAGCACCGGCTGGAGGACGAGCATCCGCTCGACGATACGGACGAACATCGCCACGTCGCGTATCAGGTCGTCGGCGTCCCGGCGGCCCGCCGCGCCCTGGATGCCGGCCTCGGCACGGGCCCGGCGGGCGGCGCCGGAGGCGAACAGGGCGCTCCACTCGGTGAGCTCGGGCGCGACCTCGGGAAGCACCTCCCAGGCGCTGCGGATCCGGGCCCGGCGCCGGGGCGAGGTCTCGGGGCGGGCGCGGGCGGCGAGCACGGCGGCCGCGGTGCGCAGCGCGGCGAGGTGGGCGGTCGCGTAGCGCTCGTTGGAGGTGTCGAGCAGTTCGGCCTCGTCCAGGGCGGCACGGGCCTGGGTGAGCAGGTCGAGGGCGGCGGGCGGGGCCGTGGCCCGGCGGAGCACGGGGTGCACATCGCTCGCCGGGCCGGTCAGTGAGGGGGCAGGGCCGGTGGCGCGGCGCCGGTGGGCGGCGGACGCTGACGAGTTGGCCATGACGAACCTCCTGTCGTCTGAGTGACGGCGCCCTCACACGGGGTGCCGTATGTGCCCATCGTGAGGTATGGCACTGACAATCCGTTCTGACCTGGGCTTTTGCTTCGATCGCAAGTTCGGGCTACTTTTTGCACTGACCAGTCAGTTCAAAAACAACGCCACAGGGGGGAACCTGTGCACGGCGTACCTGTCACGGCCGAGCGCCTCGGGCTCAAGGGCCCGCGGGGCTGGGCGTTCCAGGGGATCTCCCTGGACGCCGGGCCCGGCGCACTGATCGCGGTGGAGGGGCCGTCCGGCTCCGGCCGCACCTGTCTGCTGCTCGCGCTCACCGGCCGGATGAAGGCCACCGAGGGCACCGCGACCGTCGGAGGGGCCCGGCTGCCCAAGCATCTGTCGGCGGTGCGCCGGATCAGCGCGGTGGCCAACGTGGCCGGGGTCACCGACCTCGAACCTGCCCTGACCGTCGGCGAGCACCTGCGCGAACGGGCCCTGCTGCAACGCCGGTTCGGCGACAGCCTGCGCGCGCTGCTGCGGCCCCGCGCGGAACGCAGGGCGCGGGCGCAGCAGCGCATCGACGACGCCCTGGCCGCCGCCGGGCTCGACCTGGAGTCGCTGCCCAAGGGCGCCCGGACCGCCGTACGGGATCTGGAGCGGATCGAGGCGCTGCGGCTGTCCGTGGCGCTGGCGCTGGTGGGAAAGCCGCGGCTGCTGGCCGTGGACGACGCGGACCTGAAGTTGTCGGAGTCCGAACGGGCCGAGGTGCGGGCGCTGTTGGCGTCGATCGCCGAGGCCGGGACGACGGTGGTGGCGGTGTGCGGCCAGGCGATGGCGGGGGCCGTCGTCGTGCGCACCGGAAGCACCGGAAGCACCGGAAGCACCGGAAGCACCGAGACAGCGGAGGCAGCAGAGGTATCGGAAGGGAAGGAGGCCGGCGATGCGCTCACCGCGACTGGCCGCGCTTGAGCTCAGGCGCTTCGGACGGGGCAGGCTGCCGCGCGCAGCCCTGGTGGCCCTGCTGGTGCTGCCGCTGCTGTACGGCGCGCTGTACCTGTGGTCGTTCTGGGATCCCTACGGCCGCCTGGACCGCGTCCCCGTGGCGCTCGTCAACGACGACAAGGGGGCGACCGCGAGCGGGAAACGGATCACCGCGGGCGACGACATCGTCACCGGGCTGAAGGACAGCAGGACCTTCGACTGGCACGAGGTGAGCGCCGCCGAGGCCCGCCGGGGCGTCGAGAACGGCACGTACTACCTGTCGCTGACCATGCCCGCCGGCTTCAGCGCGCGCGTCGCCTCCAGCGCGGGCGACTCCCCGGAGACCGGCGCGCTCCAGGTGCGTACGAACGACGCGAACAACTACATCGTCGGGCAGATCTCCCGCACGGTCTTCAACGAGGTGCGCTCGGCCGCGTCCACCAAGGCGTCCCGCTCCTTCCTGGACCGGATCTTCATCTCGTTCGCCGACATCCACGGGCAGACCGTGAAGGCCGCCGAGGGCGCCGACACCCTGGCCGGCGGCATCGGGAAGGCCAAGAAGGGGTCGAAGGACCTCGCGGACGGCCTCGCGGACGCCAAGACCGGCAGCGGGAAGCTCGCCAAGGGGATCAAGAAGCTGGACGCGGGCGCCGGCACGCTGGCGGACGGCTCGCGGCAGGTCGCGGACGGCACCCAGGCCCTCGCGGACCAGGTCGACGGGGTCTACGGCAAGGTCGGCCCGTACCTGGCGAAGAACGAGAAGACCATCGGTGACACCGCCCGGCTGGTCGCCGACTCGGCACAGACCGTCCGCGACAACCTGGGCGTCCTGGTGAAGACCGCTCCGGCGGCCGCGAAGACCGCCCACGTGGCCGCCGACACCCTGGACCAGGTCTACGCGGCGCGCTGCTCGGCGGACCTGCTGACCGACCCGGTCTGCCCCGACCTGAAGAAGGCCAGGGACGCGGCCGACGACGTGGCCGGCGTCGCCGACGACCTGAACGCGCTGATCGCCGACCAGAACGGCGACCTGAAGACGCTCGACGAGAACCTCGGCACGCTCCAGACCCAGGCGCAGGCCCTCGCCGACCGCGCCCCGCACCTCTCCGAGGACGTCGCCGACGCCGTCAAGAAGATCGACAAGCTGAACGACGGCGCGGCCCGGGTCGCCGCGGGCGCCGCGAAGCTGCGCACCGGACTCGGCACGGCCACCGCCGGCGCCACCGGTCTCGACAGCGGCCTCGGCAAGCTCGAGTCCGGCGCCTACGACCTCAACGGCGGGATGTACAAGCTCGCCGACGGGTCCAACACGCTCGCCGGCGGCCTGCACGACGGCGCGGCGAAGATCCCCGACTACGACAAGCAGGACCGCGACCAGCGCACCGGGGTGATGTCCGACCCGGTCCAGCTCGCCTCGCAGGACCTGCACAAGGCGCCCAACTACGGCACCGGGTTCGCCCCGTACTTCATCCCGCTCTCCCTGTGGGTCGGCGCGATGGTGGCCTACATGCTGATCCAGCCGCTCAACCGGCGTGCCCTGGCGGCCGGTTCGGCGGGCTGGCGGATCGCGCTGGCGGGCTGGCTGCCGGTGGTCGCGGTCGGGGTGCTGCAGACGGCCGCCCTGATGGCCGTACTGCACTGGGCGATCGGGCTCCGGATGGCCCGCGCGGCCGGGACGGTCGGGTTCCTGTTCCTGGTGGCGGCCTGCTTCGCGGCGATCGTGCAGTGGCTGAACGCGCGCTTCGGGGCGGCGGGACGGATCCTGGTCCTCGCCCTGCTGATGCTCCAGCTGACGTCGGCGGGCGGCACGTATCCCGTGCAGACCAGTCCGGGCTTCTTCAACGCGATCCACCCGTTCCTGCCGATGAGCTACGTCGTGGCGGCGCTGCGGCGGCTGATCACGGGCGGCGGGCTGGGGCCGGTGTGGCAGGCCTGTGCCGTCCTGGTGGCGTTCACGGCGGGTGCCCTGGCGCTCACCGCGCTTTCGGCCCGGCGCCGCCAGGTGTGGACGCTGGACCGGCTGCATCCCGAGCTGAGTCTGTGAGGACGTCCATGACCTTGTCTTCCGTGCCCGCGGGGGCCGCCGTTCCTGTGAGAATCAGGACCATGGAAAGCAGCAGCACCACGGGCGGCAGCACACGCCGTGAGGCCACCCGGCAGAAGCTCTACGAGGCCGCCGTCACGCTCATCGCCGAGCAGGGCTTCTCGGCCACCACGGTGGACGAGATCGCCGAACGGGCCGGCGTCGCGAAGGGCACGGTCTACTACAACTTCGCGAGCAAGTCGGTCCTCTTCGAGGAGCTGCTGCGGCACGGCGTGGGCCTCCTCACCGCCTCGCTGAAGGAAGCCGCCGAGCGGACCGCGCGGGAGGGGGGCAGCCGGGTCGACGCCCTGGACGCGATGGTCCGCGCGGGCCTCGTCTTCATCGACCGGTACCCGGCCTTCACGCAGCTCTACGTGGCGGAGCTGTGGCGCACCAACCGGGCCTGGCAGTCGACGCTGATGGTGGTCCGGCAGCAGGCCGTCGCGGTCGTCGAGGGGGTGCTGCGCGAGGGCGTGGAGAACGGCGAGTTCAGCGACGAGATCGACATCCAGCTGACGGCGGCCGCGCTGGTCGGGATGGTGCTGGTGGCCGCGCTGGACTGGAAGTCCTTCCAGCCGGAGCGCTCCCTGGACGACGTCCACGCGGCGCTGTCCCGGCTGCTCCAGGGGCGGGTGAGCGGGAAGGGCTGAGCCGGCGGTCGGGGACCGTGTAGACGGCGAGGTCCTCGAAGCGGGTGCCGCGGAAGAAGGTGCAGGCGATCGCGAG